>JALEGB010000049.1 GCA_022760355.1 Neomegalonema sp.
GGCTTGACGGTGAGCCACACCGCCTGCGCCTCGATATTCTAGCCGACAAGCCCCTAAACCGGGCTGACGGCGTCTGCTGAAGGGGTTTCGACCCTAAGGGCGCAGAACGCCAGCTCCCGACGCGGTTTTACGAGCTGGCGTTGTGGCGGTGATGCGAACTTATTCGCCCTGCCGCTTATTCCGCATCGCCAGCAGCCGCAGCCGCAGGGCGTTAAGGCGGATAAAACCGTGCGCGTCCGCCTGATCATACGCGCCTGCGTCCTCCTCGAAGGTCACATGGCTTTCGGAGTACAGCGACTCCTCTGACCAACGGCCGACCGTCTGCGCCGATCCCTTATAGAGCTTGACGCGGACCGTACCGCTCACATGCTCCTGGCTCTTATCGATCGCCGCTTGCAGCATCTCGCGCTCAGGGCTGAACCAGTAGCCATTGTAAATCAGCTCAGCATAGCGCGGCATCAGCTCATCTTTTAGATGGCCTGCGCCGCGATCAAGGGTGATCTGCTCGATGCCCCGATGCGCCTCCAGCAAGACAGTGCCGCCCGGTGTTTCATAGATCCCGCGGCTCTTCATGCCGACATAGCGGCCTTCCACCAGGTCAAGCCGTCCAACGCCATGCTTGCCGCCCAGCTCATTGAGCTTGGTCAACAGCGCCGCTGGCGACAGCTTCTCGCCGTTGATGCTAACCGCATCGCCTTTTTCGAAGCCGATTTCGATCAGCTCCGGCTCATTCGGCGCTTTCTCCGGATCAACGGTGCGCTGATATACGTAATCCGGCGCCTCTACCGCCGGATCTTCGAGCACCTTGCCTTCGGACGATGTGTGCAGCAGATTCGCGTCAACCGAGAACGGCGCTTCGCCGCGCTTATCCTTCGGCACCGGCACCTGATGCTTTTCCGCCCAATCAATCAGCTCGGTGCGCGAACTGAGATCCCAGTCGCGCCACGGGGCGATGACCTTGATGTCCGGCTCCAGCGCATAGGCCGCCAGCTCAAACCGCACCTGATCATTGCCCTTACCGGTGGCGCCGTGGGCGATCGCGTCCGCGCCGGTTTCGCGCGCGATTTCGACCAGTCGTTTGGAGATCAGCGGCCGCGCGATCGATGTGCCCAGCAGATAGAGCCCTTCATACACCGCATTGGCGCGGAACATCGGGAAGACGAAGTCGCGCACAAACTCTTCGCGGAGATCCTCGATGAAGATTTCCCGCACGCCCATCATCTCGGCTTTTTTGCGCGCCGGCTCCAGCTCCTCGCCCTGGCCGAGATCTGCGGTGAAGGTGACGACTTCGCAGCCGAGCTCCACTTGCAGCCATTTGAGGATGATTGAGGTGTCGAGGCCGCCGGAATAAGCGAGGACGACCTTCTTGGGCGCTTGTGACATTGTCTGGACCTTTTACGGTGTCGTTTCGTCGTCTCTTAGGCGGGGATTGCGGCAATTGTCGAGATATTGCGCCGCGTCCAGTGCGCCCTTGCTTGCGGTTTATCGCGGAAGCGGCGAAGAGAAGCGCTAAAATTCGACGGCGCAGCGCCCGTCAGGCAGGAACTGAGATCCTATGAGCAATCCGAACTCCCCGTCGCCCGATCGCCTTCCGCATGAAAAAGGTTTCCACGTTTCGTGGGATCAGCTGCATCGAGACAGCCGCGCGCTGGCGTGGCGGCTGGATCGCCATGGTCCCGGCGAGGGTGGCGCATGGCGCGCCGTTGTTGCAGTGACCCGCGGCGGCATGGCGCCGGCCTGCATCGTGGCGCGGGAGCTGGACATCCGGGTGGTCGATTGCATCGCAGTCAAATCCTATGACCATCAGACCCAGGCGGACGCGATGGTGCTCAAGGCGCCGGATGCGGAGTTGATGCGGGATGGCGACGGGGTGATCGTTGTCGATGATCTGGTGGACACCGGACGGACGCTGGAGGTTGTGCGCGGCCTGTATCCGAAAGCGCATTTCGCGACCGTGTACGCCAAGCCAAAGGGGCGCGGCATCGTCGACACCTTTATCACCGAGGTCAGCCAGGACACCTGGATTTTCTTCCCCTGGGATATGGCGCTACAATATGTAGAGCCATTCCGCGGTCAGGGGTAGCAGGCGCCGGCGCCCGTCGCGCAATTAGGCGGCGCGGCGCGAGGGGGCGAGGCCGATCAAGGCGCTGGCGGTGAGATAGAGCGTCAAGGCGTTGAGAAGATGCCACAAGAAATGTACGCCAAGCTTCACGTCGCCGATCGTCCAAACATCGCAAAGCGGTTTATCAACGGTGCGAAATGCGAGCGACGCCATGAACACGATCCCCGCCGCCGCGAGCCGACCGCCGGCGGCGCGGCGCTCAGGCTCCCGCGCAGCCGCGATCAACAGGGCGCCAGACCCCAGCAGCACCAGCAGCGCGGGACCATATCCAAACAACCCGCCGAGCGTCTGCCGCAGGAAGTGATCGGTAATGAGCCCGCGGAGTTGGAAAGAGGCGACCATCAAGCCGAAGAAGCCAGCCGCCGCGAGGAGCGACGCCCAGGCCGGCGCGCCGAAAGCACGCCGCGCAACCGCAAACACAGCGGTGAGCATGAACAGAAAAATCGGCAGCACGTCCGCTAAGCCGGTCCAGCGCACCGCCAGCGTGTGGAATAGAAAACTGCCGATTCCGATCACCACAATCAGCGCCGCGAGCAGCCAGGACAGCATTTCCTGCGGCCGACCGCCAGAGCGCGCATCCCGCCAGAGCAGCGCCAGCAGCGCAATCCCCGCGACGATAAACGCGCCATTCGTGACGGCGTTCAACGGCTCGGCCCAGAAATCGGGGCGGCCGGCGCGCTCACAATAGCCGGCGAGTACCTTTTCCCACATCTTCTGCCCCCGTTCGCTCAGCGCGGGATCGCGCCATGGAAGAAATAGAGCCCGAGCCCAATCGTAAAGATCAGCTGTCCGCCGATCGCGTGGAGCAGCCAGGCAAGCGGGAATGACCGTTTCTCGACATACGCGTAGGCGAAAAAGAAATTGCCCAGGAATGTCAGCGCCACCGCCGGCCAGTTCCAGTAGAAGAGGTGCGCGAGCCCGAACAGGACGCTGTTGACGCCAATCGCCACCCATTTGTTTGGAAAGAGATGTCCGTAACGTTCAAAAAACAGCGGACGGAATATCAGCTCCTGCGGCGTCACCAGCACGATTGGATAGGCGATCATAACGAACAGCCAGAAGCGGGTGTTGTTCAACATGAAGCTGAAAAAGCTGTGCGGTGTCATGATCCAGACAATCGCGGCGATTACGGCCGCGGAGCCGACTGTGAAGGCGAGGATCATCCGCCAGTGACGCAGCACCGAACCGGTGAACAGCGTGCGCCACTTAAAGCGGCGGGTGATCAGCAGCAGGCCAACGCCCACCAGCCCGAGGCCGAGCAAGGTCGGCCGAAACTGGCTGGGCTCCATCACCAGCGCCATCGCCAACGGCGCGCCGACGAACAATAGAATGAGTTCCGACCAGCGGCGAATTTGCTCGCGCAGGCGGGGCGTCTGGCGCTCGAACATCGTCGCGTCGCTCATCTTGCGCTCCTATTCACCACACTGGCGGATTACAGCGTTCATGCTTCTCCAGCCACGCGCAAGTGAGGCCGCCGGGCTTCGGGGACAAGTCGAGACGGCGAAATTAACAGTTTTTTAAGGGCGACGCGGATGACGGCCGCGCCCGCCTGCGCTACCCATCGCGTGGGGGCTTGATCCTGCCTGCGCCGGACGATCGGTTGGCAGGGGGACATTTTCGGCAAGGGAAGGTTGGTGGTCCAATGTTGGGACGCGCCATAATTGAACATCGGGACTTTTGGCGGACGTTAGCGCCGTTCGCCGCCGCAGCGATGTTGGCGTGCGGCTTCGGTTTGAGCCTTGGCGATCCACGGTTGCCGCGAGCATCGGCGGAAGGCGGCATGGCCGCGATCGCATCCGCGGCGCTTGGACCCGTCGGCGCAGCGGCGCCCTATGCGCCGCCGGTCGCCAGCTTGGCTGGCGTCGCCGGCGTGCCCTTTCGCGCGGGCGCGGCGATTGACGAAAGTTATCGCCTCGCCTTCGCGGAATGCGATCGTCGCAATGTGTTTCGCGGCCACCGGCTTGACGGCAAACCCTGCACATCCGAGCCCAGCCGCTTCGCCGCCTTTGTCCGCCTGAAGGGCGGCGCGGTGTATATGCAGGCTCATCTTGGGCTGGATTTAGCGGGCTCCCATGCGGCATGTGATGGGAAGCCGAGCGACGGATGCTCGTCTTTTTTTGACTTCGCGTCCGCCCCGAGCGCCGCTTATGACGATCTTGGCGCACACTGGCGGGAGTTGTTCCCAGTTTCGGACAAAATCGCGTTGGTTTCTGTGCCGCTTCGGGCCGGGCCAGACGCAGGCGCTGCGACTTGGGCCGGATCGCGCGCATTTGCGGATGCGTCGGGCGTCTCGATCGGCGATATCGGCGTGGTGATCTATCGAGATCGGATTGTCCCGGTCATGGTGTCGAACGCCGCGCCGCGCTACCGGGCGCTGGCCGGATCGCTGGGTCTGTTCGATGCGATCGGCGTAACTCGCTGTCGCAAACGGCTGGCCTCGGACCATACGCTGTGCGCCGAACCGAAGGAATATGGGCTTGGCGCGCCCGTAATCGCCGTTCTTTTTCCAAAATCGGCGCTGAAGGGCCTGACTCCGAGCAATATCGCCGATCGGGTCGCCGCGGCTGCGCTGGAGCGTTTCGCAGCGCTTCGAAAAGACGGTTAAGCCGTTCGGCCCAGAACTTGCTGGTGCTCCGTCGCGTGCGAATCGCGAAAAGGAGCACCCTATGGCGAGCGAAAATGATGCGCTGCTCGGCCGCAGATTGCGGCGTCGGCGCTGGATGCTGGGTCTGACCCAATCTCAAGTGGCTGAGCGGGTCGGCATTAAGTTTCAACAAATTCAGAAATACGAATCGGGTCAAAACCGCATCAGCGCCAGCCGGCTGTGGGACCTGTCGGTCGCGCTCGATGCGCCTGTGTCGTATTTCTATGAGGATATTGCGAGCAACGCCGAAGGCGGCGCGGGCGAAGGCGACCCGTGGACCAACGACGCGCATGCTCGTGAATCGGCCGATCTTCTGCGGGCGTATTACGGTATTTCCGAAGATGCGCGTCGTCGCCTCTTTGAGCTGATCCGGACGCTGGGCGCTCAGCCAACTGCGCCCGAGGCGGACGACAAAGGCGCGCCGTCGAGCCATCGGGTCGTCGGCCGCTGAGCCAACCGCCCACCAGGCGCAAAACGCTTGGTTGGATGGCGCCTCTTTCGCGCGCCGCGTCGGCGCCCTACAACGTGGTTTCTGTTTCAACAGCAAGATCACGTTGTGGGCTTCCGTTTTGACGCGCGCGGATCGAGGCCGCCGCGTCTGCTGCGCGACGAGCCTGGGCGTGGTCGCCGCGTAGTAAAGGACGCCCATGACTGACGCTGCACCTTTGAGCGCGCCGGAAGCGCCGCGCGCATTCGCGTCTGACGCCGACGCAGCGCTGATCCAACGCTTAGCCGATACGGCGCGTTCGGCGATCCTCCCCTATTTTCGCAAGGCGGGCGCTGCGATCGCCAATAAGGACGATCGGGGCGGCTTCGATCCGGTGACCGAGGCCGACAAGGCTGCGGAAGCGGCTATTCGCGAAATACTGGAGCGCGAGCGGCCTGAGGACGGCGTTCTTGGCGAGGAGTTCGCCGATCGTCCGAGCGAGTCGGGGCGCGTGTGGGTTCTCGATCCGATCGACGGCACCCGCGCCTTTATGTGTGGGTTGGTGAATTGGGGGGTGCTTATCGCCCTGAACGTCGGCGGGCGAGCCGTGCTTGGCGCGCTCGACCAGCCCTATCTTCGCGAGCGGTTTGTTGGGCGGCTTGGCGAGGCGCCCGTCGCGACCTTGACCCGAGACGGCGAAAGCCGGGCGCTCCGCACGCGCCCCTGCGCTGCGCTTGAGCAAGCGACGCTGTTTACAACGGCGCCGGAACTGTTCGCGCCTGGTGCGGAGGCCGAGGGGTTCGGACGCGTCGCCGCGTCGGCGCAGCTGGTTCGATATGGCACAGATTGCTACGGATATGCGATGGTCGCCGCGGGCTGCGCGGATCTTGTGGTCGAAGCGGGGCTGCGCCCCTATGACGTTCAGGCGCTGGCGCCGTTGCTGGAGGCGGCTGGCGGCGTGATGACATGCTGGGACGGCGGCCGCCCCGAACAAGGCGGCCGGATCATCGCAGCGGGCGATCCAGCGCTTCACCACGCTGCGTTGGAGCTGTTGAACCGAAGCTGACGCCTTGGCGGCTAAAGATCATTCTTCTCAAGAAATTCGGCGACGGCGGTCCAAATTTTTTCACGCAAAACCGGCGTCTCAATAAAGGGTTCGTGCCGAGCCTTCGGCAGCGGCAGCACTTCGCCGCCCGGAATCGCGTCGAGGAATGTTCGAGCCGCCGCATTATCGACCACCGTGTCGTCATCGCCAAGTATGGCGAGCGCCGGCGTGCTCGTTGGCCTCAGGCTGCGCATCGCGTACAGGGCGGCGTTCAGCCAGCTCCAGGTCGCGGCGCCGAGCGCGAGTTCAGGATATTGATCCAAGAAGCGGGCGTAGAGGTTGAACTGATCCTCATCTGAGGTCAGCACATTATCTTCAAACCCAAGATCTGCGGCCGTTTCATCTTCGACGCCAGGCACATAGAAGCGGCCGCGCCCGGCCATTCCGCTCAGCCGGCATGCGAGGCGCATCGCCAGATGGCGCATTGGGCCGCCGCTCAGCCGGAACATCGGCGCGCTGTAGACGACCGCTGAAAACTTCACTGGCGGGGAGGAGGCGTCCGGCCCTTTTTTCACCTTCTTCGCCTGCCGCATCAGCGCGCGCGCGCCGATTGCGCCGCCCATGCTGTGGGCGACCATGATCCAGGGCGCTTTATCCGCCGCTGGGGCGCCCTGCTCCCGCAGAGCGTTCATCGCGATGTCGAGATCTTTTTGATACTCGGCGAAATCCTCAACAAACCCCTTGCGAGGATCCTCAAGCGCACGGGTGGATAGACCCTGACCGCGCCAATCCACCGCGCCGACGCTGAAGCCGAGATCACGCAGTTGGCTGATAACGCCGTAATATTTCTCAATAAATTCCGTCCTGCCCTGCAGAATCAGCGCGAAACCACGTCCGATCCCCGGCCAGTACGCGACTCTCAATCGCTTCTCATCATCCGTGTTGACGAAAAACGCGCGGCCGCCGGAGGGCGCCGCCGCTCCGTCGACCGAATAAAGCGGCGCCCCCTGTGTCATCGCTTAGGCGAGCATCTGGGCCAGTTTCATGGCGAAGCCCATATCGCCGTCGATCTTCAGCTTGCCGCTCATATAGGCGGCGGTCGGGTCGATCTCGCCCTTCATCAGATCCGCCAGCAGCTCCGCTTCAGCGGAGATCGTGACGTCAGCGTCGCCATCGCCGGCTGCGATGGAGGGCGGCATTTGCGAGCCGTCGACGATGACGGCGCCCTGGCCCTCGATCTCAAACTTCGCTTTGCCGCCAAGATCTGCGTCGCCGAGTTTTTCCTTCAGCGCGGCGATCGCCGTTTCAATAACGTCACTCATTTCAGTCCTCCGAACGTCCGGTTCGTCTGCGGCGGCGCAGCGCCTGGGCGGTTTGGCCCGACGGGCTGACGGCGTTTGCGCCTCCGTATCTGCGCCGCTGAGCGGATGCTTCGGCGTTTGCCGATGCGATGTCCATCGTAAATCAATCGAACGCCCCTATTTGACCATTGTTAGGCGATCCGCTCTGATGCGGCCAGCCCGGCTCGACCATGTGAGCGATAAAGGAGCTTTTTATGTCGGCTCTCACTTTGACCGCCGCCGCGCTGGCGGCGCTGTTCACGCTAAACGCCGCTGGCGCGATGGCGCAGGACGCGTCGAGGCGCGATGGCGATCAGCAAAGCGGATGGCTTGAGGGGTTGGGCAAGGATCTCGCGCCGCTCGTCGGCGTGAAACCGAGCACGGACTCCGCCAAGCCCAAAGACGGCGATCCGCTGACGAGCGCGTTTAAGCGGCTGGCGTCGCCGAACGCGAGGATTGCGGCCAAAGCGCATAAGGAAATCTTGACCGCATGGGGCAAGAGCGGGTCGGCCAGCATGGATTTGCTGATTCTGCGGGGTCAGCGCGCGGTGAAGAAGAAAAAGTGGGGAATCGCTGAAGAGCATTTCTCGCAGCTGGTGAACCTCGCCCCTGAATATGCGCATGGCTGGGTGCTGCGCGCCAGCGTGCGGATGCGCAAGGGCGAGATCGGTCTGGCGCTCGCGGACGCGGCCCAGGCGTTGACCCTTGAACCTCGCCATTTCGACGCGCTGATGATCGCCGGGGCCGTTTACTACCGGATCGACAAGAAAAAAGAGGCGCTTGCCGCCGCTGAGGCGGCCCTGAAGCTGTATCCGCATTTGGCGCAGGCGAAGGTCCTCGCCGCGCAGGTGCGGTCCGATCTTGAGGGCGTTGACGTCTAATTCCCCAGAACGGGGATTGTGAACGACCTTGATCTCCGCCGCTGTTTCGTGTTTTCACGCGCTGTCGGCGGCGGGCTTCTAAATTTCGCTAGGCGCGCAGCGTCCGACACTAAATGCGGTGTGGCCAGCGGCGTTCGCGGGCGAGACCGAGAACGGAGGCCGCGATGACGCCTTCCGAAAACTCACCCTTTATCGCGCGCACGCGGCGGTCTCCGCGCTTGCGAGGCCGGGCGGCCGCGTTTTCGGTTGCGCCTCAAATTTCGGGAGCCGTTCGATGAGCGATCATTTCGTTGCGCCGCCGGCGACGCGATGGATGCGGGACGTCGATCGCGGACAGTCCATCACGGCTTTGCTCGGGCCAACCAACACCGGCAAAACCCACACGGCGATTGAGCGCATGCTGCAGCATCGCAGCGGGGTCATCGGCTTTCCGCTGCGGCTGCTGGCGCGGGAGGTGTATGATAAGATCGTTCGCCTGCGCGGGCCGAAGGAAGTTGCGCTGATCACCGGCGAGGAAAAGATCGTGCCGCCAGATGCGCGCTATTGCGTTGCGACGGTGGAATCGATGCCGTTGGACTGGGGCGCGGAGTTCGTCGCTGTCGACGAGATCCAGCTGTGCGGCGATCTTGAGCGCGGCCACGTATTCACCAACCGCTTGCTGCAGGCGCGCGGCAAGGTGCGGACGATGTTTCTCGGCTCGATGGCGATGCGAGAGAAAATCGCCGCCTTGTGGCCATCGGCGCAGTTTGAAACGCGTCAGCGCCTGTCGGAGCTTTCCTATTCCGGCTCCAAGAAACTGTCGCGCTTGCCGGCGCGGACCGCGATTGTCGCTTTCTCGGCGGAAAATGTCTACGCGCTGGCGGAGTTGCTGCGACGGCAAAAGGGCGGCGCCGCGGTTGTGATGGGCGCGCTCAGTCCACGGACGCGGAACGCTCAGGTCGCGCTCTACCAGGAGGGCGACGTCGATTATCTGGTTGCGACCGATGCGATTGGAATGGGGCTCAATCTGGATGTGCGCCACGTGGCGTTCGCTGGCCGCCGGAAGTTCGACGGTCGACGCCACCGCGATCTGACGCCGTCTGAACTGGCGCAGATTGCAGGCCGGGCGGGCCGCCATGTCAATGACGGCACCTTCGGGGTGACCGGAGAGGCGCCGCCCTTCGATGAAGAGGTGATCGAGGCGATTGAGCGGCACCGTTTCGAATCGGTGCGGCGTCTGCAATGGCGCAACGCCGATCTTGCATTCGTCAGCCCGCTCGCCTTGATTCGCAGTCTTGAGGCGGACCCGCCGTCGGAGCATTTGGCCAAGGCGCGCGAATCAAGCGACCTTGCGGCGCTGCGTCTCCTGGCCAAGGACCCCGACGTTGCGGCAAAAGCGCAAGGACGGACCGCCGTTCAGCTGCTTTGGCAGGCTTGTCAGATTCCTGACTTTCGAAAAACGTCGCCAACCGAGCATGCGTCGCTGGTTGGCCGTATTTTCGGCTTCTTGATCAGCGATGAGGGCGTCCTGCCGGAGGATTGGTTGGCTGCGCAAGTGGCGCGGATTGACCGAACTGAAGGCGATATCGATACGTTGTCGACTCGCTTGGCGTACATCCGGACGTGGACATACATCGCGAACCGGTCCAGATGGGTGGCCGATCCCGAATATTGGCGGGAGCGGACCAGAGCGATCGAGGACAATTTGTCGGACGCGTTGCATGCGCGGCTGACGCAACGGTTTGTCGACCGGCGCACGAGCGTGTTAGCGCGGCGGTTGAAGCAGAAGGAGAAGCTCGTGGCGACAGTCGACGAGAAGGGCGAGGTTACCGTCGAAGGCGAGTTTGTGGGACGTCTTGAAGGATTCCGCTTTCAGCCGGATCCAAACGCGGCGGGCGCCGAAGTCAAAACGCTGCAGGCCGCAAGCGCCCAGGCGCTGACGGATGAACTCACGCGGCGTGTTGAGAGCTTCTACAAAGCGCCAGACGCTGAGATCGACGTCACGCAGCAGGGCGGCATGATGTGGGGCTCCGCCGCCGTTGGCAAAGTGGAGACCCGCGCCGGCGAAACCGACGATCCGTTGGCGGTTCGCGCTGTCGCATTCGTCGACGATATGCTCGACGCCGCGCTGAAAGAAAAGGTCGAGCGACGGCTGCAATTCTGGATCGACAGCAAGATCAAAGCCGCGTTCGAGCCATTGTTCGCCTTGCGCGACGATGAGGCCTTGACCGGCATGGCGCGGGGCGTGGCGTTCCAGCTGATCGAACGGCTGGGAGTCGCGCCGCGGCCCGAAATCGCGGATGACGTCAAAGCGCTGGAGCAAGAAGCCCGCGGATTGCTGCGCAAACACGGGGTTCGCTTCGGTCAGCACACGGTGTTCCTGCCGGCGCTGCTGAAGCCGGCGCCGACGCGTATGCGCATCCTGCTGTGGGGGCTGGCGAAAGCGCTGCCGGAGATCCCAAGCCCGCCGCCGCCTGGCCATGTGACGATCCCCGCGGATCCTCAGGCTGAGGATGGATATTACACGATGGCCGGCTACCGCGCCTGCGGCCCTCGGGCGGTGCGCCTGGATATGCTTGAGCGCTTAGCCGACATCATCCGGAATTGCGACGTCCGCGGCGGGTTCGAGGCTGCGCCGGAGATGCTGTCGATCACGGGCAGCACGCTGGATCAATTCGCGGAGATCATGGCGGGGCTTGGCTATCAGAGCGAGAAGCTCGAGCGGCCGAAGCGCCCGAAGAAAAAACCGACGCCAAAGGCGGCCGAGGCGGCGGAGGAGCCGCAACCACCGGCAGGCCTGGCGGCGGCGATCCTCGCTTCTGCGACCGCTCAAGCGGCCGCGGAGAGCGCGAGTGACGAAGCTGTGCAGGAGGGGGCGCCCGAAGCAAGCGCCACGGCGGAGACCGCCCCCGCGCCGGCCGCTTCGGAAACGCCGGCGGAAACCGACGGCGCCGGGGCGAAGCCGGCGGCCGAGGCTGCGCCGGCGACAGACGCGCCTGCGGCGGCTGAAACGTCGGACGCGCCCGCGGCCGAGGCGAGCGACGCGGCGCCGGCGGACGCCGAAGCAGCGGCTGAACCAGAGAGCTCCGCCGAGCTCGAGACTTATTTCGTATTCCGCCTTGCGCCGCGCGGGCGCCGTCCGCGCGCGCAGGGCGACGGCGAGGGCCGGCGCGGCGGACCACGCCGGGGGCAGCGCCGAGAAGGCGAGGCGCAAGGTCAGGAGGCTGGCGGCGGCCGGCGACGCCGCAGCGGCGAGCAAGATGGCGACGGGCGTCGCCAGGAAGGCGGTCCTGGCCGCGGCGGTTCGGAGCGCAAGGAGGCGAAAGGCGAAGGCGGCGGCCGGCGTGACGACCGCAAGCGCGATGATCGCAAAAAGGGCGATCGCAAAAAAGGCGGACAGCAGGGCGGCAAGCAGCGCGAGTTCGCATCTAAGCCGCCGGCCCGCGCGGCCGATCCAGACTCGCCGTTCGCCGTGCTCGCACGGCTGAAGGAGCAGCAGTGAGCGACGCAGTCGAGCCGCGAGAGCGGCTCGACAAGTGGCTGTGGCGGGCGCGTTTTTTCAAGACGCGCCGCTTCGCAACAGATGCGGTGAAATCCGGAAAAGTGCGCGTGAACGGCGTTCGCACGGAGAAACCTGGGGCGGGCGTGAAGGTTGGCGATGTGCTGACAGTTGCGCGGGCCGGACGTGTTTTCGTGGTGCGCATTCTGGACTTTGGCGAGCGGCGCGGCCCAGCGGCGGAAGCTGAGACCCTTTATGAGCAGATAGACGCGTAAACCTTCTGATCCGGGGGCTGCGTCGGGTATATTTTCCCGCGTGAATTTGGCGCGCTTGCCGGAACGGCTCCGGTCGCTTAGGTCGGGGCTAGAACCTTCCATCTGCCGGCACAGGAGCGCCCGCCGCATGACCTATATCGTTACGGACAACTGCATTCGCTGTAAGTACACCGATTGCGTGGAGGTCTGTCCGGTCGATTGCTTCTATGAAGGCGAGAATATGCTCGTCATCCATCCGGACGAATGTATCGACTGCGGCGTCTGCGAGCCGGAGTGCCCGGCGGACGCCATTCGCCCAGACACCGAGCCAGGGCTGGAGAAGTGGCTCGAGATCAACAAAACCTATTCGGAGCAGTGGCCGGTGATCACCGTCAAGAAAGAGCATGCTGCGGACGCGAAGGATTTTGACGGTCAAAAAGGGAAGTTCGAAAAGTACTTCTCGGAGAAGCCCGGAGAGGGCGACTAACCCCCCGATTTGATATTAGCCGCGCTCGGCGTCTCTTGGCGTGAACTCGCCGATTTGGGATAGCGGCGTTGAGCGCGACCGATTACCTGTTTGTAATTGATCTGAATTTTCCAGAACCAATTCCGGTTTCGCTTTCCTCGCTTCTACTACAGATTGCAGGGAAACCGACATTTGTTAGGCGATCTGATCACAGTCACTACAGGTTGGGTAGGCGCCCTCCCAAACATTTATCTTTAAAATCTCATGAACGAGTGGATTTGCAGCTGCGAACGTGTTATTGAGATGTCACATATGGGAGGTGACGGCGCTGTTCGCTGGTAGCGCGCGTTGTCATGGCGTTCACCGATGTTTCTGGGGCTGGAGACGGCGCTTCGCGCGTCGGCCAGATTTTTTTGTGCCTTGGGGGAGCCGGAACGCAATTTCATATGCAAAAGGGGACGATTGAAAGGAAGGGCTTCTACGTGTCCAAGAAAGCCAAAAACGAAAAACGTTCCGAGTTCCGCGCGAACGACTATGTCGTCTATCCGGCCCATGGCGTCGGGAAGATCGTGTCGATCGAAGAGCGGGATGTGGCTGGCATTAAATTGGAGATGTTCGTCATTTCGTTCGAGAAGGACAAAATGACTCTCCGCGTTCCAACAACCAAGATTGACAGCACCGGCATGCGCACGCTGTCGACCCCGGACATCGTTTTGAAGGCGATGGAGATCCTGAAGGGCCGCGCTCGTGTAAAGCGCGCCATGTGGTCTCGTCGGGCGATGGAATATGAAGCGAAGATCAACTCGGGCGACCTGATTTCGATCGCTGAAGTTGTTCGCGACCTCTTCCGCGCCGACAATCAGCCGGAGCAATCTTATTCGGAACGTCAGCTTTTCGAACAGGCTTTCGAACGTTTGACGCGTGAAGTCGCTGCTGTCGAAAAAATTGACGAAGACGCGGCGGCGAAACGCGTTGAGACCGTGTTGATCAAGCGCGCAGCTTAAGCCGCTCTGACTGACGCAAGATGAGCAAACCGTCGGCCCGCGCCGGCGGTTTTTTTGTGTCTTTAGGGCAAAAGATTTAGACCAGCGCGCCGACGATGATGACGAGAAAGGCGACTTCGGCGATCACCTGGGTCGCGCCCAGCAAGTCGCCGCTGAGCCGGCCCATGCGCCGCCAGGCGTAGAATGCGAAGAGGCCGGACAGCGCCGCTGCGCAGGCGAGAGCGAGCAGGAGCGTGAAGCCGGCCTCCGCGGCGAATGCGATTGCGACGCCAAGCGCAAGGGCGGCGATCGCTTGCGCCGGAGCCGGGCGGCCGGCTTGGCTGGCCAGCCCATCTGCGCCGATGGTGACGTCTGGCGCCGCAGCCCAAATAGCGACCATAATCCCGCGCGACGCGGCGCCGGAGGCGATCAGCGCGGCGAAGGCGGTCTCAAGCCCGCCGAGCGCGCCCGCACGCGCGCCCAGCGCCAGCAGAAGCGCCGCGGCGCCGTAGGCTCCAATGCGGCTGTCGCGCATGATGTCGCGTATGCGCTCGGCCGAACCGCCGGCGCCGAGCCCGTCCGCCGCGTCCGCCAACCCATCCTCATGCAGCGCGCCGGTGAGCAGCAGCTGCGCGGCCAGCGCGCACCACGCGGCGGCGGCGGCGGGGGCGCCGGCAAGGGTGAGCAACCAGAACACCAGCCCGCCGGCGACGCCAATCAGGGCGCCGGCCAGCGGCGCCGCCCAGGCGGAGGCGGCGATCCGGGCGACGGCGCGCTCATGGTCCACCGGAACCGGCAAGCGAGTCGCCATTGCAATCGCAACCAACATGTCGCTCGGCTCAAACTGCGCCACGTCGGTCTTTTCGCTCTGCGTTGTTTCGTCCGTCACCCGCCGTCGCCCCTTTCCCAATAGTGCAGCGCAGTGTAGCAGCGGCGATCACGCCTTCGCTAGAGAGGACCCCGGCAATGACGGCAGCGCCAGCCAGTTTCGCAGACATCGTACAACGCCTTTCAGCGGCGCCTGTTCCAAACGTTGAAACGCTGGCGGCGGCGGAAGCCCGAAACGCGAATCTAACGAAGCCCGCGGGCGCTTTGGGGCGGCTAGAGGAGATTGCGATCTGGTTCGCCGGCTGGCGCGGCGCGCCGCAACGGGACGGGGCGTCGGCTCAAGCGCTTGTATTCGCCGGCAATCATGGCGTCGCCGCGCGCGGCGTCTCCGCCTTTCCGTCGGATGTGACGGCGCAGATGGTCGCGAACTTCAAGGCCGGCGGCGCGGCGATCAATCAGCTTTGCCGCCAGCATGACATTCCGCTGGCCGTGACGCCGATCCGACTGGAGGAGCCGACCGCTGACTTTACCGAGGCGCCCGCACTGGACGAGGCTGGTTTCTTTGAAGCGCTGGCGCTGGGGTGGGAATCGGTTGATCCGGCGGCTGACATTTTGATCTTGGGCGAGATGGGGATCGGCAACACCACGGCGGCGGCGGCGATTGCTGCGGCGCTGTTTGGCGGCGACTTGGCGCAATGGGTCGGGCGCGGCGCGGGGTTGGATGATGTGGGGCTGGCCCGCAAATCTGAGGTGATCAGCGGTGGATTGGCGCTGCACCTGCCGGCAATCGAGGCAAGCTCGGCGGAGACGCGCGGTTTGCAGGCCGCGCAACGGCTGGGCGGGCGAGAGCTGGCCGCGATTCTGGGCGCAGCGTTGCGCGCGCGGCTGCAGCGCCAGATTGTGCTTCTTGACGGGGTGATCGCGACGGCCGCGATTGCGCCGCTGCATTTCTGCGCCGAGGGCGCTTTGGCGCACTGCCTTGCGGCGCATCGATCCGTCGAGCCGGCGCACGGGGCGATGCTGTCCGCGCTCGGATTGTCGCCGCTGCTGGATCTTGGGCTTCGTCTCGGCGAAGGCTCCGGCGCCGCGCTGGCGCTCGGCGTCGTCCAGTCCGCCTTGCGCTTGCATGCGGGCATGGCGACGTTTGAGGAAGCGGCGGTGAGCGGCCCAGGGGCTTAGGGGCTTAGGGGCTTAGGGTGGGAACTCATAAAGCGCTTCGCGGCCGCCACACGCCGACAGATCAAGTTCCGGCCATAATTGCGCAACACTAGCTGCGCAATCGTCGCCACACTGCGCGGCGCAGGGAAGGAGCGGGGCGGCTATGGCGAATAGCGAAGCGGGTTTGGAGCACGGGCGGACTGCCGCGGCAAGGTTCGATCAGCGCGATTGGATGCAGCGGCTGCTGGATCTCAATCCATGGCTGGGGGCGAACGGGCTCAGCGCGCCGCGCCGGTCGGATTGGCATGAGCTGCGCGGCCATTGCACCGGCGAGACATTTCTGGCGGCGCGGAAAGCGGCGACGGAGGCGCGCGCCCGCGCCGGCAAAAACGAATGGAACCGATGGGCGAACGCGATGCAGACGCTCGCGGACGAATTGCGGGCCGCGGGGCGCTGGGGCTCCGAACGGCGTCAGCGCTTGGTGGGCGAGAAGTACGTCTATCTGCGTCGCGCGGACAATGATGAGCTGGCGGCGTTTTTCGCGCTGGCGGAGGCGGATTTCACCGAGCTGCTTTTTGAAGGCGAGGCGGATTTTCGCGAGTGGCGCTTCCCCGGCGTCGCGTTTTTCGAGGGGGCAACTTTTGGCGGCAAGGCGATCTTTGGCGGGGCGCACTTCCTCGGCGGCGCAGATTTTCGAGAGGCGACATTCCGCGGCGAGACCATCTTCGCGGGCGCGACGTTCCGCGGCGGGGCGCGCTTTAGCGGCGCGACCTTTCGAGCCATCGCCCTATTCACCAGCGCGCAATTTCGCAGCGCGGCCGATTTTCGCGGCGCGACCCTTCGCGACAGCGCCGTGTTCTCTGGCGCTCTGTTTGTCAGCACCGCTGGATTCGGCAAGACGACCTTTCGCGATCAAGCGAATTTCAGCGAAGTCACCTTCCGGGGGCGCTCCATTTTCGGCAGCGCGGTATTTCGCGAGAAAGTAGACTTTCGCGGCGCGGTCTTTCGGCAACGGGCGGTCTTCGGCGCCGCACTGTTTCGCGGCTGGGCCGGGTTCAGCGGAGCGACGTTCAGGGACGCCGCGGACTTCGACTCGGCGCGCCTGCAGGCTGAGGCAATGTTTGAGCGCGTGGTGTTTCGCGACACGGCGTCTTTCCGCAGCGCTCATTTTGAGGCGCGGGCGGCCTTCGGCGAGGTGGAGTTTCGTGGCTGGGCCGGGTTCACAAGCGCCGAGTTCAAGCAACGCGCGGTATTTCGCGGGGCGCGCTTTCGCGGCAATGCCGGCTTTGGCGAAGCGATGTTTTTCAGCCGCGCCGATTTTCGCGACACCGTGTTCGAATTGCGGGCTGAATTTGTGCAGGCGCAGTTCTTTGGCGTCAGCAGTTTTGGCGCGGCCTGCTTCCACGGCTACACCAGCTTCGAGGCGGCGCAGGGCAAAGAAGGCTCCTCTTTCGCGATGGGACGCGCGGAGTTCTACGGGGTGCCGAACTTCATCCAGGCCCATTTTAGGGAGGCGCCGCGCCTTGATGACGTGAAGGTCGGCTTACGGCCGCGGGTCGGGCTCTGGCGGATCAACCGTGACAAGGATGTCGCGGCGCGCTGGCGCAACCTAAAACGGCTCGCGATTCAGGGGCATGATCATCAGCGCGAGCTCGATTTTTTCGCTGGCGAGATCCGCGCGCGCCGCTATGTGGAGGATTTCCCGCTGCCGGGTCGATGGCGGCGGAGCTGGAAGAAAGCGTGGCGACCGCTCTGGCCGAACGCCGCCCAATACTGGCTCGGGATTCTCTTCCAGCTATTTTCAAATTTTGGCCGGTCGATGATGCGCCCAATCCTCTGGTGGTCGGTGTTCGTCGCCCTTTTCGCCGGGGTCAATCTACAGGCGCATTTGACGGAGGCGGCGACCCTGCGGCGCGCAGCGCCGGCGAATGTGTTCGAATGGGTTGCCGAAGGGGCGCCGGCGCTGAAATGCATCGCCGGGCGCGGCGAGGCGGGAGCCGAAGCGCTCTATCTCTCCGCCGCGCGGGGGCTGGTGTTCACAGGGTTGGTAGGCGGAGCGCGCACCCCGCAAACCTACGCCTGCCTTTACGGCACGACCGAAGCGATAAACGGGCCAACCTTGCCTGGGCAGTATACGCCCGTCGTGCCGCCAACAGTGACATATGTCGCGATGGGACACCTGCTGCTGTCAGTAGGTTTGATCACGCTGTTTCTACTGGCGCTGCGAAATCACTTCCGAATCCGGTAGCAGACCTCGCGGCGGGTTGATTGGCGCGTGCGCGCGCGGGCCGCAAAAAGTGCGCTCATCATGAGAACGGCGAGGCCGATCAGAAGGAGCGTACGATGATCCGAGTCAGCGCAAGAAAACTAAGCGCGGCGATGGGGGCGGTCTTGCTCCTGTGCGCCGCCTCCGCCAGCGCCTGCGGCGTGCGAAGCGATTGCCTGATTGACGTGCGCGGCCAAGGGGAGCGGACCTATCGGATCTATCTGCCGCCGACGGAGAAGCGGCGACTTGGGCCGGACGGTAAGATCGGCGCGATTGTGTTTGCTCACGGCTATCGCGGCGCGGCGCGCGGGGTGATGCGTAATGCGGGGTTGCTGCGGATGGCCGACCGTCTCGGCGTGGCCTTCATCGCGCTGAACGCGGATGGCCATGATGACTGGATCTTGCCCGGCGCGCCTTTTAGTACGGATTACGCGGGGCGGCGTGAGATCGAATATACGCGCGCGGTGGTCGCGGATGCTGTGCGCCGGTTCGGGCTGCAGCGCCGCCGCATGATGGCGAGCGGCTTTTCGGCGGGCGGCATGCTGATGTGGAATTTAATCTGCGAAGCCAGCGACTTGTTTCCCGCCTTCGCGCCGCATTCCGGCGTGTTCTGGAACCCGTTGCCTCGGCGCTGCAAGGGGCGGACCGCGAACGTCATCCATTTTCACGGCACGCTGGATCCGATTGTGCCGATGGAGGGCCGCGCGATCGCACGCACCAGTCAGGGCGATGTGCGCGCCGCGATCGCGCTGTATGTGGCGCATGGCGACTTTGGCGCGCCCCGCTCGGCGCGTTGGGGCGGCGATCTTACCTGCGAGCGTCGATCGAACGGCGATGGCAAGCTGCTCGAACTATGCACCTATCGCGGACGCCATGATTTTCGCCTGCGATATCTTGAGCGCGCTTGGCGGCGTTTCGCGGCCAGGGGAATCTTGTAGGCCTCGAGGGCGGCGGCTCATCAATCTGGCGATCGCCAGCCCGCTCGGGCGCTGGATTTATGAGCCCGCGTCCGAGCGTGACGACGAATAGTCCGCGCGCATTTGGCGGACCGAAAATCTCGCCCAGTCACAGCCTTAGGGTCGACACGCATCGCCCGACCACAATAGAGGCGCCGGGATCAGCGGCTCGCATTTGCTCAAAACGTAAATCGATAAAAAACACGATCGGCTCAATTGTAGCAGGAGGCTGCGAAGATCCCCGGCTCCTTATCGCTCTCCCACGAAATTAAGGCAAAGAACGCCAAGTCTCGCCCTGAGGAAAACCAGGAAACGCGCCTCACAAAAAAGAAAATTCTACAATAAAGGCGACGGCGTCGCGCACTGACTTTACCAAAAAAAATCGCTCTAAAAACAACCCCACCTAGCGCAAAAAAAATAGATTTTCAAGGTTATAATCAATTTTTCAGCCTTCTAAAATGCGATCACCAAACAACTGATGAATCAAGGGGGCTAAAATGAGTGAAGCCATCGATCGGAACTCCTTCAGCACGATCAAAACTTCGCACGGACTAGATGGAAACTCAGACGCCCTCAAAAATTACTATGCCAAATGGGCATCGAACTATGATGATGATGTCGAAAATCAGAAATATATTGCACCATCTATTATAACTGACCTCTCTCTTTTGGTTACACGCTCCTATCTTCATAAAAAACCACAACAAACCACCGTACTTGATGCTGGGTGCGGCACCGGCCTAGTTGGGGTCAATTTGAAAAAACGTGGTTTTGGTCGAGTCGATGGTTTCGATCTTTCGTCGGAAATGACTGATATCGCGAAGAGTACCGAAGCTTACTTTGCGCTAAAAGGCGGCGTTGATCTAAATCGCGATCAGCCGAACTGGTTTGGTCGGACATATGAGCTGTTGGTCTGCTGCGGCGTTCTTACGCTGGGCCATGTCGCGCCAACCAGCCTGCGCCGCCTCGCCAACTACCTGGAACCCGGCGGCTGCATGATCGTCAGCACGCGAAACAGCTACCTAGCGGACGGTTCGTTTGCCGAAGTTAGCGCCCAGCTGCAAGCAGAGGGCGTTCTCAACGAACTCTTCTGCGTCCCGGACGCCTGGTACATTGAGGAAGAAGGCGCCCACTATTGGATCTATCAGCGCTGTGGGGCGCCGAAGGAATAATCCAGCCGAAACAAAAGGGGCCGCCGCGGGCGGCTTCTTTTGCGGCGGAAAACTGAACCGGAGCGACGCGTTAAGCTGGTGGCGTGGGCCGACATTGGGGGCGGCGGAATGTCGGCCCCGCCCCGCCGAAGCGCGCGCCCCATGACCGCCCAACATTCCCGGTCCGTGCTCACCCGCCTGTCTGCCGAGCAGAACACTTCCGATAAGATCTAAGCAACGGGCCGCCTATCGCTTGACGCGAATCCGGAGGCCGGCGAAGGAAGCCTCCTTTGCTCAGGAGGTTGAGACATGGACTTGGTACAGATCATTATTACGCTGGCGATTGGCGCATGCGCCGGCTGGCTCGCGGCGCAGATTATGTCGCGCCGCAGTTTGGGTGTGGTTGGCAACATCATCGTCGGCGTACTCGGCGCTCTCGTCGCCGGCTTCTTGTTGCCGGGCATTTTGCCGTTGGCCGGGCTCGTTGGCCAAATCGTCAGCGCAACGATTGGCGCAGTGATCCTGCTGTTCGTGATCGGATTGGTGAAGAAACGCTGACAAGCTGCGCGGCCGCTGATGTGGCGGCCGCCATATCTTCAAGCTTCGAGACTTACGAGATCAGCTCTTTAACCCAAGCGGGCACGATCTCGGTCGCTGGCCCGTAGCGGCCCGCATCGAAATAGCTGCTGGTCGCCTCAAGGTTCAGCTCAAGCGTCCTCAGGCCGATGGTGCGGGCAATCTGAACATACCCGGCGGCAGGGTAGACTTGGCCAGAGGTCCCGATCGACACGAACTGCTCGGCGCCGGCCAGGGCATCGTCGATCTGCTCCATATGCAGCGGCATCTCGCCGAACCAGACCACAGCGGGGCGCATGCCGCCTATGTGTCCACAGGCCGGGCAGGCCCGATCTGTCGACAGATCATCGGGGCAGTGGCGCTCCTCCCCGCACTTCTCGCAGCGGGACTTCAGCAGCTCCCCATGCATATGCAGGACATTCTTCGACCCAGCTTTTTCATGCAGATTGTCGATGTTCTGAGTGACGATCAAAATCTCGCCCGGCAGCCGCTGCTCCAGCTCCGCCAGCGCGAAGTGGGCTTGATTGGGCTCGCCCTGATGCAGCAGGCGGCGGCGCTCATTGTAGAAGGCGTGCACCAGAGCAGGATTGCGCGCGAACCCCTCCGGAGTCGCGACGTCTTCAAGGTCATATTTCGTCCACAGCCCGTCTTTATCCCGGAATGTGCCCATGCCCGACTCGGCGGATACGCCCGCGCCGGTCAGAATTACAATACGTGGCGTTTGTATCGACATATTGCCGCCCTTAGTGATCGTCGCCGCTTGCTTGCATGCGCCCTATATAGGTATGCCGTGACGCTAATTTGGCGCGCTGCATTGCGCGGAGCCTCTGGTACAAGGCCCTATGACCGATCTTTCGCATATCCGAAACTTCTCGATCGTCGCCCATATTGACCATGGCAAGTCGACATTGGCGGACCGGCTGATCCAGACAACGGGCGCTCTCTCGGACCGAGAGATGAAAGCGCAAGTGCTCGACTCCATGGAGCTGGAGCGTGAGCGCGGGATTACGATCAAAGCCAACACTGTTCGATTGCATTACAAAGCGCAGGACGGGCGGGAATATGTGATCAATCTGATCGACACGCCGGGGCATGTCGACTTCGGCTATGAGGTTTCCCGCTCGATGCTCGCGGTGGAAGGCTCATTGCTGGTTGTCGACGCCAGCCAGGGGGTCGAGGCGCAGACGCTGGCCAACGTCTATCAGGCGCTTGAGGCTGATCATGAGATCGTGCCCGTGCTCAATAAGATCGATCTGCCGGCGGCGGAGCCTGAGCGGATTGCGGAGCAGATTGAAGATGTGATCGGGATCGACGCTTCCGACGCGGTGCTGATCTCCGCCAAGACGGGGCTGGGCATCGAGGATGTGCTGGAGGCGATCGTCACCCGCCTGCCGTCGCCGAAAGGCGAGCGTGACGAGCCGTTGAAGGCGCTGCTGGTCGACAGTTGGTATGATGCGTATCTCGGCGTTGTCGTTCTGGTTCGGATCGTGAACGGAACCCTCAAGAAGGGGATGAAGATCAAGATGATGCAGGCCGGAGCTGTGTATCCGGTCGACCGCGTCGGCGTGTTCAGCCCAAAGATGACCACGATCGATTTGCTGGGGCCGGGCGAAATTGGCTTCATTACCGCGTCGATCAAACAAGTGCGGGATACGCGCGTCGGCGATACGATTACCGAGGATAAGAAAGAGACCTCGGCGCCGCTGCCAGGCTTTAAGCCGGCCCAGCCAGTGGTTTTCTGCGGCATCTTCCCTGTCGACAGCGCCGAATTTGAAAACCTTCGCGACTCAATGGAGAAGCTTGCGTTGAATGACGCGAGTTTCAGCCATGAGATGGAAACCTCGGCGGCGCTGGGCTTCGGTTTCCGCTGCGGCTTCCTTGGCTTGCTGCATCTCGAGATTATCCGGGAGCGGCTGGAGCGCGAATACGAGATCGATCTCATCACAACCGCGCCGTCGGTCGTGTACCATTTGTATATGACCGACGGGGCGATGCTGGAAATGCATAACCCGGCCGATATGCCCGATCCGGTCAAGGTCGATCATATTGAGGAGCCTTGGATCAAAGCCAACATCATGGTGCCGGATGAGTATCTGGGCGATGTGCTGAAACTGTGCCAGGAGCGGCGTGGCGTTCAGCAGGATCTCACCTATGCCGGCAGCCGGGCGATGGCGGTTTACAAGCTGCCCCTGAACGAGGTGGTGTTTGACTTCTATGATCGCCTCAAGTCGATTTCGAAGGGATATGCGAGTTTCGACTATCAGCTGGATGGGTATGAATCAGGCGATCTGGTGAAAATGTCGATCCTGGTGAATGCGGAGCCTGTGGACGCGCTCTCGGTCATCGTCCACCGCTCTCAGGCCGAGCGCCGGGGCCGCTCAATGTGCGAGAAGCTGAAAGACCTGATCCCGCAGCATATGTTCCAAGTGCCGATCCAGGCGGCGATCGGCGGTCGGATCATTGCGCGCGAAACCATCCGGGCGTTGCGGAAGGACGTGACGGCCAAATGTTATGGCGGCGACGCCACCCGGAAGCGAAAGCTGTTGGAGAAGCAGAAGGCTGGTAAGAAAAAGATGCGGCAGTTCGGCAAGGTCGACATTCCGCAGGAGGCCTTCATCAACGCGCTCAAGATGGACGAATAGGCCGCCGGCGCGACCGCCCAACGCGACCGCCTTAATAATGCCCTTTGCATCGGCCGCGCATTAAGCATACCACACATTCGCGCGAGCGGATGACGAATCGCAAATATTCGCTCGCTCTATAACAAGGTAGAGAGGCTTAATATGCGCTATTCATTGCTTTTTGCCGGCCTTTTCGCGCTCTCCAGCGTCGCAACACCGCTTCATGTCGCGGCTCAATCCGCCGGAAGCTTTGTAAAAGCGGCTTCATCCAAGTCTATTTATTCCAGCGACCTGGTTGGATCCGCTGTTTTTCTTGGGAAAGACCCAAAATCCGACGTAGTTGGCGAAGTGAACAACGTCGTTATTTCGGGCAAAGGCGTCGTCGAGGCGGTAATCATCGGAGTCGGCGAATTTCTCGGCGTTGAAGAAAAGAATGTCGCAGTGCCTTTGGCGAAGCTTGAAGTCGTCACAGTTGATGAAGAGACGCGCCTCGTGCTCGCGACAAGCAAAGATGAACTCAAAGCCGCGCCGGCCTTTGCCGACCGTGACGGCAAACCTTATACTGTCGCAGCTGACGAAGTTATTGACGAGCCACCGGCGGAAGGTCTGGTCGCAGTCGATATCACTAAGTTGGAATCACCCGATCTTGTCGGAGCTCGGGTATACCGAACCGCAGGCGGTTGGGTCGGTGAAGTTGTCAATTTGACAAAAACCAAAGGCGATAAAATCGATGCGTTGATTATCGATTTCAGCAGCGCCTTGGGCGAAGGTGAGAAGTTCGTCGCCGTCGGCATCGAAGCTATTCAGTTCAAGAAACGAGCAGAAGATAAAGACGAGCAGTTCTATATCTTCGTTGATTTCTCGGACGAGGCTCTGAAAGCGGCCCCAGACTACGATGAGCGAACCTATGAGTCGAAGAAATCGGAAATGCGTCTGAGCAAATAAGCCCAGCAGGCATCTTTACTCTTGGCTCATCCGCCGGAGCGACTGTTCCGGCGGATTGATCGCCCTGGCCTGTCGCCATTGACAGCGCGCCGGTGGGCGAACGAACCTAAGACGCGCCGCGCAAACGCGGCGTTTGGCGGAACGCAGCGCGTCCGAGTGTAACGTTGGGGAGGGGGCATGAAGGCCGCTGGTTGGATTGGCGTCGGGATCGGGGCGCTGGTGATCGCGTTGGGCGCCCCCGCGCAAGCTCAGGTCGACAAACGTGTGGCCAAGGAAGTGTTTGGCCGCGCCGCAGGGCCGGCGGCCGGGCAATCCCGGGCGTTCGGCGGTTATGCGAAAGGCTGCCTGATGGGCGCAGCGCAACTTGCTGCGACCGGGCCTGGATGGCAGGCGATGCGGCTTTCGCGCGATCGCCGCTATGGCCATCCCGCATTGATTGCTTTCATCAAGCGCCTCTCGGTGAAGGCCGTAAAAGTCGGCTGGGGGCAACTATTGGTCGGCGATCTCGCCCAAGCCGCCGGCGGTCCGATGCTGACCGGGCATGCGTCGCATCAGATCGGTCTCGACGCGGATATTTGGCTGATGCCGGCGCCGAAGCCAAACCTCACGCGCCGCGATCGGGAAAGGTTGAGCGCCCGCAGCGTCGTCGCCGCAGATCGGCGCAGCGTGAACAAGCGCTGGACCCCGGTTCATCCCTTGCTGCTGCGCGCCGCCGCAGATGACGCTGTTGTCGCACGCATCTTTGTAAATCCGGCCATCAAGCGCAAATTATGTCGCGAGGAACGGGCCGCTGGCGCGAATACCGCTTGGTTGCGCAAAATTCGGCCATGGTGGGGCCATAGTGCGCACTTCCATGTCCGTCTGCATTGTCCGGCGGACTCGCCGGGCTGCACGCCGCAGGCGCCGCCGCCGCCGGGGGATGGATGTGACGAGGTCGAAAAATGGCTGACAGACGAAGCGCTGGCGCCGAAACCGCGCAAAAAGCGCCGCAAACCGCGGCGGCAGTTGACGGTCGCAGATTTGCCGCAGGCCTGCCGCGCGATCGCCGAACGGCTCAAGCGCCGATGACCTCCCGTCGCGGCGGGGGCGGCTGGGCGCGGCTGATCATCGCCGCGACGGCCGCCGTTGCGCTCGGCTTGGGCGCGACGGTGATCGGCTCCGCCATGGCCCGCAATCTCGAATTCACGGCCTCCCGCATTGCTGTGGCGGCCGATCTGCTGCCCGACGGCGTTGAATTTCTCGTCGGCTATGAATTGCGATCCGCCGATCCGCGCTTTGGCGGCATTTCGGGGCTGGACATGCACAAGCTCGAACTGACGGCGGCGACGGACGCGGGCGTGTTTTTGCGCATTGATTTGCGACGAGATGAGCGGGGGGCGATTACGGCGCTGGGCGCCGCATCCATCGCGCCGCAGCTGGATGGAAAGGGCGCGCCGATTGAGAGCGACGGCGCTAAAGCCGAGGCGCTCGCCCGCGATCCTGTGTCCGGTCTGCTCTGGGCGGCGTATCTGAAGGATCATCGTATTTTGGGATGGCGGAACATTGAGGCCGCCGCCGTCGCGGACATTAGCGCCCTGCCAAAATCGGTGCTGGCGCCCGAGGGCGGCATTGAGGCGCTGGCCGCCGCCCGCGACCGGTCGCTTTATGCGATCGCCAGCGCGCCCATACGAGATCAGAAGGGGTTGTCGGGCGCAATCGGCGGCTGGCGGCTGGCGGTGGACCGGGCCGTTCGGTTCGAAATTAAGCGGAGCGACGGCTTTCGACCGAAGGGAGCTGATTTCGGCCCTGATGGCGCGCTGTACCTGTTAGAGCGGCGCGAGGCCGGCGACCAAGGCGCTGCGCTGCGGATCCGGCGCTTTGCGGCGAAGAAAGTACATAAGATTGAAGATGGCGCGCAGCTGGGCGAAGGCGAAACTCTTCTACTGCTGACCGATCGCGCCCCGATCGGCGCGATGGACGCGTTGGCGGTCGATCCCGGCAAGGATGGGAAAGTTGTGCTGACGCTCGTCGCGGATAATGATCACAGCGCTGAGCAGCCGACTCGCCTGCTGCAATTCACCGTAGCGGAAAAGAAATAAGGCGCGCGCCTGAGGCCAGGAGGGGAGGCGCCAACCGCTCGCCCCCTTTCCGTCACAGCAATCCGGCCCCTATGCGGATGGCGGATCGATCTTGTAAAATGCGCAGATATGTCGCCACGCCTCATCGGCCGTTTCAACAAACTGAAACAGATCCAAGTCCTTCGGGCTGATCGTGCCCGCATCGCGCAGGGCTTCAAAATTAATCACTGATTTCCAGAATTTTTCGCCGAATAGCAGGATGGGAATTCGCTGCATCCGCTGCATCTGGATCAGGGTCAAAACTTCGAACAGCTCGTCCAGCGTTCCGAAGCCGCCTGGAAACACCGCCGCCGCCCGCGCGCGCATCAGGAAGTGCATTTTCCGTATCGAGAAATAGTGGAAGTTAAAGCAAAATTCCGGGCTGATATACTCGTTGGGCTGCTCCTCATTTGGCAGCACCATGTTCAGGCCGACCGACGCGCCGCCCGCTTCCATCGCGCCCTTATTTCCCGCCTCCATGATGCCGGGGCCGCCGCCGGTCGCGATAACGAACTCGCGGCCATAGGTTTCGCGTGAATAGATGGAGACCAGCCGCGCGAACTCCTCAGCCTCGCGGTAATAGTCAGACAGAGCTTCCAGGCTT
This sequence comes from Neomegalonema sp., assembly GCA_022760355.1. GTDB lineage: Bacteria > Pseudomonadota > Alphaproteobacteria > Rhodobacterales > Rhodobacteraceae > JALEGB01. The sequence goes on from JALEGB010000049.1 coordinate 26,842, forward strand.
TTCCGCGCCGTCGCGGTCGCGCCCTTGGCTTTGGCGCCGGGGGCGGGAATGCGCGCGCCGCCAAACAGGATCACAGTCGACTCCAGGCCGCGCGCGTGCATGATCCGCTCCGGCTTTTCCAGCTCCAGCTGCAAACGGACGCCGCGCATCGGATCAGACTTCAGGAACTCAGCGTCCTCAAAGGCGAGACGATAGGCCGGCGCCATCGTTTGCGGCGTATCCGGAAGCGTGCCGGCCGTGCGCGCGTCTTCTTCCGCGGAGGTAAACTGCGAGATGCGCGCTTTTGCGCCTGGCTTGGAGGAAGATTTCGCCGCCATGTGGCTCCTACTAAATTCTGCGCTTTTCACGGTCGCGTTCACATGCTTTTCCGAACAGCGAGCTCCGGCGCTTCATGCGTCGGCCTGAAAAGCATCATCGCGGATTAGAGTTAAGGAGCGATCATGTCCACCAACGCGCAGTCGTCCGCCGAAATTGCGGCGCTTAAGCCGATTCTCGAAGCAGCCTGGGAGGATCGCGCCGCGATTGACGCCTCAACCACCGGCGAACGGCGCGACGCTGTCGAAACAGCGCTTTTGGCGCTGGATAGCGGCGCCGCGCGCGTGGCCGAGCCTGTCGGCGAGACCGCGGAGGGGCTGACCGAGTGGCGCGTCAATGAATGGCTGAAAAAAGCGGTGCTGCTTTCGTTCCGGCTTAATCCAATGACGGTCATCAAGGGCGGGCCTGGCGACGCCGTTTGGTGGGATAAGGTGCCGTCGAAATTTGACGGGTGGGGCGCGGCCCAGTTCGAGGATGGCGGTTTCCGCGTCCTGCCCGGCGCGATTGTACGCCGCGGCGCGCATATCGCGAAGAATGTCGTCCTGATGCCGTCCTTCGTCAATCTCGGCGGCTATGTGGATGAAGGCACGATGGTCGACACCTGGGCCACGGTCGGCAGCTGCGCTCAGATTGGCAAAAACGTGCACCTGTCTGGCGGCGTCGGCATCGGCGGCGTGTTGGAGCCGCTGCAGGCTGCGCCGGTCATCATCGAGGATGATTGTTTCATTGGCGCACGGTCTGAGGTTGTTGAAGGCGCTGTTGTTCGCAAGGGCGCCGTTCTGGCGATGGGCGTCTTTATTGGCGCGACGACGAAGATCGTCGATCGGGCGAGCGGCAAGGTCTATCGCGGCGAGGTGCCTCCCTACTCCGTCGTCGTGCCAGGCGCGATGCCGGATCCAAATGGCGGCCCGAGCTTGGGCTGCGCCGTCATCGTGAAGACTGTCGATGCGCAAACGCGCGCGAAAACAGCGATCAACGAACTGTTGCGGGACTAAGCGAATGAGCATGCCGGCTGCGATTGACCCTGTCGACCTGACTGCGGCGCTGGTGCGATGCCCGAGCGTGACGCCGGAGGAAGGGGGGGCGCTGACGCTCCTGGCCGATACTCTGGCGCCGTTCGGCTTCGCGATTGAGCGGGTTGATCGCGGCGGCGTGCCCAATCTGTATGCGAAGATCGGGTCCGGGGATCCGGTCTTCGCCTTTAGCGGCCATACCGATGTGGTGCCTACCGGCGATGAAGCGGCATGGACGCATCCGCCCTTTTCCGGTGCGACGGCGGATGGGCGAATTTGGGGGCGCGGCTCCGTTGACATGAAATCCGGCGTTGCGGCGTTTGTCGCGGCGGCTTGCGGTTATCTGGCGGAGGGGGGCGGTCCCGCGGCCGGGAAGGGCGCGATCGCGCTGCTCATCACCGGGGACGAGGAAGGGCCGAACCTGCACGGCACGCTCGCCATCTTAGACTGGATGGCGGCGCGGGGGGAGCGGATGGATGTTTGCCTGGTTGGCGAGCCCACCTCCCGCGAAGGGTTTGGCGATATGATGAAAATCGGCCGGCGCGGCAGCCTGACGGCGCACATCACGGCGCGGGGCAAGGAAGGGCATGTCGCATATCCGCACCGAGCCGCCAACCCGCTGCCGCCGCTGCTGCGCATGTTGGACCGGCTCGCGGGCGCCGAACTTGACCAGGGAACCGCGCATTTCCAGCCATCGAGCTTGCAGGTGACGACCGTCGATGTCGGCAATCCGGCGACGAACGTTATTCCAGCGGAGGCGCGGGCGACTCTCAATATCCGTTTCAATGACGCGCAGAACTCGGACGCGCTGATTGATTGGATTGAAAAGGAGGCCGCCGACGCCGCCGAGGCGGCCCCCGGCGTCGCGATTGATGTGGCGGTGCGTGTGTCAGGCGAGGCCTTTCTGACCGCCCCCGGCCCGCTGACGGAGATTGTCGCGGCTGCGGTTGAGGATGTCGCCGGCGCGGCGCCGAAGCTCGATACAGGCGGCGGCACCTCGGATGCGCGCTTCATTCAGGCGGTTTGCCCCGTTGTCGAATTTGGTCTCGTTGGCGATCGGATGCATCAGGTGGATGAGCGCGCTTCGATCGATGAGATCAACCGCCTGACGCAAGTGTATCGCAGAGTGTTGGAGCGCTATTTCGACGCGATTTAACGCTGTTCGCGCTTATCCCATGGCGACGCCGGCGCGGCGATGGCGGCGGCGGTCATGATCCAGCCGATAGGTCCAGATCGCGAGCGATAGCCAGAAAAGATTATAGATGACGCCGGCGGCGATCACCATTTCGCCTGAGATGGGCCCGACCGCAGCGCGGCTGAAGATATCGCTGAGCTGCGTAATCGGCGCGGGGTGAACGGTGACTTTGCCGAAATAGGCGCACGTTTGGATCAGCAGCAACCAGATATAAGTGTTTCGCAACCGCCGACCAATCGCGATGAGGAAACTTACATGGTATTTGGGCTGGTTATAGTCATGCGCCAGCGTTTTTTGCCAGTTCTCTTCTAGATGCAAGTCGCCATCATACAACATTGGCGCATAGAAATGGTTCTCCAACCATCGGGCTCGGGCGCGCCAAACATTGAAATACCGATAGCGCCGCGCCTCCAGCAGCATAAAGAAAGCAATCAAAACACCCACTAATATCAAGGGCAGCGGTGAGGCGTCTTTTGACGAATATGTGATTGACAGCGCCACGCCCAGGGTGACAACCGACCAGTTTGTGGTGGTGTCCAGGCGCGTGCGCCATATCGTGCTGCGATATACTTCGCCGCGATATAGATGCGCAAGCGCACCGACCTCCGCCGGTGAAAGCTCGCGGGGTTGCGCCGGTAACCGCTGGACCGCCGGCTCCATAGGGACCTCCCAATCTTATCATTTTCTTTCATCCTTCGCCGGATGTGCAAAAACAACAAGCCTGATGGTGACGGGAGTGATGCGGAGGCGACCAGGGCGCCGCCTCCGCCCGCGTGCTGCGATGCGGCGAGATCAGCCGGGGGCGGACGGGAGCTGCCCGCGCTCCGTCTGCTACCGGATGGGGCGAGCGATCAATTTCGGCCTGTGTCTCGGCGCGTCGGGCCGCAACAGGTTGGCGCTCGCTTCGCCAAAATCGGCGACAAGAACGCGCCAATCGGTCCAAGCGGCGCGGCGCCTGAGGAAAGAGGCGATCTCCTCCTGACTATAGACGCTATCATTCACAAGCCTCAACGCCGCGACGGGGCACAGTACGGATCGGCTTTCGCGGATTGCGTCCGCAACGCACTCCGGCAGCTGGTCAAAGGCGCTCCAGCGCACCTTTCGCGGGCGGCGCGAGCCGCGAATGCCAGGCGCGAGCCGGTTGTTCCGGGTTTGGCTGCGGCTTGCCTCGGCCGCTCCGGCGCTCGCTGCTGGCGGGTAGGTGGGCTCCGCCGTTTCACGAGCGTGGGAGCGGCCCGCCAGCTTCGCGCTCTTGCGGCCTTTATTATGCTTCGTCGCGGCGCCCATGCGCTTTGTTGCGCCCGGACGTTGGCGGCGAAGACGGCCGCCGATGGCGATGGCCGCTTCGTTTTTTATTCTGCGCCGAGGTCTCATTCCGCCGCCGGAGCCCGCCGCCAGATCGGGAATGGGTCGGCAAGGCTCGGCAAATCATTCGGCCCCGTCGCGAGTTCGGGGGAGACCAGCGCGGCGTCGAGTTGCGCGCTCAGCGTCGGCCAATCGATGCCGGAGCCAATGAACACCAGCTCTTGCCGCCTGTCGCCCCACAGCTCGTCCCAATGCTGCTTGATATAGCTCTGCGCGCTTTCGTGATCGGGCCAACGGTTTTTGGGAACGGACGCCCACCATGTCCCCAGCGGTTTGACGCTCGACAGCGCGCCGGCGAGTGAGAATTCTGCGACCCATTCTGGCCGCGTTGCAATCCAGAAATGCCCTTTGGCGCGAATGACGCCAGACATCTCCCCCTCGAAGATCGCTTTGATTTTCTCCGGTTCGAACGGCCGGCGCGCGCGGTAGACATGGCTGGTGACGCCATATTCCTCTGTCTCCGGCACATGATCTGCGAAGCCGTAAAGCTCCTTGGCCCACATCGGATGCTCATGCGCTTTTTCGAAGTCGAACAATCCGGTGCTGAGGATCTTATCCGCGTCGACCTGCGAGAAATCCGTCTCGATAATCTGCGCGTCGGCGTTCAGGCTGCGGATGATCTTGCGCGCGGCGTCCACCTGTTGCGCGCCCGCTGCGGAGACCTTGTTGAGGATCACGATATCGGCGAATTCGATTTGATCCGTAAGCAAATGGACCAGCGTGCGGTCATCTTCTTCGCCCAAAACCTCGCCGCGGTCGCTTAGGAAGTCATGGCTGGAGTAGTCGCGCAGCAGATTGGCGGCGTCCACGACGGTCACCATCGTGTCGAGACGGGCGACGTCCGCCAGACTCTCGCCTTCCGCGTCTCTGAATTCGAACGTTGCGGCGACGGGCAGAGGTTCTGAGATGCCGGTCGATTCAATCAGCAGGTAGTCAAAACGCCCTTCATCCGCCAGGCGGCGCACTTCGGCGAGCAAATCGTCACGCAGCGTGCAGCAAATGCAGCCATTTGACATCTCGACCAACGTTTCATCCGTGCGGGAAAGCTCAGTGTCTGCTCGAACGAGGTCGGCGTCGATATTCACCTCGGACATGTCGTTGACGATCACGGCGACGCGACGTCCATCGCGATTATTGAGTACGCGGTTCAGCAACGTCGTTTTGCCGGCGCCGAGAAAGCCGGACAGCACCGTCACCGGCAGGCGGGCGTCTTGCGCCGCTGCGCTCCGTTCGTTTGTCATGTCAACACTCTGAGTCGGGGTAAGCTGAAGATCGCGAGGACCCGTGTGGCCGCGCGAGACATAAATGATATGTTATAACATACCGTTTTTAAAGCGCTGGTTTGAGCATTGGCCAAAACGCGTCAGCCGGAAGAATGCGCAAAATTATGTTGGCGCGGACAGCAATTCAGACACTACAGTATTTTGATTGACGAGCGTCATGTAGTGATTAAAATATAAAGGCATGAAGGGGAGCAGCTATGTACCTCAGATTAATTTGCACCGCATTTCTAGTATTTACTATGAGCGCTCCGGACTGCGGGATCGCTAAAGAAGATCGGTTGACATATGATCTGCCAACTCCTTGGCAACTTAAAATAAAATGCTTTAATAACAGATTGAAACAAAAAATATGCACTCCCGCCGGCGGAGTAATTGTAAATATTGCGCCGAAAAACTTTAAAGCTACCACAATATTTATTGGTCACGACGGCAAGATGTCGATGCTTTATACTAACCCATCTATCGCCTTTCCCACGCCGCCCTATCGAACGCGTGAGGTGAAAGGAGGTGGCTCTCTGAAGTTCTCACATCGAGATAGTATTTTGAAAATGTCAGAGAAAAGCTCTCACTATTTTGATATTAAGCGCCTCGATGATAGTCCTTCCGGTAAGTTTTTCAAATCTAAGGGCTTCAACTACGAAGTGACTTATATTGTGAAGAGGGTTTTCGGCGATGGTCGGAAGGAGCACCATATTTACTCAGCTTATCTGATCGATTTTCAGAAGAAAAACTGCCGCGGGAGTGTTAGCGAAGTCGAGGCGGTTCGGAAAGGACGGCCGCCTAAGTCGGGGGCTGTAACTTGCACAGTCAGCCCTTTATCCACGTATTCAGCACGGAAAAGTGCTGAAAAAAAAGAATTGAAGCGTTCTCAAATAATAGATGAGCGCTGTCGTCGCATCGTACCATCTGGTCCTTTCCTAACATATGGCTCCAGGGAGCGAGCGGCGAAAGAGATGGCAGACTGTAAAATTCGTGAAAGGCTTAATTGCATGTCCGATAAAAGCTGCTAGCGCCAGCTCCGCTCAAGTTTTACGCTCGCGCGGACGGCTCTTCATGAGCGCAGCGTGCAGAATTTCAGATATGACCAGCGCGTTCCGTTAACGGCCCCCATGCGCGGCGGTCAGGAGTGACGGATGGCGAAGCCGACGGCGAAGCGCCTTATCATGTTCAACAAGCCGTTCGGGTGCCTGTGCCAATTTAGCGGCGAACCCGGCGACCACACGCTGGCGCGTTGGATCAATGCGCCGGACGTGTATCCCGCCGGGCGGCTGGATAAGGACTCCGAGGGGCTGTTGATCCTGACGGATTGTGGCCGCACTCAGCATCAGATCAGCCACCCTCGGTTTGACAAACCAAAGACTTACCTCGCGCAGGTAGAGGGAGAGGTCAGCGAAGCCGCGCTGGAAGCATTGCGCTGCGGCGTAACGCTGAAGGACGGAACAACGAAGCCGGCGCAGGCGCATTTGATCGCGCCGCCGGAGCTTTGGCCGCGCGTGCCGCCGGTCCGATATCGGGCCGCGATCCCCACAAGCTGGATCGAGCTGACGATCACGGAAGGCCGCAATCGCCAGGTGCGGCGGATGACGGCGGCGGTTGGCTTCCCGACTCTGCGATTGGTCCGACAAAGCGTCGCCGAATGGCGGCTGGGAAATCTACAGCCCGGGGAATGGCGCGTTGAACAGCTGCCGCCAACGCGCCAAGCGAAGACGTCGGTTGGTCGGCCGTTGGCGCGCCCGCAAAGACCACGCGGGGCGAAGGGAGGCGAACGGCGACGTTAAAGCGCGCAAGCCGCTGGCGGCGGACAAAGCATGGAAGCAGCCCACTGATTGTCCGCTCGCTTTTCCGGCGGCGAAGCGCGCCAATTGTTCGCGTCTGGCGCGACGCGCCGGCGCCACAATCTCGGCGACAAGCGCCGATCAGATCCGATGCGGCTCGCATTTCGCGCGCGCGAAGGGTAGCCCTGCTAGAACAGGCGAGGCTGGCGATGCATATCTACCTTCCGATTGCGCAAGTATCGGTCAATATCTTCTTTCTGTTGGGCTTGGGCGCTGCTGTTGGCGTCATTTCCGGATTGTTCGGCGTCGGCGGCGGCTTCCTGATGACGCCGTTGCTGATCTTCGCCGGCATTGCGCCCGACGTGGCGGTGTCAACGCAGGCGCCCCAGCTCGTCGCCTCGTCCTTCTCGGGCTTTCTCGCGCATTTGAAGCGGCAGGCGGTCGATATCCGAATGGGAACGGTGTTGCTGGCGGGCGGGATTGTCGGCTCCGAGATTGGGGTGGCGATTTTCAGCTGGCTGCGCAGTCTCGGCCAGGTCGAGTTCGCGGTCACCTTGCTGTATGTGGTCTTTTTGGGCGTGGTCGGCGTGCTGATGGCGATCGAAAGCGTCGCAGCGCTGCGCAGCGCGCAGAACGGCGCGGCGACGACGGCGTGGCGCCCCCGTCGTCGCTGGATGCATCAGCTGCCCCTGAAGATGCGGTTCAAGGCCTCGCAGCTTTACATCAGCGTCATCCCGCCGATCACAATTGGGATGACCATCGGCATTCTCGGGGCGATCATGGGCGTGGGCGGCGGTTTCATCATGTTGCCGGCGATGATCTACATTCTTGGCATGCGCTCGAAAGTCGTCGTCGGCACCTCGCTCTATCAGATCATGATCGTCATGGCCTACACCACCTGGCGGCATTCCGTTGAAAACCAGACGGTCGACGCCGCTCTGGCGGTGGTGCTGCTGCTGGGCGGCGTGATCGGGGCGCAGATCGGCGCCAGCCTGGGCGCGCGGTTGCGCGGTGAACAGCTTCGGTTCCTGTTGGCGGCGCTGGTGCTCAGCGTAGGGCTGGTGCTGGCGCTTGATCTGATGATTGAGCCGTCTGAGCTGTTCAGCATCGATGCGCGAGGAGCATTCTGATGCGCGCCGCGGTAGGGATTGCGGCGATCGCAGCGCTGGTCATTGGCGTCGCAACCGCTTGGGCGACCTCCGGGCCGCTGGATGAGGAGCCGGTTGTTGCGGCGGCTCAGAAAGAAGTGGCGATCACAGCCACCTTCGCGGGCGATGAGCTGTTCGTTTATGGCGCAGTTTCGCGCAGCCGCCGATTACAGAAATCGGACGGGCCGCTGGACGTGGTGATTGTGGTGGAGGGGCCAGCCGCGCCCATTATCGTGCGGAAAAAGAAATGGATCGCGGGTCTATGGATCAACGCGGCGGCGTTCTTCATCGCCGAGGCGCCGAGCTATTACGCCGTCGCCAGCACACGCCCCTTGCTCGATATCCTGGATAAGGATGGCTATCGCCGGGTCAGCCTGGATGGCGCCGTGATCATGGCGGGCACGCCATTTTCGGCTGAGGAGCCGCTGGAGTTTCGACAGGCCGCAATTCGGCTGCGTCGACGTGCTGGTTTCTACGTGACAAAGCCGAGCGGCGTTGCTCTGGCGAAGAGCACGCTGTACCAGGCGCGCTTTTCGCTGCCCGCGAATATCATCGAAGGCGCCTATGCGGTGACGGTGTATCTTGTGCGCAATAAGCGGATCGTGGGCGAGCAGGACTTTGTTATCCCGGTTCGGCGCAAAGGGCTGGAGCAGTTTCTGTACCGCGCAGCGATGGAGCGGCCGACCCTGTACGGGCTCGGCACTTTGGCGACGGCATTGATCGCCGGCTATCTCGCCTCTGAAATATTCCGGCGATTGCGCCGCGGGTAATCCTGTTCCCGGATCAGGATGCGGACGGTGTCTTGGCGGTGGCGAGGCCTGGCTTCGGCGCGCCGCCGTCAATCTCAACCCATTTGCGCGGATCTTTCGTTGACTGGCGGATCACCCACTCATAGCCGGTTTCGCGCCAATCCAGGATTTCGTCGCGCAAATTATCCAGGACCAGCTCGCCGCGCGAGGTGCGGACGATCAGAACCGCGTGATACCCTTCAGTGGGGCTGCGGACGACGCCAATCAGAACCGCTTCCGGCGGCCATCCCGCCTCGATCAGCTTGGCGCGCTTATAGAGAACGTAATCTTCGCAATCGGCCACATATTGCGGCACGGTCCAGAAGTCGGACACGCCATAAACATCCGCGTCGGTGATTGGCTTAAACAGGTTGTTGGCGTCGCCATTGAAGGCGTGCAACTGCTCAAAGGCCGATTTTGACAAGACGGCGATTGCGCCAGGGCGCGCGACCGGCGGCGCGGCGCAGTGCGCCGGTGAGCGGCGGCAGAAGGCGTGATGGGCAGGCGGCCCCTCATGCGGACGGCCTTCGCGCATCTCCGCTGCGGCTTTAACGGAAGAAGGGGCGCTGACAGTGCGCGCCGGAGCTTGCGTCGCAAAGCAGAGCGTCAATGCGCTAACAATGGACAATCCCAGAATGCGGAGCGCCATAATGTTCCCTTCCAAGCCGAAATCTTTCCGCCAGAAAGCGCAAACCGCGTGCCATTAACCGATGTTCTTCATACTTTTGTTGGATTGACCAACGTAGCGTCGCCTCCTACGAGTGCGGCCTGATTTCAGTTCCGCGAGCGGGAAGGGCGGTTGTATGGCCGGCGAAGAGACAAAAAAGAACGCGTCGCAGAGCGCTGGTTCGGTGTCGGGTGGACGGCCGCAAACACGCCTGGTGCATGCCGGTTCCCGGCGCAGCCAGTATGGCGAGACCTCTGAGGCGATGTTTCTGACGCAGGGCTTTCTCTATGACAGCCCGGAGCAGGCCGAAGCCCGTTTCAAAAATGAGGGGCCGGCGGACAGCTTTATTTACGCCCGCTATGGGAACCCGACTGTTGCGATGTTTCAGGATCGGCTCGCGGCCTATGAAGGCGCCGAGGCCTGTTTCGCGACAGCATCGGGCATGGCGGCGATGCATGCATCCATGTTCGCGCTGCTCAAGGCGGGGGACCATGTCGTCGCGTCGCGGGCTCTGTTTGGCTCCTGCCTATATATCATCGAGCAGCTGCTGCCGCGCTTTGGCGTGGAGTCGACCCTGGTGGATGGGGTTGACCTGAACGCATGGGAAAATGCGGTGCGGCCGGAGACGAAGCTGTTCTTTTTGGAGTCTCCTTCCAATCCGACCCTGGAAATCATCGACATCGCCGCGGTCGCGGCCGTCGCGCACCGGGCGGGGGCGCAGCTCGTCGTGGACAATGTCTTCGCAACGCCGGTGTTCCAGAGGCCGATCGCGCTTGGCGCCGATATCGTCATGTATTCGGCGACGAAGCATATTGACGGGCAGGGCCGTGTGCTGGGCGGGGCCCTGCTGGGGCAGGCTGAGCTGATCGATGAGAAGGTTGAGACCTACGTAAAACATACCGGCGGCGCAATGAACCCGTTCACCGCCTGGGTGATGCTGAAAGGGATGGAGACGCTGGAGCTGCGGGTAAAGGCGCAGGCGGAAACAGCGCTGAAGCTGGCCGAGGCGGCCGCGGCCCACAGCGCCGTTATCCGCGCGATCCATCCGTTCTTGCCCAGCCATCCGCAATATGAGCTGGCGACGCGGCAGATGTCCGGCGGCGGCACTGTGCTCTCCGTAGACCTGAAGGGGGGCAAAGCGGCGGCCTTTGCGTTCTTGAACGCGTTCGACTTGATTGGGATTTCGAACAATCTGGGCGACGCGAAGTCTCTGGCCACCCATCCGGCGACAACGACTCACAAGAACCTGACCGAAGAGATGCGCGATGTCCTGGGCATTTCCGACGGGCTGGTCCGGATTTCGGTCGGCTTGGAAGCGCCGGAGGATCTGATCGAAGATCTTCAACGCGCGCTGGACGCGGCGAACCGCGTCGCAGCGGCTTAGAGCGACTTGAAGTTAGATGGCCCCATCTAACGGCTCGAAAATCGCGACCAAACAGAGCCTGAGAGCTTGTTGATGGTTCCAAGAAACATCAACAAGCTCTAGGTTTCCGCTTCGCCGAAGGCGTCTGGTCGGGCTTTCCGCGCCATGTGGTCAAGCACCGCGTTGGCGAAGCGCCATTCTTGGCCCTCCGGGAAAAACGCCTTGGCGACGTCGACATACTCGCTGATCGCCACCTTGGGCGGCATCTGCTCCAGCGCCACGAACTCGCAGCCGCCGGCGCGGAAAATCGCCCGCAGGGTGGGGTCGACATTGCCGAGCGGCCATTTCGCCACGAGCGCCGCGTCAATCAGCTGGTCGATCTCAATCTGACGGGCGACTGCGCCCTCGAGCACCAATTTGAAGTGCTTCTCATCCGCATCGCGATATTGAGCGCCCTCAATTTCAGCGCCGAGGCGATGGGCGACGAACTCTTCCAGCACGCCTTTCCAGGGCGCTCCGGTGATTTCCATTTGATAAAGGGCCTGAACCGCGGCGAGGCGCGCCGCCGAACGGGCGAGCCGCTTCGTTGCGCGCGGGTCTTCCGCCGGCGCCGCTGCGTTTTGATCGCTATTGGTGGTCATGCGAGCAGGATATGTTCGTCTTGCGGGCGCCAATCGCCGCCAAAACGGCGAATCGCCGCGATGAGATGCAGACAAGCGAGCGCCGCTTCGCCGCCCTTATCCAGCTGCGCGGGGTCGGCGCGCACTTCGGCCTGCTCTCGGTTTTCAACCGTGAGAACGCCATTCCCGATCGCCAGCCCGCGATCCACGCCGAGCCGCATCAGCCCCGCAGCGCTTTCATTCGACACGATCTCATAATGGGTGGTCTCGCCGCGAATAACGCAGCCCAGTGCGATATAACCGTCAAATCGGCTGGTGTCGCTCGCCAGGCGGATCATCGTTGGCAACTCCAGCGCCCCTGGCGCATCAAGCCGCTCAATATGCGCGCCAGCCTCGCGAAGCTTAGCGCTGGCGCCCGAGGCCAGGCCTTCGACGATCGCGCGGTGATAGGGGGCCGCTACGATCAACACGCGTGGCGATGGATCGAGCTTGGGAAGCGGCAATGTCGTGTGATCAGGCTCGACGCTCATCGGCGGCGCTCCTTTCGGCTAAAACCGAGCATTCATTCATCCGTGGTCAATCAAGCGGCGTCGCCGCTATGTTGAGGCGCGTCAGCCGCGAGATCGATCAAGCGGCGACATTCATCCGCTGCACGTAGCGCGCCAGCATGTCGATTTCCAGGTTAACGCGCGCGCCTTCACACAGCCGCCCCAGGGTCGTGGCTGATTGTGTATGCGGAATAACATTGACGCCAAACCGACAGGCTTCGGGCGTGTCCTCGACGCTGTTCACCGTCATCGAGCATCCGTCAATCGCGATTGAGCCCTTCGTCGCGATAAAAGGGGCGAGAGCGCGCGGCGCGTCGATAAACACGCGCAGGCTCTCCCCCTCAGGCTGAAGAACCGCAACGGCGCCAACACGATCGACATGGCCGGAAACGATATGACCGCCGAGCTCGTCGCCAATACGCAGACTGCGTTCGAGATTGAGTTTTGTTCCGGCTTTCCACTCGCCAAGGGTGGTTTTAGACAGCGTCTCAGCGGAGATTTCGGCGTCGAAAGACCCGCTCTCAACATCCTTAGACGTCACCGTCAGGCAAACGCCGGAGCAGGCGATGGAAGCCCCGATATCGACGTTAGAAAGGTCATAGCCACAGGCGATGCGTGCGCGCAGGCCCGTCTCAAGCGGCTCGACGGCGCGGATTTCGCCGATATCCGTAACGATCCCTGTGAACATCTCGCGTCCCTGTGATCTCACTTTATTTCCTGTGATAGCGTCGCGGGCGAGGAGCGATGTCAAGCAAATGCCGCCCGTCCGTGAATGGCCGCCGGTTGTAGAACAAGGTTAAAGACCCGCCGGCCCGCCAAAAGCAAGTGGTTCAGCGCGCAAAGAAACAATGCGCAAATTGCACAGCTGCGCCTGCTGACGCCGCGGCTGGTCGCCCTAAGTGACGGTTTGCCGCCGATTGCGAATGTGCGCGCGGCGTTGAAAAAGGGGCCGGATGATGCGCTCAACCACGGCGTTTTTTCGCCTGCTGCTGGTTACATCGATCGTTTGCGATCTCGCCGCCTGGACTTGGCGCGACATTGCTTTGACGCGGGCGTTGGATCCGGATCGGGTCAAAGGCGACGCTGAACTGATGATCACCGCGCTGTTGTTCGTTGTTTTCGCGGTCCCCCTTTGGCGGCTCTGGCGATGGTCGGGGCCCTTCATGGCCGCGCTGACAGTGCTTGCGATCGTGGGGCGATTAGCGCAGCCGATGAATGTCTACGGCACCAATGATGGGATCATGCTGCTGGAAATCATCGCCGCCACCTGCTGGGGGGCGATGATCGCGATCGTGTATTCCGCCGAAGGCCGCCGCCTGTTCACCCGGCGGCTGATTTAGCACGGAACCGTAGGCCGGCGGCGTCGGCCCCCGAACTCATCTAATTTCAAATCGCACCCCTAGGGTCGAAACCCCTTCATCAGGCGTCGTCAGCGCTTCCTAGCCCGTTCTCGGCTGCGCACCGGGCGCGGAGCGGGCTGATTGCCCGGTCAA
>JALEGB010000003.1 GCA_022760355.1 Neomegalonema sp.
CTTGACGGTGAGCCACACCGCCTGCGCCTCGATATTCTAGCCGACAAGCCCCTAAACCGGGCTGACGGCGTCTGATGAAGGGGTTTCGACCCTAACGCTTTTGCGCTTCGGCCTGCTGCGCCGCGAGTTTGAACGCCACAAACAGCCGATCATGCTCAGCCGCGTCAGCTGGCGTTACGCCCAGATCACGCAGCCGCGCTTTGAATTTCTTGTAGAGCGCCATGTCCTCCGGCGCGATGGACGACCGACTGCGCTTCACCGCCTGCGAACGTGCTGCGGCGCCGAATTTTTCGTCAAACGCGCTTTGCCCGCCAACGGCTTCAGCGCCACTTTGAGTTGGCGCCGCCATGATTATCGCAGCGCCCATGATCCAGACTGCGAACTTCCCCGCGCTCACCGCCGACTTGCCTAGAACTCTCATAGCAGCACCTCCGCCGCGCCCGCCCGACTCGCCATTCGGGCCGAGGTGAGCTTACGGCGGTGCAACATCACTTTTTTGACGTCGCGTCAACGACATATGCCGGCAGATCGATCACATATCGTCCCGCCCCAATGAGAGCAGAGCCAAGGCGGCGACAGTCGCGGCGACGCCCGGCAAAATAGCCGCCGACGCCCAGCCATTGCCGAGCGCGCCCTCAATGAGAATAACCAGGCTCGGCGGCAGATAAGTGTACGCCATCACCTTGGAGGCCGGCAGCCGCAGCGCCGCATATTGCAGCAGCGTTGCGGATCCAACCGTAGCGGCGATCCCCGTGTAGAAAATGGTTGCCCAAACGATGGCGGGCAAAGCCGTCCAATCCGTTCGCAACACCGCAGGGAACCCCGCCAGGGTGACAACGATCATCGCCCCAAGGATCACCCCCAACGTAAAGATCGACAGCGTCTCCGGCCCCTTCATCCGCCGCACCAACGCAGCGTAGATCGAGTGCGAAATCGTCCCGAGCAGGAAGATCCCCTCGCCAAGACCAACCTTAAACGCAAGCAACGCGTCAATATCGCCGCCAAATATCACCCAAACCGCGCCAGCGCCGCCAAGCAGCAACGCAAACAACATGCTGGGCGGCGTACGCTGCCCCGCCAACAGGTAGGCGAGACCTGCCGTCAGCAAAGGCGACAGGGTAAACACGGCGACCAGCGGCGTCGGAGGCGACAGGCGCAACGCCTCGAACATACATACGAAATACGCCCCATAAAACGCCCCGAGCAGCAAGAAGCGCCAGGTTCCGCGCCCAAGGGCCGCGAAGCTCGGCGCCGCTCGGCGCTGCGAGACCAGACCGCCGACAACAATCCCCCCGACCATGACGATTGCCGCGGTCAAGAAACGCGCCGCCGTCATCGCGCTTGGATCGATCATCGGCGCGGAGACGGCCCCAAGCGAAAAGGACACGCTGATAAACATCGCGAAAAGGATCAGCGCGGCGTGACCGCGCCAGCGCTCGCGACGGGAAAAAGGCGGCGAACGATGCGCCGAGACGGATTTCGTCATCGAAAATCTTTCTCACGAAAGTGGAAGGGCTCAGCCGAACAATCCCGGCTGCCCCGACCGCGGCGGAGGCCCCGCTTTTTCGCGGGTTGTGATCAGCTGATCTAACGTTGCGCGCAGCGACAAAAGCTCAGCAAGCTGCTGATCGAGCGCTTCGCGCTTAGCGACCGCCATTGCAAACGCGTCGTCATCGGCGGCAAGGGGATCGTCGATCAGGCGCATCAGCTGGCGGCATTCCTCAATCGAAAAGCCGCTGGCGCGCGCCCGCGCAACCATACGCAGCCGCCGCAGCTCCGGTTCTCCATAATCGCGATAACCGCTGGCGCGGATGTCGGCTGGCCGCACAAGGCCGATATCCGCATAGTGGCGGACCGTCTTGATCGGCAGCCCGACCTTCCGCGCGGCTTCGCCGATCTTCACGCGTCCTCCTCCGCCTCCCGCCGTTTCGGCCGCAGGATATGCGCATGGGCAGCGTCATAGAGAACGCTGTCTCTGAAATCGGCGGTCTCGGATAAAGCAGGCCCGATGAAGATCAACGCCGTCCGGGTGATTTTCGCCGCCCGCGCGGCGTCTCGAATAGTCGCGAGCGTACCCCGAATGAACTGTTGATCCGGCCAGCCGACCCGGTAAGCGACGACCACCGGGCAATCCGCGCCGTAATGGGGCGTCAGCGTCCGCTCGATCTCCAGCAGATTTCGAATTGAAAGATGGATCGCGAGGGTTGCGCCGCTGCGGCCGAGCGTATCGAGATCCTCGCCAGGCGGCATCGCCGAGGATTTCATCGCCGTGCGGGTCAGAATGAGCGTCTGCGCCACTTCTGGGATGGTCAGCTCCTGCCCCATCGCGGCGGCGGCGGCTGCATAGGCGGGCACGCCGGGCGTAATCTCATAGGGGATGTCCAACGCCCGCAACCGCCGGATCTGCTCCGCGATCGCGCCATAGAGCGAGGGATCGCCGGAGTGAACCCGCGCCACGCTTCGACCGGCCGTATGGGCTTCGCGCATCAGCTCGATGATCTCATCGAGCGTCATATCCGCGCTGTCCCGCACCAAGGCGCCCTCGGGCGCATAGGCCACGACCGCCGCAGGGACGAGACTTCCCGCGTAGAGGCAGACCGAACAGCTCTCAATGAGCCGCCGGCCTTTAACAGTGATTAGATCCGGGTCGCCTGGCCCGGCGCCGATAAAATGGATAGTCATGCCGGTTCTGTAACGCGTCCTGGGCGCAAGAGCGAGAGCCGCCTTGGCCTCGCCATGCTCGACGGGTAACGTTACGAAACGGGGCGACACAACAGGAGGGTAAGCAATGCGGCGAGCGCATCTGTTTCAGTCATCGCGCCGCGCCGGTTTGGCGCTGAGCATCGCAGGCGGCTTGGCGGCCGCAACGGCGTTCGCAGAAACGCCCTCGACAGCAACCAACGCGCCAAGCGCCCCGGACGGCGCCTATAGCATTCAAATACTCGTGGCGGATGAAGAACGGGCGCAAAGCTATTGGCACTGGCTTCGACATGAACATTGGGAACTGGTTCGCGGGCTTGAGCTGGAGGCCAAAAAGACGCGTTCCCGCGGTCGGGAAGTGTTTCGACTGCGGCTCGGACCGCTGAAAACCCACGCCGCCGCAAAAGCGCTGTGCCGCAAATACAAGGCTAAGGGGCTTGAATGTTGGGCGCCGCCGCGCTGATCGCCAAACCGGGCGGCGCGCCATGATCTTGCCGATCTGCGGCGTTAACGATTGCGCCGGGGCGCGCTTTGTCCGGGGAGTTGAGGATGACGACGAAAAGAATCAGCAGAACTGTGGCGGCGCTCGCCGCTCTGTACGCTTTGGCGCTCAGCCCGGTGGCGGCGGAGCCGTCGGGATTGCCAGGCTCGGCGGCCAATAGCGGCGTCAATGCGAAGGTTGCGGCCGCCCCCCGCGAAGCGGAGCGGCCTACGCCGGGTTCGGAGGGGCCCTACTTCCAAATCCAGCTGCTGGCGTCGATCGGCCCGATGGAAGAGGTCGTAAAGCAGTGGCGCATATTGAAAGATGCGCATCCTGACCTGCTGGCGGGGCTGGAACTGGACATCCATTCCGTAACCGCCGATGGCGAATTGCTGCACCGAATGCGCGCCGGCGCATTCGCCAGTCAAGACGCGGCCCGTGCGGTCTGTGAGAAATTCAAAGCCCGCGGCGTGGATTGTTGGGCCCCCGCAAGCTGAGCCCACCCGCCTTGCTCTTGCGTCGCCGCCTTGTTTGAACAATGACGCCGCATCGGGCCTTGGCGCGCCGATGTCGGATCAGACTTGCGACTTGACCCGCGCGCGCCGGTGCGCAGTGTGGCGGTTAACCCGGCGACGCGCAGGCGCGCCCTTTGCACCCCAACAAGAGCAGCAAAAAATGGCCAAAGAAAAATTCGTCTATTACATGGATGGCGTGTCGAAGACGTACCCTGGCGGTAAGAAGGTCTTCGACAATGTTCGCCTCTTCTTCTATCCGGGCGCAAAGATTGGCGTCATCGGCGTCAACGGCGCTGGTAAATCATCCCTGCTGCGGATTATGGCCGGCACCGATAAGGAATTCACCGGCGAAGCCTGGTCGGCGGACGGCGTGAAGGTCGGCTATTTGGCGCAGGAGCCGCAGCTGGAAGAAGGCAAAACCGTCCGCGAAAACGTCTTGCTCGGCGTGGCGGAAAAACAGGCCAAGGTCCAAGCGTTCAACGACATCTCGATGAAGCTCGCCGAAGATTATTCGGATGAGCTGATGGAGGAAATGACGAAGCTGCAGGATGCGATCGACGCTGAAAACCTGTGGGATCTTGACGCGCAAGTCGATGTCGCGATGGAAGCGCTGCGTTGCCCGCCTGACGATGTGCTGGTTGACACTCTCTCGGGCGGTGAACGGCGTCGGGTCGCAATCTGCAAGCTGCTGCTCGAAAAGCCGGACATGCTGCTGCTCGACGAACCGACCAACCACCTGGACGCCGAAACAATCGCCTGGCTGCAAAAACACCTTCAGGAATATGCCGGCGCCGTACTGCTGGTGACGCACGATCGCTACTTCCTGGATGCGATCACCGGCTGGATCCTCGAGCTCGATCGCGGCCGCGGCATTCCCTATGAAGGCAATTACTCCAGCTGGATGGAGCAGAAGGCCAAACGGCTGGAACAGGAAGAGCGGGACGACGCCTCAAAGAAAAAGGTGATGGACCGCGAGCTGGAGTGGGTGCGCGCCGGTCAGAAGGCCCGGCAAGCCAAGAGCAAGGCCCGCCTCAAAGCCTATGAGGAAATGGCCAACGCCTCCGAACGGGAGCGTGTGGGCAAAGCGCAGATCATCATTCCAAACGGCCCACGCCTGGGCGGCAAGGTGATCGAGGCCGAGGGCATAAAAAAAGCCTATGGCGATAAGCTGCTGATGGATGGTCTGAGTTTTCAGCTGCCGCCAGGCGGCATCGTAGGCGTCATCGGCCCCAACGGCGCCGGCAAATCGACCCTTTTCCGGATGATCATCGGACAAGAACAGCCTGATGAAGGTTCGATCACGCTCGGCGATACGGTGGAGCTTGGCTATGTCGACCAATCTCGCGACGCGCTGGATCCAAACAAAACAGTCTGGGAGGAAATCTCCGAAGGCAACGACATTATCGTGCTCGGCGACGCCGAATTGAACAGCCGGGCCTATTGCGGCGCCTTTAACTTCAAAGGCGGCGATCAGCAAAAGAAGGTCGGCGTTCTTTCGGGCGGCGAACGCAACCGAGTGCATATGGCCAAGCTGCTCAAAAGCGGCGGCAACGTCATTCTCCTCGATGAGCCGACGAACGACCTTGATGTCGACACGCTCCGGGCCCTGGAAGACGCTCTGCTGGACTTCGCGGGTTGCGCAGTGGTGATCAGCCACGATCGCTGGTTCTTGGATCGGATTTGCACCCATATCATGGCCTTTGAGGGCGACAGCCACGTCGAATGGTTTGAGGGCGATTTCACCGCCTATGAACAGGACAAAATCCGCCGGCTCGGCCCCGACTCGGTCGAACCAAAGCGGCTTAAATATAAAAAATTCGCGCGCTGACCCGCAGCGCGCCAGCTTCGCGCCCCTTTGGCGCGAAGCTCTGAGAACCATCATTATCCCGCGCCTCGGCGCTTTGATCGGCGCCTATACGACGATCAACCCTGATTCCTTACCGGTTTGCTCGGGTCCAGGCGTGACAACGGCTCCAAAATCTGTCTAGCATCTGCGCCTCAACGCATCGAGTTAAGCGCATGGCGCGCCGCCGGCCCGTCATGACTCGAACCGGCGACGCCGTGGGAGGACCTGATGGCGAACCACGCTTTGAAAGTGTGGCGGGCAGTGGAAGCGCGAGACGATGTCTCGCCGCATGCGGCGTCCTGGCGGCGCTGTGTTAATTTGCACGGGCTCGACCCATCCCTGCACCGCCCGCCGCAGCGGCTGGGAGAACCGGATTTGCGCGCTGCCCGCGAACAATCAGGCCGTCTGATTCGGGCCGCCGCCCCGGAACTCGATCGTTTGTTCGTCACCTTCAGCCGCGCTGGTTGCTGTATCGTCCTCGCCGACAACAGCGGCTTTGTACTCGACCGTCGCGGCGTCGTTGCTGACGATGACCATTTCCGCCGTCTCGACCTGTGGGATGGCGCGCAGTGGGATGAAGCGGGCGTCGGCACCAACGGGATCGGCACTGCTATTGCGGATGAGCGGCCGGTTGCTATTCATCGCGACAAGCATTTCCTGAGCTCCAACGCGTCGCTCAGCTGCGCCGCCGCGCCGATCCGGGACGAACGCGGGCGCGTGGCCGGCGTCGTCGACTTCTCCTCCTGTCGCTATGACACGACTGAGGCGCTGCTCGGCGTTCTGCTGCAAACCGCCCGCGAGGCCGCCACGCGGATCGAGACAACGATGTTCAAAGACGCCTTCGCAGGCCTGCGGATCATGTTGACCGAAGGCGTGAATGGGCAACCCGGCCTCCTTGCGCTTGACCGAGATGAAATCGTCGTCGGCGCCAACGCCGCGGCGCGACGTCGCTTCAGAATTGACGATTCCTTCCTTGCGCTTGAGCGCCCTGTCGCCGATTTGTTGGGGGATGGCGCGGAGCCCGTCGGCGATGGGTTCGAAGCCGCCGAGCGACGGACGATTCGCGTCGCCTTGGCGCGCGCCGGAGGCAATGTTTCCTACGCCGCGAAACTCCTCGGCGTCAGCCGCGCCACGCTACACCGGAAGATCAAACGCCTTAACATCCGCGACCATCGCAAATCATCCGCCGATCTGTCGCAGATCTGAGACATTCTACTCCCCCGAACTTTCGCGCCCCAGGCCCCTCCCACCTTGTCGCCCGCTAACGTCAGCCGACCAAAGCAACAAATGACAAGACTGGGAGTTCCTAATGTTCGATTCTGTCGCAGGCAAAGCGCCCTTCAAAGAGAAGTATGACAACTTCATCGGCGGCGAGTGGCGCGAACCGGCCTCCGGAGCCTATTTTGAGAATGTCACGCCGCTGACCGGCGAAACGGTCGGCCGTATTGCCCGCTCCAACGCCGCAGATGTCGAAGCGGCTCTCGATGCAGCGCATGCGGCGTTCCGCAGCTGGGGCAAAACCAGCCAGACCGAGCGCTCCAACATCCTCAATGCGATCGCACAGCGGATGGAGGAAAATCTCGAACTCCTCGCCACCGCTGAGACCTGGGACAATGGCAAGCCGATCCGCGAAACAACCGCCGCCGATCTGCCGCTGGCAATTGACCATTTCCGCTATTTCGCTGGCGTGATCCGCGCTCAAGAAGGGTCGATCGCTGAGATCGACCATGACACCGTCGCCTATCACTTCCATGAGCCTCTGGGCGTTGTCGGCCAGATCATCCCTTGGAACTTCCCGCTCCTGATGGCGGTGTGGAAATTGGCGCCAGCGCTCGCGGCGGGCAACTGCGTGGTGCTGAAGCCAGCTGAACAGACGCCGGCTTCGATTATGGTGCTGATGGAGTTGATCGAAGATCTGCTGCCAAAGGGTGTTATCAACGTCGTCAATGGCTTCGGGCTTGAAGCGGGCAAGCCGCTCGCTTCTTCCAGCCGCATCGCGAAGATCGGTTTCACCGGCGAGACCACGACCGGCCGGCTCATCATGCAATACGCCTCGCAGAACCTGATCCCGGTCACGCTTGAGCTCGGCGGCAAATCGCCGAACATCTTCTTCGCGGACGTGATGGATGAAGACGACGCGTTCTTCGACAAATGCCTGGAAGGCTTCGCGATGTTCGCCCTGAACCAGGGCGAGGTCTGCACCTGCCCGAGCCGCGCGCTCGTGCATAAGTCGATCTACGACCGTTTCATGGAGCGCGCGCTTGAGCGGGTCCGCAACGTGAAACAAGGCAGCCCCCTGGATGCCGCCACGATGATTGGCGCGCAAGCGTCCAGCGAGCAGCTCGAAAAGATCCTGGCTTATATCGACGTCGGCAAGCAGGAAGGCGCGGAGCTTCTAACCGGCGGCGGCCGTGCGCTGCTGGGGCAAGGCTTTGAGAAAGGCTACTATGTTCAGCCGACCGTCTTCGCCGGCAACAATCGGATGCGCATCTTCCAGGAGGAGATCTTCGGGCCGGTTCTGTCCGTCACCACCTTCGAGGATGAAGACGAAGCGCTGGCCATCGCCAATGACACGCTCTACGGCCTTGGCGCCGGCGTTTGGAGCCGGGACGCCAATCGTTGCTTCCGCTTCGGCCGCGGCATTCAAGCCGGTCGGGTCTGGACGAACTGCTACCACCTCTATCCAGCACACGCGGCGTTCGGCGGCTACAAGCAATCGGGCATCGGCCGAGAGAACCACAAAATGATGTTGGAGCACTACCAGCAGACCAAAAATATGCTGGTTAGCTACAGCCCGAACGCGCTTGGCTTCTTCTAAGCAGTCGCTCGGCCGCTCGCCCCGACGCGGGCGGCCGTATGGCCCCGCAATAGAAGGAGGCACGCCATGACCGCGCTTGGGCGCACCCTCGGCCGCTTGTTCGGTCGTTCGCAAGAACCTGCTGAGACGCCTGTCCGCGTCTCCGCAACGGATGCGGCGCTCGCCTTTCTTGACGAGATCCGCGCCGATCACGGCCCGGTTCTGTTCCACCAATCCGGCGGCTGCTGCGATGGCTCCGCACCGATGTGCTATCCTCAGGGCGAGTACATTCTTGGCGACCAGGATGTGAAGCTGGGCGAGATTGGCGGCGCGCCGGTCTATATCAGCGCTTCGCAATTCGACCTTTGGGCGCATACGCAGCTGATCATCGATGTTGTTGCGGGCGGTGGCGGCATGTTCTCACTTGATAGTGGCCGCGGCCGTCGTTTCCTGACCCGTTCGCGCGTGTTCGAGCCCGCGGAGTTGCGGGCGCTCGAAACCGTGCAGCCGGCGATATAACCCGATCTAGAGCTTGTTGATGGATCCGAGAACCATCGACAAGCTCCAGGTCTCTGTTTCGTCGCGATTTGCGAGCCGTTAGATCGGTCGATCTAACTTCAAATCGTTCTAGGGTGCGGGCCGCTCGCCCGCGCCAATCTTGCCTATGTCAATCACGCTCCCGTGAATAAAACGATCATTCTTTTGAGCCCTCTCCGATGGTGAATGTCACAGTCGGCTGGTACGCGATGCCGGTCGCGCTCGCGACACGCCATCCGCCGAATGATCGGCACGAAGGAGGGATTGGTATGAAACTCACGTTCTCCCGCGCGGTTGCCGCGCTCGGCGTCGCCGCCGCCGTCAGCGTATCATCGTTCGCTGCTGCAGAAGATCTGAACAAAGCAGTCAAAGCGCGCCGCGGCTACTATCAGGTCATCAGCTTCAATGCTGGCATCCTGTTTGGCATGGCGAAGGGCCAAGTCGCCTATGACGCTGAGCTTGCGAAGAAGGCCGCAGGCAACCTGAAGGCGGCCGGATCCATCCACGCGGATCTGATGTTCCCTGCCGGAACGGACAACGGCGCGCTGAAAGGCCAAACCCGCGCGCTGCCAAAAATCTGGAGCGACGCCGCCGGCTTCGCCGCCAAAGCCGCCGCCTTTAAAACTGCAGCTGACGCAGTTGAAGCAAAATCGGGCGACGGCCTTGACGCGCTGCGCAGCACTTTGGGCGCGCTCGGCGGGTCGTGCAAAGGCTGCCACAGCTCCTACCGCGCGAAGAGCTTCTAAGGCGAGGAATACCCATGGCGGACATTCGCATACAGGATGGCGCACCGAAACTTGAGCGGATCTGGGACCCGATTGTCCGCCTCACCCACTGGGTGATGGTCGTTTCAGTTCTAGCCGGCTACTTTATCGGCGAGAACATGTCCTTCAGCACGATCAGCTGGCATTTCTATCTCGGCTATACAACCGGCGGCGTGATCGTCGTCCGGCTGCTCTGGGGCCTATTCGGCCCCAAACCTGCGCGTATCGCGTCCCTATTTTCATCGCCGAAGACGCTCACCGCTTATGCGGCGACGGTTCCTCAACGCAAGCCGAGCTATTGGCCTGGCCATAACCCCCTTGGCGCGCTCTCAGCGCTCGCATTGTGGCTGGTGTTGCTTGGGATGGTCGTCACCGGGCTGATGTCGGAGAGCGATGACTTTTTCACCGCTGCGCCATTTGCCGGCTACCTTGACGACGCGACCCGCATCGAGATGACGGGCTGGCATCATCGTCTGAGCGCGCTGGTGCTGCCGCTGATCGGGCTCCACCTTGCCGCGATTCTGTTCTATTTCGTGTGGAAGCGCGAGAACCTGGTCCGACCGATGATCACGGGCTGGAAACAGGTAAAGCGGTAACAGGCCCGGCGCGGCTAACGATCGGTCGCCACAGGCCCCTGCAACAGATCATCGATAAAATGGCTGACGAGCTGACCTCGGCTCGTCACCCCCGCCTTAGCGTAAATTTTTGCGAGCTGGGCGCGCACTGTACCCATCGCTGAGGACCGCAGCTCCGCAATCTCCTTGGTCTCAAAGCCTTTAAGCGCCAGCAGCGCGACATCCGCCTCCGCAGGCGTCAGTCGCCACGCATCGAACTGCGCACGAATAAACTCTGCGAAAGCCCCGGACGCGGCGGCCAGCGCCGTTTCCGCCTGCTGCGCCCGCGCAACGCTCCGCCGCAGCTCGAGCGCGCCAAACCCAACGCCAATCGCGAGCGCGATGGCGATAGCGGCCTCAAAGAACGCGCCCCGCCCTTCATCTTCCCCCGCGGCGGCCGCCTCAGCCGCTTCGCCGCCGATCGCGTCGATAACGACGTCGCCCAGGAAGAAAGCGGCCGACACGGACTGAAGCGCAACGATGCCGATCAGGAGCATGATCCGCCGATCAACACCTTTTTCGATCACCGATCCGAACATCCCGATCATCTCCTTCCCAGCCCCACGTCACGAGGCCGCCGATCACATTGGACCGACGGCCGATCTAGGCCGCCAACCCGCAACCACCTGGTCGGCGAAGATCAACGGACAAGATCAACAAATCGAGCGGCGGTCCGAATGGACAATCCCGTGGATATGACGCCACGACGGACGCCGAAACGGGCCGCGCAGTTGGCTCGATCTGTCGAAGACCGCGTTCAGCTGGCGAGACTACGAGTCCTCAGCTGGCTTTTTCGCATCATCCTCGTCATCCTCGTCCTTAGCTTCCTCATCCGCAATTTCAGCCTCGAGGATTGAGCCACTCTTGGGATCCAGCTCCAGCTCCCAAACTTTGCCTTCCTTTTTGGCGTACGCTTCCAGCTCCCCCTGCTCACGTTCAAGTTTGACCAGCTCATAGCCCTGCTCAGCAAGCGCCTTCTTGATCGCCGCGTCGGTCAATCCGACCTGCGCATGGACCGAAGGCGCGACCGCGACAAGGCCTGCTCCTCCGAGGGCAAACATGGCGTACATCGCAGCGCGCATCATTGTATGCATAACGTCACCTCCATCGTCAGCGCCGAGCACATGTATCGCGCTCGGTCTGCGTTGGGAGATGACGGGCGCTGACACCGGAATCGATTGCATAAGCGCTTACTTATACGGCGATAAGCAGCTGCTTATGCGGCTCGACCCTAGCTGTAGCGCAGAAGGCGTCCAATACGCGTATTGTTCGACTTTTCATAACTGCCGAGGAAGCAGGCGAGGTCCGATTTGCTCAGGCCGCCATACTGCGCCTCCCCAACAGCGCCTGAGCGCTCAAACCGTGCGCGCAGCATACGGCGAAATTCACGCGACTTGCCAAACGCATGCATAACGTCGTCTGGAATGTCCTTAAAGCGCCCCGACGCCGTCAGCATCTTAGCAGCATGCAGCCGCCCCATCCTGGTATCGACATCATAGGTTGGGCAGTTGTCCGCGATCATGAAGGCGTAGACGAGCTCAAACACATACCGTTTCTCGATCGCGGTTAGACTGCTCGGCGCGCCATGCTCATCAAGGTACGGATTTCGCGCGCCGCGATGGGGCTGAGCACAGGAAGCAAGAACGCTGGCGACCAGCGCAACGACGATCAGACGAACAAGCATTTCAACCCCCGAAGGACAAACCACCAACCTCGGCAGAGTGGTTGTCGACAGGACGGGATAACTCAATAGACCAATCGATATCGATCTCACATCGTCGCCGACTGCCGCTCAAAAAGCACGGGCGAAGGTGGATCACTCCCCCCCGTTGTCCGGGTCATCGAGCCCGTAGGCGCGCCCCCAATCCCGCATCGCGGCAATGACAGGGCCCAGCGCACGTCCCTTTTCAGTCAGCAGATACTCCGCCCGCGGCGGATGGTCGGCGTAAAATCGCCGTTCGACCACCCCGAGCCGCTCCAACAATTTTAGCCTTGTTGACAAGGTGTTGGACCCAACGCCGGCTAAGGATCCTTGCAGATCTTGAAATCTGCAAGCCCCTTTCAGCAAAAGGTCGCGCAAAATCAGCGCAGTCCAACGTGCGCCAATAATTTCAGCCGTCCGCGCCACTGGACATTGCGGCTCATTTGGGTCGGTCACCCGGTAAGGATAGCGTTGAAGACCAACTGCACGCAAGCGACTGCTAAAGCGAATGTCACTTCATTTTTAGAAGTTACTATGAGAATGTAGGACACACCATCCAACCCGATTGGAGCCGATATGCCAGGCAATCCCCCCGACTATCTCTTTGCAACCGACGCCATCGGACGCTTCGCTACAATGAGCGCCGTGCTCGCCCTTCTTTGGTACGGCGCCGGAAATGTGCGGACAGATCGAAGCGCGGTCGCGCGGCTGGCGCTGACCGCGTCGGCGGTCCTCGTCCTCTGGTTCGCCGTCGCCTATTGGCTCGGCGCCGCAAACTTCTTCTGGGCCGGCGCCAATCCGCTCGCGCCAACAATCGCGCTCGCAATCATCGCCCCAACCATACTCGGCGCATGGTTGTTTCTCCGATCATCTGCTGCAGGACCGTTAATCGACGCTATTCCGCTATCTTGGTTTGTCGCCGCGCAGTTCTATCGCGTGATCGGCGGCGTCTTTATCTGGCTGTGGATCGACGGCCGCCTCCCCTGGCAGTTCGCCGCACCCGCCGGCATTGGCGACGTGCTCACCGGCGTCCTCGCGGTTTGGCTTGTGATCCAGGGACCTGTAACGCGCAAAGCCGCGCGGGCGTGGAACTGGTTCGGCGCACTCGACCTTGTGATCGCCGTCACGATGGGGGCGATCACCTCACCGGGGGCGGCGCAACTGCTTGCGTTCGATACCCCCAATTTGCTGATCAGCGCCTACCCGCTGGTCCTGATCCCCACCTTTATTGTGCCGCTGTCCATCATTCTGCACGTGCTATGCCTGTGGAAACTACGGCGCATGGCGGCGCACGGCCCGTCTGAAGTGGCGATACAGGCGGCTTAGGCCGTCCTCACGCACAATTGCCACGCGCCCACCAGGGCGCCGCTTCGGTCTGATGCAATAAAAAGAGGCGCCGCACATTCTGCGGCGCCTCCCTTCGATGACAACGATCAAACAACTTACTCGGCGGCGACCGACGCGCTCACCCGGCCAGCTTTCTTCGCCTTGATCCGATCTTCAATTTCGTCACGGAAATGACGGATCAGCCCTTGGATCGGCCAAGCCGCCGCATCGCCAAGCGCGCAGATCGTGTGGCCTTCCACTTGCTTGGAGACGTCATAGAGCATGTCGATCTCTTCGATCTCAGCGTCGCCACGCACCAAACGGTCCATCACGCGCATCATCCAGCCCGTGCCTTCGCGACATGGGGTGCATTGGCCGCAGCTCTCATGTTTGTAGAACTTCGCCAACCGCCAGATCGCTTTGACCACGTCGGTTGATTGATCCATCACGATCACTGCAGCGGTGCCCAGACCCGACTTCTGCTCCCGCAAATAGTCGAAATCCATAATGGTCTCGTCACAGATCGCCTTTGGCAGACATTGCACCGACGAGCCGCCGGGAATAACCGCTTTCAGGTTGCCCCAACCGCCCCGCACGCCGCCGCAATGCTTATCGATCAGCTCCTTCAGCGTGATCGACATGGCCTCCTCAACAACGCAGGGCTTCTCGACATGACCCGACACCGCGAAGAGCTTTGTGCCTGCGTTATTCGGACGGCCGAAGCTTTTGAACCAACTCGCGCCGCGCCGGAGGATCGTCGGCACAACCGCGATCGACTCGACATTGTTGACGGTCGACGGGCAGCCATACAGGCCGACCCCCGCCGGGAAAGGCGGCTTCAGGCGCGGCATGCCCTTCTTGCCCTCAAGGCTCTCAATCAGAGCGGTTTCTTCGCCGCAAATATAGGCGCCCGCCCCATGGGTGAGATAGAGATCAAAGTCCCAGCCTGAACCCGCGGCGTTTTTGCCCAGCAGCCCAGCATCATAGGCCTCATCGATCGCGACCTGCAGCGCCTCGCGCTCCCGAATATACTCGCCTCGGATATAGATGTAGCAAGCATTGGCGCGCATTGCGAAAGACGCAATCAGACAGCCCTCGATCAGCGTATGTGGATCATGGCGCATGATCTCACGGTCTTTACAGGTCCCAGGCTCCGACTCGTCCGCGTTCACGACGAGATAGTGCGGACGGTCCTTGACCTCTTTCGGCATGAACGACCATTTCAGCCCGGTTGGGAAGCCTGCGCCGCCGCGGCCGCGCAAGCCGCTTTCCTTGATCTCTTCAATGATGGCGTCATGCCCACGCTGGATCAGCGCCGCCGTCCCATCCCAGCAGCCGCGCGATTTTGCGCCCGCCAGGGACCGGTCGGCCATGCCGTAGAGATTTTGGAAAATGCGATCGCTGTCCTGAAGCATGTCCGTTCAAGCTTTCTTCTGTCGCGGTCCCGCCCTCGGTCGACCGAATTACACGTTATAAGGATCGTGCGCGCCGTCCGCTTCGGCCCGCTCGCGCACCGCAGCGCGGTGCGCCATCCAGCCGCCTGCGAAACCAACCAGGCCGGCGCCGAGCACAGCCAAAGTCACAATCAGATTGATGAAGCTGTAGGTGAACATTGTGTCTCCTCCTTCTTCACGCTGCATACGCTATCGCGTCAGCGCCACAGCAATCTGACGCCTTAGCTTTTCAACGATGTCGCCGCGGCGAGCGCCTTCGCCTGCGCGACCCAATCATCGCGATCGATTCGGCCCCGGAACCCCGCCAAGTGCTGATCGACCCACCGCACATTATCGCGGCTCCAGCCAGCGATCTGGGCAAAAGTATAATATCCAAGGTCGTTAAGCAGCGCCTCAAGTTGCGGTCCCACGCCTTTAATCCGCTTGAGATCGTCACCGCCATCCGTCGGGCGCTCGATCCCCTGCGGGCGATCGCTGTCCGGCGCAGGTTCTTCGCCCTCGCTCAGCAACCGTTGCGCGCGCTCCATCACCGCAACACCGCCTGGGATCGCCCGCGGCTCCGGCGAGGCGCCCGTGGCCAACGCCACCGACGCATTTTCAGCGTTGCCGCCTTGTTGATCGTACAGCGAAGTCAGCCCGCCCAGCGGTTCGGACGCAAACCGCCCCTTCGCCGAGCCCGGCCGCGGCTTTTCTCCCCGCCCTTCCGACCAAGCGGCCATGCCATCAAGCAGCGCCTCAAAACGCGCCGCATCCAGATCTTCGTAATAATCTTTACCGATCTGGATCATCGGGGCGTTCGAACAGGCGCCGAGACACTCGACCTCTTCCCATGAAAACTTGCCGTCCGCCGAAACCGCGAATGGCTTGGGGGAAATGCGGCGCTTACATACTTCAACGAGCTCCTCGGAGCCGCACAACATACAGGGGGTGGTGCCGCAAATCTCGAAATGCGCAACGGAGCCAACTGGCGCAAGCTTGAACATGAAGTAGAAGGTCGCAACCTCCAGCACCCGGATCTCAGGCATATCCAGCATGTGCGAGATTGTCTCGATCGCGGGTTTGCTCACCCAGCCTTCCTGCTCCTGCGCCCGCCACAGCAGCGGGATGACCGCCGACGCCTGGCGACCATCCGGAAATTTAGCAATCTGCCCCTTCGCCCAGTGGAGGTTCTCCGGCGAAAAGGCGAAGTGCTCAGGTTGCTCGGCAGCCAGGCGACGCGTGCTCATAGCAAGGGCTCTCCAGATCTCGGCGCGCTGCAATCAAGCGCGCGCATGCTTAATTCCGCCATCACCCGTCATTTTCGCCAACGAGCGGCAGGCAATTCTCAAAGCTCCAACCGCGCGCAACGCGCAAGTGGAGCCGCTTTCTTGGACGCAGCCGACCGACACCACCCGAAAGCGGCGGCCGGCGCATGATCAGCGGTCGATTTCCCCAAACACGACGTCGAGCGTGCCCAGGATTGCCGAAACATCGGCAAGCATGTGACCTTTACAGACGTGATCCATCGCTTGCAGATGCGGGAAGCCCGGCGCGCGGATTTTCGCGCGATATGGCTTATTGGAGCCGTCGGACACCAGATACACGCCAAACTCGCCCTTAGGCGCCTCAACTGCGGCGTAGATCTCGCCGGCTGGCACGCGGAAGCCCTCGGTGTATAGTTTGAAATGGTGGATCAACGCTTCCATCGAGCGTTTCATCTCCCCCCGGCGCGGCGGCGCAAGCTTGCCATCCGCGCTCAGCACAGGCGAGCCGCGCCACCGCTCCAGCTTTTCAATCGCCTGGCGGATAATGCGCACCGACTCGCGCATCTCCTCCATCCGGCACAGATAGCGATCATAGGTGTCGCCGTTTTTGCCGATCGGGATCTTGAAGTCGAAATCGTCATAGCATTCATAGGGCTGCGCGCGGCGCAAATCCCACGCCCAGCCGGAGCCGCGGACCATCACGCCGGAGAAGCCCCAAGCCTGCGCCTCTTCGATGCTGATCACGCCGATATCGACATTGCGCTGCTTGAAGATCCGGTTCTCGGTCAGCAGCTCTTCCAGATCGTCCAAAACCTCAGGAAAGGTCTCGGTCCAGGCCATGATATCGGCGAGCAGTTCCTCAGGCAGATCCTGATGAACGCCGCCAGGACGGAAATAGGCGGCGTGCAGACGCGCGCCACAGGCCCGCTCATAAAACACCATGAGCTTTTCACGCTCTTCAAAGCCCCAGAGCGGCGGCGTCAGAGCGCCGACATCCAGCGCCTGCGTCGTGATGTTCAGCAGGTGGTTCAGGATCCGCCCAATTTCACAGAACAGCACCCGGATCAGCTGCCCGCGCATCGGCACTTCGACGCCGACCATCCGCTCGATCGCCAGGCACCAGGCATGCTCCTGGTTCATCGGCGCGACGTAATCAAGCCGATCGAAATAGGGCAGGTTCTGCAGATAGGTGCGGCTTTCCATCAGCTTTTCGGTGCCGCGATGAAGCAAGCCGATATGCGGATCGACGCGCTCAACGATCTCGCCGTCAAGTTCCAGCACCATCCGCAACACGCCGTGCGCAGCCGGGTGTTGCGGGCCGAAGTTCAGATTAAAATTGCGAATGCGCTGCTCGCCTTCACGGAGCGCGTCGCCGTTATGTCCGCCGTCCATCATGGCCGTTCGATCCCTTCGATCGCGTCAGTCCGACGTCTTCTCATCGCCTGGCAGCACATATTCTGCGCCTTCCCATGGGCTCATAAAGTCGAATTTCCGGTATTCCTGCACCAGCTTCACCGGCTCATAGACAACGCGCTTCTGCGCCTCGTCATACCGCACCTCGACATAGCCGGTGGTCGGGAAGTCCTTGCGCAGCGGATAGCCGGTAAAACCGTAATCCGTCAGGATGCGGCGCAGATCCGGGTGGCTGGAGAAGAAGATCCCGTACATATCGAACGCCTCGCGCTCGAACCATTCGGCCGCAGGGAAGAGCGATACGATGCTCGGGATCGTCTCTTCTTCGCGCAGCATCGCCTTGATCCGGATGCGCTGGTTCTGGAGCATGGAAAGGAAGTGGTACACCACATCGAACCGCTGCTCACGCTGCGGCCAATCCACGCCGCAAATATCGATGAGCGTGGTGAACTGGCAAGCCGGCGCATCCCGCAGAAACTTCACCAGCTCAATGATCCGACTGGCCTCAGCGATCAATGTCAGCTCGCCATTCGCAATCCGGGTTTCGATCAGCGCATCGGCTTGATGCGACTGGATCAGCTCAGCCAACGCCTCCAGGCCGACGTCGCCCGCCGCTGCCTCAGCCATGCGGTCTCTCCTTGCTCGAGCCAACGGCTCACGCTTCTTTACAGGTCGCGCCATCGGGACGCGCGCAGATGCATGCGCGCTGAACGATGATCAGCGCTCGATGGTTCCGGTGCGGCGGATCTTCCGTTGCAGCTGCAGCACGCCATACAGCAGCGCCTCCGCGGTCGGTGGGCATCCGGGCACGTAGATATCGACCGGCACAACCCGATCGCAGCCGCGAACCACCGAATAGCTGTAGTGGTAATAGCCGCCGCCATTCGCGCAGCTGCCCATTGAAATGACGTAGCGCGGCTCTGGCATCTGGTCATAAACCTTCCGCAGCGCTGGAGCCATTTTGTTGGTCAGCGTGCCGGCCACGATCATCACGTCGGACTGGCGCGGGCTGGCGCGCGGCGCGAAGCCAAACCGCTCAACATCATAGCGCGGCATCGAGGTTTGCATCATCTCGACGGCGCAGCAGGCGAGGCCGAACGTCATCCACATCAGGGAGCCGGTGCGCGCCCAGTTTATCAGATCATCCGCGGTGGTGAGCAGATAGCCCTTATCCGCCAGAGCGTCAGACAGCGCCTTGGCGTCCGCCTCTTTGTCGACGCCCGCGCCCCATGTTCCGGCTGGCGCGGCGCCTGCGGTTGCGCTCACTCCCATTCCAGCGCTCCTTTGTTCCATTCATAGATGAAGCCGATGGTCAGCACGCCGAGGAAAACGATCATCGACCAGAAGCCGACGCTGCTGGCGGCTTCCGGGCCGTAAAATTCGTAGAAGGAGATGGCCCAGGGGAACAGGAACGCCACTTCCAAATCGAAGATGATGAACAGAATTGCGACGAGGTAAAACCTGACGTCGAACTTCATGCGCGCGTCGTCGAACGCATTAAACCCGCATTCATACGCCGAGTTTTTCTCGGGGTCTGGCCGGCTGACGGCGATGACGATCGCTGCGATCATGAAGGCCAGGCCAAGCGCGGTCGCCAAGCCGAGAAAGATGAGAATAGGCAAGTATTCTTTCAACTGTTCGATCACGCAGCTCTCTCCTCAGCCGGCAGCTCTTCCGGCACGCCCTTACCATGTCGCGAGGCTGCGTCAAAGCGATCCAAGCCGCTGCGACGCTTCGCGCGGGGGCGGCCTATTGGCGCGGAGCGCCGCATAAAGCGCAATGCAGGCCCTTAAGCGCGCATCGCCAGCGTCTGCTCGCCGCCCTGCTCGGCCCGCGCAGCCGAAACGATTGCGGCGATCTTAGACTCAATTGCTTGCCGAGCTGCTTTCGCGGAGCGAGATTCGTCGCGCCGGACCCAAATATCCGCAGCCTCTTTCCACGCCGCAGCGGGCAGCTTTGGCTTGGCGACTTTCATCTCCGCGAAAATCGGCGCCAGACCCGCCCTGTTCTGCGGCGCTGCGCCGAGCCGATTGGCGAAAGATGCGCCGACGGCGCGCTCCTGATGCTCCTTCGCCCGCTTCGTCGCCTCCTCAGCCTCCGCCGCTGCGCGCTGCGCCGCCAGCTCAGCCTCCAGCGCCGTCGCGATCGCGGCGACATCCGCGGCGGAAAAAGTCTCAGCAAATCCGGCGAGCTGCTCAAATGGCGCGATCGCGCTTTTTCGAGCGTGCGCCGCACGCGCTATCGCTGCGATAACTTCGATAGGCTCGATGAGATCATGGAAACAAACGCCGCCGAGCCGATCGCCCCGCGCATCGGCAGCCACCGCCGTCGCGATTGAACGCTCGATGTCCGATTGATCTTTGAGCGCGCCCAGCGCCCGAGCCAGCCGCCCCAGCGCTTCGACCGCGCGCAGAGTTCGACTGTCTGATTCCGCTCGCCGAAGTCCCCCCGCGTAAGCTTCCGCCCCCGCCGCGACCACTGCGTAGCTCATATCTCAATCCCTGCTGCTGCTGCCCGTATCGTTAGCCAGTTAACCATAGCACACGTGTATGTTGTGAAGCTAGCAAGGCGCTCGTCAAAATATTGCTGAATTCGCTAAATTTAGAGTGATCGGGCCTGAGCTGTAGCAGATCAGGATGCTTCGGCCGCCTCTTCTCGCCGCTCCACGGACAAGGCCTCTATCCGCCGCGCAATCGCCTCCTGCGCCGCCTCAACCGATTTGGCTTCCCGCGCGCCCGTCCACAGCCGCGCCGCCTCCGCCCAAGCAAGCGCGCTGAGCCTGGGGCGATGGGCCGACATTTCCTCAAGGACGCCTCTCAGCTGGTCGGGCCTCGCCTCGACGGCGGTCAAACGGCTGACGAAAAACGCGCCGGCCCGACGATCCTTCGCCGCCTTCTCATCCCGCCGCCGCGCCCGCGCGATCCGCGCGCGCTCCTCCGCCTCCTGACGCCGCTGCGCCAGCTCAACCATATGCGCAATGGGCAAATGGCTCAGCGGCGCGCAGAGCGGCTTCAGATCCTGAATGGCGCGAAGGGCGGATAAGCGCGCGCCTGCGGCGGCCATCAACGGCGCGAGGGCGTCAGCGGCGCGTAAAGCGTCCACCACCATTGCTCCGCGCGCTGGCGCTGGATCGGCAATTTCGCCGATTGCCAGAACGAGCCTTTCCGCTGCCGTAGGGTTTACGCCCACAAAGATCTGGCAAAGGTCACGCAGACCATCCGCGCCGCATATTGCTGGCGCAGGCGCCTCCGCATGGCGCAGGGCGAATGCGTAATTCTCCGCAGCCTTTGCGACCGTTTCAAACCCCATTCTATCGCCCTCTTATCTTCGCAATCTGCGCGCCGGCCCAGTATAAATTGAGCAAATCGGCAATTCATCGCAGCTTATCGGAGGTTATTTGGTAAGGCTACTATCAATAGCCACAAAATATAAGAGAACCAACTCGGGTAAAACGAAGCCCGGCGCGTGCAACGCGCACAACCTACTTGCGGCGGCCGAGCGAAAAGCCGACTCGTTTGGCGCCAGAAACGTCTCATTTAATCGAGGCGTCCGCCTCAATTAACCGAGGCGCCTATGGCGAATGTTTGGGGATTGATGGCGCGGTTGACGGGGCTCGAACCCGCGACCTCCGGCGTGACAGGCCGGCACTCTAACCAACTGAGCTACAACCGCATCTAAGCACAGGGTGGTCAGTCCCTGCTCGTGAGGCACGCCAAGTACCCGCCTCGGCGCGCAGCGTCAAGCATAAAAAGAGCGCTCAACGCGAAGTTTTTGCTCTAACCGCCCGTTCGAACGCTCGAGGTTTGATAAACCCGCTCTGCGCTCCAATCCAATGAGGAGAGCACTTGGTCCGCCGCAATGGAAAGTACAGCAATCGCGATCAGCGCCAGAACAAAAGCACGCATATCATTTCCTCCATTATCAGCGTCGACCGCATGGCCCCGCCGGTTGTTATTCCGATGTCGCGGCTCCAGGCGCAGTCGCCCGTTTGAGAAACGCAACCAGATCTGAACGGTCCTTCAAGCGGGTGATCCGCTGCATTGGCATCTTCGAGCCGGGCGTATAATGGTCCGGGCCGATATCGAACAAAGCGTCCAACGTCTTTGGTGTCCAGATCAACCGCGACGAAGCGAGCGCCTTGGAATATTTGTACCCCTTCACGGAGCCAGCCTCCCGACCGAACAATCGATAAAGCGTCGGCCCAGCCCGGCGTCCGCCATCTGGCGTCAGGGTGTGGCAAGCCGAACATTTGCGCAGGAATTGCCGCTCGCCATTCGACACCTTTTTCGGATCGACCTGAAAACCCGGCTTCTTACCCGCCGCCAGCACAGGCGGGGGCGCGACAGGGCGATCCAACGGCCAGACCGCAATCGAAGGATCCAGCCCGGCGGCCAACAACCGCGTTGGCCCCGCAAACGCCAGCGACCATACGGGCCCGCGCCACGCGCCGCGAAAATCCGCCCGGCGCCGCCACGTCGCAGCCGCGCCTCGGCCGGTCCGCTCATAGAGCCGAATACGCCCCAGCCCGTCGCCAGCAGCCAGAAGACGCCCAGACGGCGCAACCGCGAGCGCAAGCACCGGCGAGCGCTCAGCGGCGAACCGCGCCTCCTCCCGGCCCGATTGTAGATCAATGATCCGCAGCCCGCCATCCGCCGCTCCAAAAGCGACCCAGGCGTCCGTCCGATGCGCGCGCCCCGTCACAAGCGACGCAATTGCGAAACCATGCTCCGCCAGAACATCGATCGGAGCGGCGCTGTCCGCATCCCAACGACGAATCCGCCCCTCAGAGTCCCCCGTGATGATCCGCCCGCCCGCCGGCTCAAACGCCACCGCCGTGATGCTGGCGCCGTAATGCGCCGTCGTCACGCGCCGGGCGCCGTCGGGCAAAGACCAGATAATGGCGATCCCATCCCAACCTGCGGATGCGGCGCGCTTGCCGTTGGGCGCAATCGCCACCGCCGCGACCTTCCCCTTATGGCCAAGCAGGCGCCGCTTTTGCGCAGGCTTTTCCGATCGGGCCGCCGCCAGGTCCCACAGGATCAAGCTGAAATCGTCAGAAGCGGACAAAGCAAAGGCGCCATCGGGCGTCGTCGCCACCGCATTTACCGCCGCCCGATGCCCTTCCAGCCAGGCAAGGCGCGATCCGGTCTTCAGATCCCAGTAGCCAAGCGCATAATCGAAGCTCGCGGAGAGCGCCTGCGCGCCGCCGGCGAGACTGACGACCCCTTTCACGGGCCCGCCATGCCCCTCCAACTTTGTGTAGGCTGGCTTCGCCGCCAATGCGCCAACCTGTGCGGCGAGCGCCCCGGCCGCAACCGCGACCGAGACGACGAACGAGCGCGCCTGTCCGCTACTCAGCGGGCGTCGCCACGCCATGCGAAGCTCCCGAGCGGCGCGCTTTTTCGTCTTCCTCCGCAACCCAAAGATTATGGTGCTCTTTGGCCCAGTTCCGGTCGACCTCCCCTGAGCCCATCGCCGCAAACGCGCCCTGCATGCCGAGGGATCCGATATAGATGTGCGCAACGATGATCACGATCATCGCCAACGCGACAATCGAATGCCACAGGCTTTGCAGCTGCATCTCGCGCACAGGCGTCAAATCCGTCGGCAACCCAAAACCGAAGATATTCAGCATAGAGAAGGTCTTGCTCATCATCGCCGTTTCGAAGGGAAACAGCAGCGCAACGCCTGAGGCGCTCAACGACGCGCCGAGCAGAATCGTCGACCAGAAGATCAGCTTTTGGCCAGCGTTGAATTTACGCGAATCCGGATGGACGCCTTTCGAAAACAGCCCGCCGCCCTTCGCCAGCCATTTCAGATCCGTCCGGCTCGGAATATTGTGCGCAACCCACATCAAGAACACCAGCGCAAGCCCGAGCATAAAGGCCCACGCCACATTGTTATGCACCCATTTGCCCATAATCGTGAGGCTCGCAAACGCGTCCTTGCCGATCAGATCCGGAAGGAAATATCGACCGTAGGAAACATTGAGCCCGGTAATCGCCAAGACGATAAAGCTGACGGCCAGCAGCCAGTGGCCAAACCGTTCAAGACCGTTAAATCGCGTGATCGTTACGCCGGACATGCCGGAGTCGACCCGGATGCGCCCGCGGACAACGAAAAACAGCAGCAGCAGCACCAAGACGCCGCCGAGCGCGTAAACGCCATAGGTTTTGAGCGGCCCATTGCGGAAAGCCCGCCAGCCATCGCCCTCCGACTGTACAAGCAGCGCCGCTTTTTTATCCGGGATCGAAACGGTGAAGGTTTTACCCTTGCGGATGTCGCGCCAAACGCTGGCGTCCGTTGTACGCTCAATAACGCCGACAGGCGCGCCCGCGGCTGGCGTGCCCACCGGCGCGGCGCTGCGTGATGGCGGCGTCGAACTTGTCGCCCCTTCAGGCGGCCGTACGGATTGCGCCGACGCGCCGGAGATCACCGACACGAATGTAAGCGCTGACGCGACAATGCTGAAACAGAGCGCAACGAGCGCTACGGCGAAGCGCCGACGACGTCTGACCTCGAAACTGAGCGCCATCATTTTCCTCCCGAAATCGTCCGTTCCACAGCGGCCTGCGCTGCGCCCGGCTCTTATTTATGAATCGTCGGACTTCGGCGGCGGCGGACGCCGCCCATCGTTTCGTCCCGCGGTGCGAGCAGCCAGGCGTCAAACCGCCCGGCCGCGACGTCTTCATAGGACGGCTTAGGCGCCGTCCTTTTTGCCATAGGCCGCATTCCAGCCCCATGCGCCCGAACCGAAGCCGCGCGCGACAACACGTTCGCGGTAAATCTTCGATACGTCGTCGCCATCGCCCGCCAGCAGCGCTTTGGTCGAACACATTTCCGCACAGATCGGGAGTTTGCCTTCGCCCAAACGGTTGCGCCCGTATTTGGCGAAATGCAGCTCCGGATCTTTCTCCGGCCCACCGGCGCAGAAGGTGCATTTGTCCATCTTGCCGCGCGAACCGAAATTGCCGACCTTCGGATATTGCGGCGCGCCAAAGGGGCACGCGTAGAAGCAATAGCCGCAGCCGATGCACAGATCCTTGGAGTGCAGGACAACGCCGTCCTTGGTCTTCAAGAAACAATCGACCGGACAAACCGCCATGCAGGGCGCATCAGAACAATGCATGCAGGCGACCGAAATCGACTTCTCGCCCGGCGAGCCGTCATTGATCGTGACGACCCGCCGACGGTTCACGCCCCAGGGGACTTTGTGCTCGTTTTTACAAGACGTAACGCAGGCGTTGCATTCGATGCAGCGTTCGGCGTCACAGAGAAATTTTACTTGCGCCATTGGTCAAATTCCTCCCTTACGCCCGCTCGATCCGGCAGAGAGTCGCTTTTGTCTCCTGCATCTGCGTGACGGAGTCGTACCCGTAAGTTTGTGCTGTGTTGGAGCTTTCGCCGAGGACATACGGATCGGCATCCTTCGGATAGCGGCTGCGTCGATCTTCGCCTTGGAAGAAGCCGCCAAAGTGGAACGGCATAAAGGCGACGCCGCGCCCGACCCGCTCGGTGACCATCGCCGCCACCTTCACCTTGCCGCCCTCGGGGCCATGCACCCAGACCTGATGCCCGTCGCGCACGCCCACATCATTGGCGTCCTTCGGGTTGATCTCGACGAACATCTCCTGCTGCAGTTCCGCCAGCCACGCGTTCGAGCGGCTTTCGTCGCCGCCGCCCTCATATTCAACCAAGCGGCCTGAGGTCAGGATGATCGGGAAGTCTTTCGAGAAGTCGGTCTTCTGGATCGACGCATACCGTGTTGGCAGCCGGTAGAATTTCCGGTCCTCGTATGTCGGATAGTCCGCCACCAAATCACGACGCGAACTATAGAGCGGCTCGCGATGCAGCGGCACCGGATCCGGGAAGGTCCAAACCACGCAGCGGGCCTTCGCGTTGCCGAACGGCGCCATCTCCTTCGAAATCGCCACCCGTTGGATGCCGCCCGAAAGATCCGTCTTCCAGTTCGCCTTATCGCCGGGCCCAGCATCAATCACCGCGCGTTCAGCCGTGGTCAGCTCACTGTCCCACCCGAACTTTTTCAGCAGCGCCATGGTGAATTCCGGGTAGCCGTCCTTCACGAAGGAGCCGACCGACGCCACGCCATCCGCCAGCAGCGACTCGCCTTCGCGCTCAACGCCAAATCGCGCACGGAAGGTAAGACCGCCTTTGGAGACCGGCTTCGACATGTCATAGAGATTTGGCGTGCCCGGATGCTTCAGCTCCGCAGTGCCCCAGCATGGCCAAGGCAGCCCGTAATAGTCGCCATCCGCCGGACCGCCTTTGGCGAGCAGCGTCGACTTGTCGAAGGTGTGCTGGTTCGCCATGTGCAGTTTGAGCCGCTCCGGCGACTGGCCTGTATAACCGATCGTCCACATGCCGCGATTAATTTCGCGCAGAATGTCTTCGATATCCGGCTCCGGTCCGCGATCCGTCTCCTTCACTTTGATGTTGCGGAACAACCGCTTGTCGAAACCAAACTTCTTGGCGAACATCGCCATGATGATGTGATCCGGCCGCGACTCGAAGATCGGGTCGACCACTTTCTCCCGCCATTGCAGCGAGCGGTTGGAGGCCGTGACCGAACCGTAGGTCTCGAACTGTGTACAGGCCGGCAGCAGGTAAACGCCGTCCTTCCGATCATGCAGAACCGCCGCGACAGTCGGATGCGGATCGATGATCACAAGCTGATCAAGCTTGCCCATCGCCTTGTTCATGTCCGGCAGCCGGGTCTGCGAGTTGACCGCATGGCCCCAAAGAACCATTGAGCGAACATTCGCGGGCTGGTCCATATTCTCGGGCTTTTCAAGCACGCCGTCGATCCAGCGCGACACCGGAATACCCGCCGACGTCCGCAGCTTGTCCGAACCAAACTGAGACTTGAGCCAGCCGAGATCTTCTTCCCAAACCCGCGCCCAATGTCCCCAAGCGCCATCGCTTACACCGTAATAGCCGGGCAGCGTGTGGGAGAGGATGCCAAGATCGGTTGCGCCTTGAACATTATCATGGCCGCGGAAAATGTTTGTTCCGCCGCCAGCCGTGCCCATATTCCCCAGCGCAAGCTGCAGGATACAGTAAGCGCGGGTGTTGTTATTGCCGGTGGTGTGCTGCGTACCGCCCATGCACCAGATCACGGTGCCGGGCTTGTTCTTCGCCAACAGCCCCGCCACGCGTTTCAGCTGCGCGCCAGGCACGCCCGTCACCCGCTCTGTTTCTTTGGGCGTCCATTTTTTGACTTCTTCGCGGATTTTATCCATGCCCCAGACGCGGGTGCGGATAAATTCCTTATCTTCCCAGCCATTTTCGAAGATGTGCCAGAGAAGGCCCCAGATCAGCCCGACATCCGAGCCAGGACGGAACCGGACATGCTCGTCCGCCCGCGCGGCGGTCCGGGTAAAGCGCGGATCGCACACAATCAGCGGCGCGCTGTTTTCTTCCTTCGCCTTCAGCAGGTGCACCAACGAGACAGGGTGAGCCTCGGCCGGATTGCCGCCGATAATGAAAATCGCTTTGGACTTATGAATATCGTTGTACGAATTGGTCATCGCGCCATAGCCCCAGGTGTTCGCAACACCTGCAACTGTGGTCGAGTGACAAATTCGGGCCTGGTGATCGACGTTGTTCGTGCCCCAATAGGCGGCGAACTTCCGGAACAGGTAGGCTTGCTCGTTATTAAACTTTGCCGATCCCAGCCAGTACACACTGTCAGGTCCGCTTTCCTTGCGGATCTTCAGCATGCCGTCGCCGATCTCATTGATGGCGTCGTCCCAGCTGACCTTCTTCCATTCCCCGCCTACCAGCTTCATCGGATGTTTTAGGCGACGATCGCCATGGGTCAGCTCGCGAACCGCCGCGCCCTTCGCGCAATGGCCGCCGAGATTGAACGGGCTGTCAAATCCAGGCTCTTGCCCGGTCCAGACCCCTTTTTCGACCTCAGCCATGACGGTGCAACCTACCGAACAGTGGGTGCAGACCGACTTTTTGACTTCCACGCCGCTTTTAGCAGCGCTTTGGGCGGAGGCTTTCTCCACCAGGCCGTTGGATGCCGCCAGCGCCGCGACGCCGCCGATCGCGAGACCGGAGCCGCGCAGGAAAGCGCGCCGGTCCAAGGGAGCTTGAGCCGCGTCGGCCACAAGTGTTGTTGTCGCGCCACCACCGCGCGCCACACCGTCCGTGCGTTTTCTCAGCATGCGAACCTCATCAATCGGTTTAAATCCGAGGCGAACTCGGGAAGCTGCGGGAGCGCCTTAGAAGCGCGCGGTTTCGAGATATTTTTTGACGTGCTCAGATTTGCGGTAACCATCCGGCTCATGAGCCGGGGCCGCCTCATCCGCTTGCGCATCCGTCGCCGCACTGACAATCGCCGCCGGCGCGCCCAGCGCCGCCAGAGTCAGGAAATTGCGCCGTCCCTGCGAAACCGTCACACGCGCCATCTTCTGCGCGCGCCCCTCATCCAGCGTCGATTTAGGACCGTCCGTCATCAGGCTTTCTCCATTCCTCCTGCGCCCGGTTCTCCCGGAGCTATTGATTTGCGCCAGTTCCCGCCGGCGCCTCAGTTTCCCACCGCGCCAACGGCGCGGCTCCTACAGTTGTCTTCTCGGGCCAGCTGTCTTGTCGGCCAGCGATCTTGCTATCTACGCTTCCCCAGCCGCCTCGATGCGAAACGCCTCTTGCTCAATTTCAATCAGCGCCCGCCCCATCGCGCCGATGGGGGCGTATAAAACGGCGCTTGGCGCAGCCTCTAAGTCCGCGAAAAAATGTCCGGCCCA
>JALEGB010000050.1 GCA_022760355.1 Neomegalonema sp.
CTCCTTGGCGCAGGGATCCACCCTGCGCTGCAGTCGCTTCTCAGCCAAAAGCCGCCTGCCGAACGCTGGCTCGGCCAGATTTATGAGTCCGCGCCCTGGCGCGGCTTTCCCCAGCCAGCTCGGTCGCGTTAACTCGGGCATGACCTCAGCCAGCGCGAACATGGCGGCGGCCCTGCCGCCTTTTCTTGCCGATTGGTTCTCCCGCCAAGGGTGGACTCCGCACGCGCATCAGTTGGATCTGCTGCGCCACGCCGCCTCTCGCCGCGCGGACCTGCTGATCGCGCCAACGGGCGGCGGCAAAACCCTCGCCGGCTTCCTGCCCAGCCTCGCCGAGCTGGGCGTCGAACCGCGCGCCGGGCTGCATACCTTGTACGTTTCGCCGCTAAAGGCGCTGGCGACGGATATTCGGCGCAACCTGGAGCAGCCGATTGAAGAGATGGCGTTGCCGATCCGGGTGGAGGACCGAACCGGCGACACGAAGCAGAGCGTAAAATCTCGCCAACGCGCAGATCCTCCGCATTTTTTGCTGACAACGCCAGAAAGCCTCGCCCTGCTGCTGTCCCACCCAACCGCAGCGCGTATGTTCCGAGGGCTTCGAGCCGTTATCGTCGACGAGCTCCACGCGCTGGCGGGTACCAAGCGCGGCGATCAGCTGAGCCTATGCCTGGCGCGGCTGCGCACGCTCGCCCCCTCGCATCGCAGGGTCGGATTGTCCGCAACAACCGAAGCCCCTGACGCGCTGGCCCGCTGGCTCGACCCGGCCGAGTGCCGCCTGACCTTCGCCCCGCCCGGACCGGAACCCGACATCGCCATCCTGGAGAGCGCCGGGGATCCCCCCTGGTCAGGCATGGGCGGGCGCTACGCAGCGCCTGCGGTGCTCGCAGAGATCGCGAAGGCGCGCACGACCATCGTTTTCATCAATACCCGCGCTCAAGCTGAGTTATTCTTCCGCGCCCTTTGGGCGGTGAATGACGCGAACCTGCCCATCGCGCTGCATCATGGCAGCCTGAGCATCGAAGCCCGCTTGAAGGTTGAGGCGGCGATGGCCCAGGGGAAACTCCGCGCCGTGGTGGCGACCTCCTCGCTCGACCTCGGTGTGGATTGGGCCGACGTCGACCTGGTCATCCAAGTCGGCGCGCCAAAAGGCGTAAAGCGGCTGGTGCAACGCATTGGGCGGGCGAATCACCGCTTTGACGCGCCCAGCCGCGCCCTGCTGACGCCGGCCAACCGCTTCGAACTTCTGGAATGCCGCGCTGCGCTGGAGGCGGCGAAGGCGGGCGAGCTTGACGGCGAAGGGCTCGCGCCGGGCGGCCTCGATATGCTCTGCCAGCATATTTGCCTCACCGCCTGCGCCAACGCCTTCGACGCGGACGCGCTTTTCGCCGAAGTCCGAGGCGCCGGAGCTTACGCCGATCTGACCCGGGCCGACTTTGACCGCTGCCTCGCCTTCTGCGCCGATGGCGGCTACGCGCTGCGCGCCTATGATCAGTGGCGCCGCCTTCTACAAGGGCCGGACGGGCTTTGGCGACTGCGCGATCCCAGGTCGGCGCAGCGACTGCGCATGAATGTCGGCGGCATTGTCGAGTCGGAAAAAATGCGCGTGCGCCTGGGGAAGCGCGGCGGCGGCGCTTCCCTCGGCGAGGTTGAGGAAAGCTTCGCCGCCACGCTTCGACCAGGGGACGCGTTCCTCATCGGCGGGCAAGTGGTGCGTTTCGAGCAAATTCGCGAACTATCCGTCGAAGTCGCGCACGCAACCGGCCGCGAACCGCGCATTCCGGTTTTCGCTGGCGGCAAGCTGCCGATTTCGACCTTTCTCGCCCACCGCGTGCTCGAAATCCTCGAAACGCCCGCGCGCTGGTCGGAGTTGCCCGCATCCGTCTCGGAGTGGCTGGAACTCCAACAGGCCGT
This sequence comes from Neomegalonema sp., assembly GCA_022760355.1. GTDB lineage: Bacteria > Pseudomonadota > Alphaproteobacteria > Rhodobacterales > Rhodobacteraceae > JALEGB01. The sequence goes on from JALEGB010000050.1 coordinate 1,909, forward strand.
GTCAGCGCTGCCCAGTCGCGATTCTTTGCTTGTCGAGACCTTCCAGCGCGGAGACAAGGCGTTTCTCGCCGCCTATGGTTTCGCTGGCCGCAACGCGCATCAGACGCTCGGGCTGCTGCTGTCCAAACGGCTTGAGGAGGCCGACGCCGCCCCGCTGGGCTTTGTCGCCAATGACTACGCGCTGATGCTTTGGTCGCTGGAGCTGATCGAAGATCCTGCGCCGCTGTTCGAGCGGCGTGGCCTGCGCGAGGGGCTCGACGCCTGGCTGAGCGGCAGCGCGGTGATGAAACGAACGTTCCGACAGGCGGCCGTGATCGCCGGCCTGATCGAACGGCGATTGCCCGGCGCGCAAAAGAGCGGGCGTCAAACCACGGTCAGTTCCGACATCCTCTATGACACGCTGACGAAATACGACCCGGACCATCTGCTGCTGGACGTCACCCGCCGGGAGGCCATGCGCGGATTGATCGATTTTGGGCGGATTGAAGAAATGCTCGGGCGCATCGCCGGCGGCGCCGGGGGCGAGTTGCGCCTTGAGCATCGCCCCTTGCCGCGCATGTCCCCGCTCGCGGCTCCGCTGATGTTGGAAATGGGGCGCGTGCCGATCCAGGGCGGCTCGGCCGAAGAACTGCTGCTTGAAGAAGAGGCGCGCCGCCTCATTATCGAAGCGGCGCAAACACCGCCCTCGCCCAACAGCTAAACGGCCCGCTCATCCGTGCTTCCCGCATCAAAAAACTCCGTTCCCCCATCAGTGCGCCGGACGACGGTGCAAATTGGCGGCTTGGAGATCGAGCTCCGGGCCAGCGGCGGCGCGTTCTTGCCCGCCTCCCGCACTCTGATTGTCGCGGATCTTCACCTCGGCAAGTCGGAGCGTACTGCGCGACGCGGGGGCGCCTTGCTGCCCCCGTTTGACAATGCCGAAACGATTGCGCGCCTGACGAGCGAGATTGCGGCGACGCGCCCGGATCGGCTGATATGCCTCGGCGACAGTTTTGACGACAGCAACGCCGCGCGAGCGCTGCCACAGCCGACGAAGACGCGCCTTGCCGCGCTCGCCGCGGGCCGGGACTGGATCTGGATAACCGGCAATCATGATCCGGCCCCGGAACTCGATGTCGGCGCCGTCGCCACTGAGATCATCGAGGCCGGGATTGTCTTCCGTCACATCGCGTCGCCGCTGATGACCGGCGCCGGAGAAGTCTCAGGACACTACCACCCCAAAGCGACCCTGACATTGCGCGGCCGCCGCATCGCCCGCCGCTGTTTTCTCGCCTCCGATCGCCGCCTGATCCTGCCCGCGTTCGGCGCTTACACGGGCGGGCTGGAGATCTCCGACGCCGCCTTTGACCCGCTTTTCACCGAGGGCGCGACCGCATTTCTCCTCAGCAGCGATTCAACGATCGCAACGCCCCGCTAAGTAGCGGTTGACAAAGCGGCCCATTCCGATTTTCCGATCATTGATCGCCCCTAGTTGACGATCGCCATGACCCTGACCCAACTGCGCTACCTCGTCGCCCTCGCCGACCATTTGCATTTCGGACGCGCCGCCGCCGCCTGCGGCGTCAGTCAGCCCACGCTGTCGGCCCAAATCAAGAAGCTGGAGGCCTATCTCGATGCGCCGCTGGTTGAACGCGGCGGCGGCGATGTCGGGCTGACCGCCCTTGGCGCCCATATCGTCGAGCGCGCCCGTCGGATGCTGGAGGAGGCGGATGCGATATTGGGCGCCGCCCGCCGTGGCGCGGACCCTATGGTCGGGCCCCGCCGGATCGGCGTTATTCCGACGCTCTGCCCCTATTTCCTTCCCTGGGCTTTGCCCGCCATCCGCAATGACTTTCCACGCCTGGATTTGCTGTGCTTTGAGGAAATGACGGAGCAGCTGGTGGCGGAGCTGCGCGCGCGGCGTTTGGATTGGGCGGTTATGGCCGGACCGTTCCGTGCGGATGGGCTGGAGGCGTACCCCCTTTTCCAGGAGGCGTTCCTGGCCGCCCTGCCAGAAGCCCACCCGCTGGCGCAGAAGGAGGCGACGCCCCAGTCCGCGTTAACAACTGAGCGGCTGTTGCTGCTCTCCGAGGGGCACTGCATGCGCGATCAAGCGCTGGCCCTATGTGCGACCCAGCCCAAGGAACCGGGCCGGACTGACGCGAGCGCCACCGGGCTCGAGACGCTCCGCGGGCTGGTCGCCGCCGGCCTGGGGGTCACACTCGCCCCGGCTCTCGCCGCGCGGCCGACGCCTGGCGTGGTCTATCGCCCGCTCACCCCGCCTGCAGGCCGCGATCTCATCCTTGTCGCCCGCGCCGCGCCGGCGCAGCGGGTCGAGGCGCGCTTAATCGCCAAGAGCATTGCGGCGGCCTACGCACAGACGGCGCGACCAGAGCCCTATAGCCAACAGCTATGAGCACAGCGCAGACTATCACATTGCGCCTATAGACATCCTCGCTTAGGCAAAACGCGCTCAAACGCGGCGCCCGGAAGAACGCGCGCACGCATGACCCGAGGAGAGGAACACAGCTATGGATGGCGATACCAAATGCCCATTTTCGGGCCGCAGCCACGTCTCAAACAGCGACTGGTGGCCGAATAAACTAAACCTACGCGTCCTAAGCCAAAATTCCGCGAAGTCCGACCCGATGGGCGCAGCGTTCAACTATGCGGAAGAGTTCAAATCGCTCGACCTCGACGCGGTGAAGAAAGATCTCTACGCGCTGATGACCGACAGTCAGGACTGGTGGCCGGCCGACTATGGCCATTATGGCGGCCTGATGATTCGGATGGCGTGGCACAGCGCCGGCACCTACCGGACCGCGGACGGCCGCGGCGGCGCGGGCGCCGGCCAACAGCGCTTCGCGCCGCTGAACAGCTGGCCTGACAACGGCAACCTGGACAAAGCGCGCATGCTGCTTTGGCCGGTCAAACAGAAATATGGCCGCAAAATCTCCTGGGCCGACCTGATGATCCTGGCCGGCAACTGCGCGCTGGAATCGATGGGCTTCAAGACTTTCGGCTTCGCCGGGGGCCGCGCCGACGTCTGGGAGCCGGAGGAAGACGTCTATTGGGGCTCGGAAACCGAGTGGCTGGCGACCAGCGACAAGCCCAACAGCCGCTACAGCGGTGATCGCGACTTGGAAAATCCGCTGGCCGCAGTTCAGATGGGTCTCATCTACGTCAATCCCGAAGGTCCGGACGGCAAGCCCGATCCAATCGCCTCGGGCCGCGACATCCGCGAAACCTTCGCGCGGATGGCGATGAATGACGAGGAGACCGTTGCGCTGACCGCCGGCGGCCATACCTTCGGCAAAAGCCACGGCGCCGGCGACGCGTCGCTGGTCGGTCCGGAGCCCGAAGCTGCGCCGATCGAAGCGCAAGGCCTCGGCTGGCTTAGCGCCCATGGCTCCGGCAAAGGCGACGACACCATTACCAGCGGCATCGAAGGCGCATGGACCCCAGACCCGACCAAATGGGACAATGGCTATTTCGACATGCTGTTCGGCTATGAGTGGGAGCTTGTGAAAAGCCCTGCAGGCGCCTGGCAGTGGGAAGCGAAAGACGTTGCGGAGGAGCATATGGCTCCGGCGGCGCATGACGCTTCGAAGAAGGTCAAGACCATGATGACCACCGCCGATATGGCGATGCGCATGGACCCGATCTACGAGCCGATCTCCCGGCGCTTCCACGCCAACCCGGAAGAGTTCGCAGACGCTTTCGCACGCGCGTGGTTTAAGCTGACTCACCGCGATATGGGGCCGCGCACGCGTTATCTGGGCAAAGAGGTTCCAGCAGAAGAGCTGATCTGGCAGGACAATGTGCCGGCTGTCGATCATCCGCTGATCGACGACGCCGACATCGCGACGCTGAAGGCGAAAGTTCTGGCGTCGGGCCTGTCGATCGCCGAGCTGGTGTCGACCGCCTGGGCCTCGGCCTCAACCTTCCGCGGCTCCGATATGCGCGGCGGCGCCAACGGCGCGCGCATTCGCCTCGCCCCGCAAAAAGACTGGGAAGTCAACGAGCCGGCGAAACTTGCGAAGGTTCTTGAGAAGCTGGAGCAAATCCAGGCGGACTTCAACGGCGCCCAAACCGGCGGCAAGAAAGTATCGCTGGCTGATCTGATCGTGCTTGCAGGCGGCGCGGCGGTTGAAGCTGCGGCGCAAAAAGCGGGTCAAACCGTAGTGGTTTCGTTCACCCCGGGCCGCACCGACGCGTCGCAAGAGCAGACCGAGATCGAGTCCTTCGCAGTGATGGAGCCGCAAACCGACGGCTTCCGCAACTACCAGAAAGCCGAATATTCGATGTCGGCCGAGGAGCTGCTGGTGGATCGCGCCCAGCTGCTGACCTTGACCGCGCCGGAAATGACTGTCCTCGTCGGCGGCCTCCGCGTGCTTGGCGCCAATTTTGACGACTCCAAGCACGGCGTGTTCACCGATCGGACCGAAACGCTCAGCAACGACTTCTTCATGAACCTGCTGGACATGGGCGTAACCTGGAAAGCCGCCTCTGACGCGCAGGATGTGTTCGAAGGGCGGGATCGCAAATCCGGCGATCTGAAATGGACCGGAACCCGCGTCGACCTGATCTTCGGCTCCAACTCGGAGCTTCGGGCGCTGGCGGAGGTCTATGGCAGCTCCGACGCTGGCGAGAAATTCGTCACGGACTTCGTCGCCGCCTGGAGCAAGGTGATGAACGCGGACCGCTTCGATCTGGCCTAAGGCCGGGCCGTCGCATCAAAAAAGGGCTTGTGGCGCAGCTCGCCGCAAGCCCCAGAACGCCGGGACGGGGCCCTGCGCCCCTCCCGCTGACAGCGGCCGCTACCAGCCGTAGCTTTTCACCAATGCGCGCAGTTCGAGCGCCCGCGCCGCGGTTTTGGCGCGGACGCACTCAACCGCGATGACGCGTTGCAGAGAGCCGCCATGCGCAACGCCTCCATCAAGTTCGCACTGCCCCGCGACGTAAGCGGCCCATCCCTTTTGTCCCGTGCGAAGCTGCCCTAATGACGGCGCGCGGGGCTGGTCCTTCGAGCCATATGCTTTCAGCCCGCTCGACGCCTTTTGATAGGCGGCCTTCATCACCCGTTCCCAGGCTTCGACGGCGGCGGACGCACAGCCCGTTTGGCCGAGGGTTGTTTCATTCTCAGAAAAGGCGAGGCATTTGGCGACCGATACGCTCTCGCATTTGGCTTCGGCGCTTTTATTCGCGACCAAGCACGCTTGGATTTCCCGATACGCCTCCGACGGCTTGAGAAGACGCGCCGCGGCGCTCTCGGCGCCCGCGTCGCTGACATTCATGCCGACAAGCGACGCCAGTATGATGGCGACGAAGCGTAGCGCGTGATCTCTGCTAACCCCTAAACGGCCCATGGCGGCGTCTCCCTTCGCGAGATGATCGAGCCCGCGCCGACGGCGACGCGCATCGATTCGAACAGCGCCTTTATTTCAGAACCAACGATCGGCGGGCAAGGGCGGCGCGCTCAGCGCTCGTCGGATGCTGACGGCCGCGGCGCTTTCGGTCTCGACCGGCGGGTCGTCACATAGACGGCGCCGATGGCGACGCCCCCAAGCGCAAGCCACAGCGCGGCGCCCTCCACCAGCAAAGCGAGCGGGAGGACGCTAATCAGCATCCCCGTCAACGCTGCGACCTTGCCCCGACGCGTGATCACGCCATGATCTAGGAACGCCGAAACGCTCGGACCAAATCGCGGGGACCGTCGGATACGCGCCGCAATCGCCGGGTTGCTGCGCTCGAAGGCGATCACCGCCAGGATCCAAAAGCCGGTTGTCGGCAACACCGGAAGGAAAATGCCGACAAAGCCAATGCCAAACAGCACCCAACCGGCGGCGAGCCACAACCAGCGAAACCGCGACGTCGGAAGTTTGCCCGGAGGCGTAGATCGCCGCGGCGCCGCCGCCGGCTCTTCGCCCGCGCCCGTCTCGCCTTCGCGCGCCACGCTCTGCGGCAAGCGCCATTCCCGCGGCTGCGATGAGCCGCCAGGGCGCATCGCCTCTGACATGGAGACGGCCATGATGTCTATCCTTCGATGTGACAGCCGAGCGTGCTGACCAAACTTACATGTAAATGTTAATTTTCGAATGGCGACAGGCCGACGCGGCCTATCGAAGCGGAGAACCAAAAATATGAAGATCAACGGCGAAGCCTGGCGGCCAATCTGGGATGAGAACGGCGCAGTCAAAATTATCGATCAGACAAAGCTGCCCTTCGCCCTCGAGACCGTCACGCTGCACGATGTCGACGCCGCGGAGCGCGCAATCCGAGAAATGCTTGTCCGCGGCGCCCCGCTGATCGGCGCGACCGCCGCGTACGGTATGGCGTTGGCGATGCGCCAAGATGCTAGCGACGCCGCGCTGCAACAAGCCTATGACTTCCTGCTCGCGTCTCGACCGACGGCGATCAACCTGCGTTGGGCGCTTGATCGTTCTCGCGCAGCGCTCGCCGGCCAGGCGGCGACCGATCGCGCCGACGCCGGCCTGGCGGAGGCGCGCGCGCTGGTGGAAGAAGATGTCGCGATCAACAAAGCGATCGGGGAAGCCGGCTTGCCGTTAATCATCGCCGCCGCTGAGCGCTCCGGGGGGCGCGTCCATATCCTGACCCATTGCAACGCCGGCTGGCTGGCGACGTGTGATTGGGGCACCGCCACCTCCCCGATCTATCAGGCGCAGGAACGCGGCGTGGATCTGCATGTGTGGGTTGACGAAACGCGGCCGCGGCTGCAAGGGGCCTACCTGACCGCCTGCGAACTCGGATGGGCGGGGATCCCCCATAGCGTCATCGTCGATAACGCTGGCGGCCATCTGATGCAGCGCGGCGAAGTGGATCTATGTTTTGTCGGCACGGATCGGGTCACAAGCCAAGGCGATGTGTGCAATAAAATTGGCACCTACCTCAAGGCGCTCGCGGCGAAAGACAATAATGTGCCCTTCTATGTCTGCCTGCCCTCGCCAACGATTGACTGGCGCGTCGCGGACGGGCTTGAGATCCCGATCGAATATCGGGACGAGGCGGAGGTGCTTGAGATTCAGGGCGTTCGGATTGCTGCGCCCGGCAGCCCGGCGGAGAACCCGGGATTTGACGTGACGCCGGCCCGGCTTGTGACCGGCCTTGTCACGGAACGGGGGATCGCCGCCGCCAGCGCAGAAG
>JALEGB010000051.1 GCA_022760355.1 Neomegalonema sp.
CAGCGACGCTCGCCGGTGGAACCACACCGCCGTCGCGCCGCTTCCTGCCCCAAAAGCGCGTTTGACGGGCTGGCGACGACCAGATTTATGAGTTCCCGCCCGAAGGCGACAGCCCTACGAATTGGCGCGATCATCATGTCCGTCCAGCTCTATAATTGGGCGCGTTGCAACGCGCTTCTCGCTTAGGGCGCTCTGGACAAATTGAATTCGTTCATCAAATGCCGCCGGCCAAGCAGAAGCGTCGTGATGCTGTGGCGTCGTTTGGTCACGTTGGGTCGACCATGCCTGGATTTTGGCGAGATAGGTCAGAGCGGCGTAGGGATCGAGGCCGCTGCGCTGCATAAGGAGCGCCCCGAACGCATCCGCCTCAAGCGCCCGCCGTTTGAATCGTTTCAATAGGTGCGATAAAATCATGCACAGGAACATCCGACTTCGGCTGTTGGCTTCCGCGCCGGAGCAGTTTCGCAATTGGAGGCGCGCTAGATCAAGAAGCCCTGCGACGACGTCTTCAAAGCAGCTATTGGCTAACACCATCGCTCCTGTTGAGCGAGCGACGACAAACGCCGCTTCGTCGGTGGTGAGCTCTCCATATTTTAATTTGTCGACGAGCCAAGCGGCGATAAGGAGTTTTTCACGGGCGCGGATAACTGGCTCAACGGGATTTGTGTTTGCAACTCGAAGCTGTATGGGCGCCATATTCAGGGAGTGAAAAAGGGATTGGCTGGCGGTATGGAGCGCTTGATCCCTCAGGGGAACGCTTTGTTCTTCGAGCCGACGGATGCGCGCAAAGCGTCGCGTCGACAAAACTATCAGCCCACTCAGTAGGATAAGTGCAAAAATTAGCGGAGCGAGCATCAGTATCCCCGACAAGGTAATTACCCCACGTTAGCGGCTCCGTTCGCAAGTGCAACATGAAGTTTGGGGCTAAGGGAATTGGGGCTGTATCCTGTATGTGTCCGAATCCGCAGCACCGCGCCAAGTTCGGCAGCAGTGTGCGACAACAATTGGCGCTCTATTTCGGGCCCGCAGGTCATCACTGTTGCGTGATCCTTCTAAAGTCCAAGGCCCAAGCCCTGCTGTCGAAGGGTATATATAGCGGTCTAGGCGAAGCGTGAAGCTAAAATTGTTTCCTGATAAGAAACGCTTGGCCGTAGGCTTTCAGCGCGTCGATCAGCTTCGCTTCAAGCATGTCGCCGCCATCGAGGATAACGAAAGGACGCCCCATCTGACACCGCGCCATCGCCTCAGCGTCCTCAAGCAGATCAATCTGATCGAAACGGCAATGCGAATAGACGCTGCAAAGCCGTTGCGTCGCCGATAGTAGATCATTGGCGCGATCTGCATGCAGACGCGCGGCGCGCCCCCAGAAATCAAGGCGCTCCAGCTGCGCGCTGCGCGCGTAATATGCAATCGCATCGAGCAATGGCGGCGTGCTTAGAAAGCGATCGCCGACGACCAGATGGCGCACGTCCGTCAACGCAAACAAGTCGCCGCCATTCTGCGGCGCAGCGAGGCGAAACTGAAATCTCTCGCTATCTTCGGCCATCCCATTTGGTCCTTAATCCGGGCCCTGCCGAGCCTGAACGGTTCCAGACCTTAGCGCAACGCCGCCATCGCGTCGTCCAAACCGCTGAGCGTGGTCGGAAACATCCGCCCCTCGACGAGTTTATGGATCATCCCTATCGAAGCCGTATATCGCCAATGCTGCTCTGGCGTCGGATTCAGCCAAATTGAGCGCCGCCAATGGCCAAAGGCGCGTTTAAGCCATGTTTCGCCGGACTCGGCGTTCCAATGCTCATTGGCCCCGCCAGGATAGGCGATCTCATAAGGCGACATCGCTGCATCGCCAATAAATACGGCGCAGTAATCTTGACCGTAGGTGTTTATGACTTCCCACGTCGGGGTCGTCTCCTCCCATCGTCGCCGGTTATTGCGCCACAGATGTTCGTAAAGGCAGTTGTGGAAATAGTATGGTTCAAGGGTTTTGAACTCGCTGCGCGCCCCTGCGAAAAGCTGCTCGACGACGGAGATATGATCGTCCATTGAGCCGCCGACATCGAGAAAGAGGAGCACTTTCACTGCGTTGCGGCGTTCTGGACGTAATTTGACGTCCAGCCAGCCCCGGCTCGCCGTAGCCCGCACCGTATCGTCGAGATCAAGCTCCTCCGCGGCGCCGTCCCGCGCCCAGCGGCGCAGACGCCGCAAGGCGATGCGAACGGCGCGCCCAGTCAGCTCGGCGTCATCATCATAGTCGCGGAACTCGCGCTTATCCCAAACCTTCACCGCCCTGCGATGCCGGCTTTCCTCTTGGCCGATCCTGACGCCCTCAGGATTATAACCATAGGCGCCAAACGGCGAGGTTCCGGCCGTGCCGATCCATTTGTTGCCGCCTTGGTGCCGCCCCTGCTGTTCCTCAAGCCGCTTTTTCAGCGTCTCCATCAGTTTTTCCCAGCCGCCCAGGCTTTCGACCAGTTTCTTCTCATCCTCACTGAGGTGTTTTTCCGCCAATCGGCGGAGCCATTCCTCCGGCAGCGCATGCGCGTCCAGCCCATCTTCGCCCGCTGCGCCGGCCGCGCCGCCATCGCCGAAAAACGCCGAGAATACCCGGTCAAACCGGTCAATTGCGGATTCAGTTTTGACCAGCGCCGCGCGGGCGTAGTGATAGAACGCTTCGATCCCTTCCGGGCACGCCCCTTTGGACATGCCCTCAATCAGCGTGAGATGTTCTCGCAGCGAAACTTGCACGCCGGCTGATCGCAGGGCGAAAAAAAAGCGGATCAGCATGGGGCGTTTTTTCCTTTGCTGCGGTCGCTTACTCGGTTTTCGCCGGCTCCACAGGGGCCGGGGGCTCTGGCGTGATGTCGAGCAAATCCAAGGCGATCGCCAATACATACACAACGATCATGACGAATAAGCCGAAGATCACCGCATAGTGCAAGGCGACCGTAATGGGGCGACGGCGATAAAGCTGGTACGCAAAAGCGAGCGCAGTAGCGCCGCCGAAGAAGACAAGCAGTCCCTTAATCAGATCCACCCAGACCTCCCGTGGATAATGGCCCGCAATGCGGACGGGCGCCGGTGAAGCGGATATGGCTCGTTTCGGCCAGCGCGATATCACACAATCTGAGTTGGTTGAGCAACCTGCCCAGGTGGGCGACGCGAGGTCGCATTCCCCCGCCACCGCGGGGGCTGGCGACCAGATCAAGAGCCGCCTGCGCCCGTCTCGCCGCTATTTCTGATCCCGTCGGCTCAGGAACGCAACCCGCTCAAACAGCGCCACATCTTGTTCGGTTTTCAGCAACGCGCCATGCAACGGCGGAATGGCCTGGCGCGCGTCTTTCGTCGCGAGAACCGCCGGATCCAGATCGTCCGACATGAGCAGTTTGATCCAGTCCAGCAGCTCGCTTGTCGATGGCGGTTTTTTGAGCCCCGGCGTTTCGCGGATTTCGAAGAAGCGCGCCAGCGCCGCCCGGACCAAATCCTCCTGTGCGGTGGGATGATGCGAGGCCACGATTTTACGCATCGTGTCAAAGTCTGGGAAGCGGATGAAGTGAAAGAAGCAGCGCCGCAGAAAAGCGTCCGGCAGCTCTTTTTCGTTGTTGGAGGTGATGATCACCATCGGTCGACGCTGGGCGCGTATGGTCTCGCCGGTCTCATAGACATGAAATTCCATTCGATCGAGCTCGAGCAGCAGATCGTTTGGGAACTCGATATCCGCCTTGTCGATTTCATCAATCAGCAACACGGCGCGTTCCTGGGTCTCGAACGCCTCCCACAACTTACCTTTGCGAATGTAGTTTGAGACATCGTGGACCCGTTCATCGCCAAGCTGTCCGTCGCGCAGCCGGGCGACGGCGTCATACTCGTACAATCCCTGCTGGGCCTTGGTGGTGGACTTAATGTGCCACTCGATAAAACGCGCGCCGAAGGACTCCGCCACCTGCCGCGCCAACTCGGTCTTGCCTGATCCGGGCTCGCCCTTTACGAGCAACGGGCGCTCCAGGGCCGCCGCCGCGTTCACGGCGATCAGCAAGTCCTCTCCCGCGACATATCGGTCGCTTCCTGTAAAACGCGTGTCCCCCGCCATCGTTTGGCTCCTGTTTTCTTCATCACGGCCAAAATCAATAAAGACCTCGCGGGACGCGGTCTAGCCTAGCACACGTTTTTCAGTGATGACTTGTTAGCGTCAATCGGTTAGTTGTCCGCCCATAAACGTAACCGAAGGGCGATCTGAGTGAATCGGCGCCCAAGGAGTATGCGCGATGACCGACGAGACGCCGCGGACGACAGACGCCGCCGCTCAATTCGGCGCCGAGGCGGGAGCCAACGAAGACGCCAACTCGAAAAAGGAGGAGGCGCGGCAGGTTCAGCTGCCTGAGGGCTATATGCCGAGCGACGATGAGGAGTTCATGAACCCGCTGCAGACGGAATATTTCCGACAAAAACTGCTGGCGTGGAAACAGTCCATCCTCGATGAGAGCAAAGAAACAGTGGCCGCGCTGCAGGACGCATCGCTGCATTTGCCGGATATGGCGGATCGGGCTTCGGAAGAATCGGATCGGCGCCTTGAACTGCGCGCGCGCGATCGACAGCGCAAGCTGATCGGCAAGATCGACGCCGCGTTGCGCCGGCTCGATGAGGGCGAATATGGCTATTGCGAAGTGACCGGGGAGCCAATCGGCTTGCGTCGTTTGGATGCGCGCCCGATTGCAACGCTGTCAATCGAAGCTCAGGAAATGCACGAGCGTTCGGAAAAGGTGCACCGGGACGATTAGCTTCGGTGCTGACCAGACGGCGCGGCGTCGCACAGCAACGCATCTGTGGCGCCGCCCGCGCGAAATTTTCTCGCTCACTCGCTGTTCGGGTGAATTGGCGGCATCGGATCCGCCAAAAAGCGATCTGTAGCGATCGCGCGTCGCGATCGTGGATCAGTAGTCATGGGGCCGCAGCTAAGGGCTGCAGTCATGGCGCGAAGGACGGCGACGGGCGCGCAACATCATCCAAACGGTGCGTTGCGCGACCTCTGAGCCCCTATGCGTTCTGTTTGCGGATTTCTTCGATCGCGTCTTTGTCGTACGCAACGCCCTGATCGTCGAGCAGCTGATCCAGCTCGCCAGACAGGGTCATCTCCGTGATAATGTCGCAACCGCCAACAAATTCACCCTTCACATAAAGCTGCGGGATCGTCGGCCAGTCGGAGAATTCCTTCACGCCCGCGCGAACAGCGTCGTCCTCTAACACGTTGACGTCTTGATAGGGCGTCTTCATGAAATTGAGGATGGCCGCAACGCGCGAAGAGAAGCCGCATTGTGGGAAGGTTTTGGTGCCCTTCATGAACAGCACCACGTCATTGTCGCTCACCAGCTGCTTAAGCTCAGCCTGTACGTCCCGATCGCCATCGCTCATTTGTATTCTCCGTTTTATTCTGCGCTCGGGCTGGCCGGAGCGCGCGTTTGCAGCGCCAGCGCGTGCAATCCGCCATTAAGGTCCATACGCCCCTTCAGGGCGGCATAGATCATTTGATGTTGTTGAACGCGATTCTTGCCGCGGAATTCTTCAGCGACAACTGTCGCAGCATAATGGTCGCCGTCGCCGGCCAGGTCGCGGATCTCAATTTCCGCGGTTGGGAAGGCCTCCCGAATGAGGGCCTCAATTTCCGCCGCCTCCATGGCCATAGCGTCGCTTCGCCTCTTCTTGTGTACGCGTTTGTCAAGATGTAGAGGCCGATCGCGGCGCCGACAACCATGGCGGACCCACCTTAGGAGGATGATTTATGCCAAAGTTGAGCGAAACGCCTTGGATTGCCCCGGACGCCTCCGTCGTCGGCTCACGTTTAGGAAGATTTACCGAGATCCAAGCCGGCAGCCGGCTGTTGAATGTCGAGTTTGGCGATTACAGCTACACCGATCGCTTCGCCGATATCGCGAATGCGACGATTGGGAAATTCGCCAATATCGCCAGCTTTACCCGAATCAACCCCGGCGACCATCCGATGGAGCGCGCATCCCAGCATCATTTTATGTATCGGGCGTCCTACTACTGGACCGACGCCGAGGATGAAGCTGAAATTTTTGCGCGTCGTGCGGCGAAGCCCGTGGTGCTTGGCGCTGATGTTTGGGTCGGCGCTCAAGCAATCGTGCTGTCAGACCGAACGATTGGCGATGGCGCCGTTGTCGCCGCGGGCGCCGTATTGACGAAAGACGTTCCGCCCTACGAAATTTGGGGCGGCGCGCCGGCGCGAAAGCTTCGGGACCGGCATCCGCCCGCAGTTGCAGAGCGCCTGCAGGCGCTCCGCTGGTGGGATTGGAGCCACGCGCAGCTGCGCGCGGCGCTGCCGGATTTCCGTGCTCTCAGTGTCGCGGCGTTCTTGGAGAAGTATGAAAGCACGCCGCCGCCTATGGCGGATTAGCCCGTCAGCCGCGCAAAGATTCAGCGCCTAAAACAGTGGATAATATGGCGTCGGGTCTTTGTGTCTTTGGCGATGAGCACGTAATTGGTGCGGCGCGCGCAGGTGGTCCATTTCTTTAAACCGCCGCACCACCACTGAAAACGCCGAGCGATAATCGAAAAGCCAACGCGTTCGCCTTGGCAGACCTTCGTTTTGCCCACCGTGGCCTGGACTTCGATGCATTTAGCTTTGCACTGATCGCTCAGGCTTTTGAGCAGCCGCGCATCTGCGCTTTGGGGCGAGAGCATCACAAGCGACAGGACGGCGAATAGGGCGAGACGCATTCCAACACCTTTCATCGGAACCATCCCCCCTCCACGCAATGCTTAGCAGGCGGGTGGGCTGAGGTCAGCGACAATCTCCAGTTGTGCGGCGATCTCGCGTAAAACTCTCCCGATATGGCGCGTTTGAGACAGAAAAACCCGCCACAGCAGGGCTGCGGCGGGCTTGATGGTCGGTAATCTCGCTGGATCAGAAGTTCAACGAAATGTCCGTGTGGTCAGACCGGCATGATGCGACATACAGCGCTTGCTCCACAGGAAGGCGCGGTTGCGAGCGCAGGCCAATCGTGTCGCGGATTGCCGCCTCATAAGCCCGCAGCTTCGGCGCCAGCGTCGCCGCCGCCGTTTTCCGCCAGCCCATGTCGGCTTCGAACAGCGCTACAGCCTCATCCAGCAGCTTTGCCGCTTTTTCTGGATCTGACTTGCGAGCCCGCAGCGCGCGACGCGCTCCCGTGATCTTACGGCGAATATCGCGGGCGCCGGCAACCGAGCCAATACGCTTGCGGACGTCGGCCAGACGGTCGACAGCCGCTTTCTTCTCAAGGCCACTAATCTCGGCTTTCAGACCGCGCAGCTCGGCTTCGAACTTCGCCAGCTCCGGCGCCGCGTCGATGACGGCGACGACCTCGAGGATCGGCTGGTACGCTTGATCGACCGTGCGACGGTAAATCTGCCGGGCTTTATCTTCCGCCTTTACCAGCTTCAGATAGGCCTTGTGGCGCGCATCCCAATCCGCTGGAATTTCCGCACGTAGCGCATCAGCTTCCGACTTGAGCGTTGCGGCTTCAGAAACCAACGCTGCTTTGGCCGCCTCAGTGCCGCGGAACCGGCGGATCTTAACTTCGAGCTTTTTAGCCTCGTCTTCAAACCGGTGAATGCGACGGAGCAGAACGCGGACCTCCGCATGCACCGGTTTGTAGTCCGGCACGGCCGCTTCACGAGTTTTCTTGGCGGCGGCGATTGCCTCGAGCGCCGGGAAGACGGCTTCTGCTTTCGAAATGCTGCCTTCCAGGTCACCACGAAGCTTCTTTGGAACGATGGCATAGTCGAGGCCCTTCGCCTCCGCGATCGCCTTTTTGATCTCTGCGCCCCGTTCGCTCATCTGCTCCGCGACGTATTTCTCAATACATGCTTGCAGTGGCGGCGACGACGCCGGCGGCGCGGTGTCTGATGTCAGCGACAGGCGCGTTGGCAAATAGTTCACCAGCGGCGGATAGACGGCGACGATGAAGAGCGCGGCCAGCTGTAGGCAGATGAAAGCGATCACGCCCTTATACATCTGCACCGTGCGGACCGATGCCGGCGCGACGCCGCGCAGATAAAAGAGTGCAAAGCCGAAGGGCGGTGTGAGGAACGAGGTCTGGATGTTCAGACCAATCATCACGCCGAGCCATACCGCAGTGACGTTCGCGGCGGGGTCGGCGAGCAGGATCGGCGCAACGATAGGCACGACGACCACGGCGATCTCGATGAAATCGAGGAAGAAGCCGAGGACGAAGATCACCGCCATAACGATGAAGAACTGCGTCCAGAAACCGCCAGGCAGGCCTTGCAAGAAGTCACGGACCAGCTCTTCGCCGCCGAAGGCGCGGAAGGCGGCGGTCAGCATCGCCGCGCCGAGCAGAATGATGAAAACGAGCGAGGTGGTTTTCGCCGTTTCGATCATGACGCCTCGGAGCGTGTCCTCGGTTTTCAACGTGCGCCAGCCGGACCAACCGATGGCGATCAGCAGGCCGACAACTGCGATTGACGCGAGCGTTACGCCAAGCGCGTCTGATGACGACTGGATGTTTTGGACGTTGGTGCTCAGCGTCGCTTTGATCACGAAGATTGCGATCAGGGACACGATGCCGAGGATTGCGGGCGCAAACGCGAAACGCTGCCCCTGGGCAAGCCGATAGCCGGCCATCATGGTTGCGCCAACCGCGCCGATGGCGCCGGCCTGGTTCACCGTTGCGACGCCGGCGATAATCGACCCAAGCACGAGGAAGATCAGCGCAAGCGGCGGCACCAGTGTGAGCAGGACGCGGCCCCAGAACTTACGGTCGAACGAACCGTCATAATGCACTGCCGGCGCAAGTTTCGGACGCAGAAGCGCGAATACCAGGATCGCGATCATGTAGAGCGCGACCAACAACAAGCCGGGGACAAAGGCGCCGAGGAACATGTCGCCCGCGCTGGTCGACGTTACGTCGAACGCCGAAGGCATCGAGATTTCGCCGGTCGCCGCTTTATACTCCGCTTTCCGCGCTGTGCTGGCCTGGTCGACGGCGCTGGCCAGCTGGTCGGCTAGAATGATCAGAACGATCGATGGCGGAATAATCTGCCCGAGCGTGCCGGAAGCGGCGATCGTGCCTGTCGCCAGCGGCTTCGAGTAGTTGTTCCGCAACATCGCCGGCAATGAAATCAGACCCATCGCGACAACAGTCGCCCCGACAATACCGGTGGTTGCGGCGAGCAGCGCGCCCACAAACACCACCGAGATGCCAAGACCGCCTGGAATAGGGCCAAACAGCTGCGCCATCGTCACAAGCAAATCTTCAGCAATCTTCGATCGCTGCAGCATGATGCCCATGAAAATGAAGAGCGGAATTGCGATGAGCGTATCGCGCTCAACTTCCCAATACACGCCCCTGAAGTTCGTAACGCCAGCTGTGAGCCACTGTACGGGCCCATCCTGTGCGAAGAACGCGCCGGAGTCGCCTTGAAGGACGTATCCAAACAGGGCTGCGGCGCCGATGGTGAAAATCGCCGAACCAGGCAAGGCGAAGGCGACGGGAAAACCCGAGCCCAACGCCAGCATCATGGTCACGACGAGAACGAGGAGAAAATAGACTTCCATATCAAACGCCCCGAATTCTTACGCGACAGACGCGTGATCGCCTTCGCGATGCCCAGCTTCTCCGCGCGCGTCGGCGACTCCGTCGAGCAGCGCAGCGCAGAATTGCATCAGCATCGACATAGCGAAGACGCAGATGTAGGCGGCGAGAATGTATTTGACCTGTAGGCCGGAGGATTGCTGCCCAGTCTCAAAGGCGAGTACGGGCGCGTTGATCACGTTCGCTTTGCCCCACATGCCGGTGAGGATGATCACCCAGCAAAGCGTCAGACCAAAGAGGATGGCGCCAAACGCGTTCACCCGCCCTTGGGTCCGCGTTTTAAAGCTGGCGTAGAACACATCCACGCGCACATGGCCGTCTTCGACCAGCGTGTAAGCCGAGGCGAAAAGGAACAGCGCAGCGTACCAAAAGCGAACGAGATCACCCATCCAGGCCTGCTCATAGGAGAAAATGAACCGGCCGAACACGATGAGCAGTTCGGCAACGACAACCAGGGTCGCGAGCCAATGAAAGCCAAGCGTCCGCGATCGAATGCCGATCAGGAAGCCGACCGCCATCAGCGGAACATGCACATAGGGTCCGCGGAACTGCGAGCGACCAAGATCCTGCGCCAGTTTGGCGGCGTCGGTGTAGGCGTAGTCGCCGCCAAGGGCGTTGACAATGGCGATGCCGCCATTCACCAGCGGTGCAAGCGGCCCAGTCAGCGAGGTCAGCGACTTTTCAACGACCAGGAACATGATCGTTGTATCAACCAGACCGATAATCAGCACAGCCCAAAAGCAGGACCGGATGAAATAGGCGTTCAGGCTGGTGATGCGCGCCGCGTCCGCGCGCAGAGCGCGGCGGCCGTCACGGGTCGCGAGGATAATCGACGCGACAATGACGAGCGGATATAACAGCGCTTGAAGCCACCCGAGCGCTCCGGCGTCCCCTGCCGCCCAGCCGAGGATCGGCGCGACGCCAGGCAACCCAAGCCAGAAGATCAGAAAGTTATTGATCAGGAAGGTGATGAGAAGGCCGATATTGGCGTAGGCGAATGCGCGAAAGGCCATCGCGACGCCGTCACTCTTGTCATAGGGGCTGAAACCTGGGCGATCCCCTGCGCCCGTTGCGCCGGCGGCGCGTATTTCCGCGCCAGTTTCAACGGCGGCCATGCGCTCCTCCCTGTATGTGCGTGCAGAACCATGCGAATTTTATCTGCGCTGGTTCCATTTTTCCTACTCTAGTTAAAAAGAAGGGCGGAGAATAAGTCTCCGCCCATTCAGTGTCTTTAGGGTGAATCAGCTTCACTTGCCGCCATGGCGCGGCTTTCGCGCCATAGCGGCGGCGCTTAATTATGCGCCAATGCCGAGAACGCGGTTACGCTCAACGGTGTAAGCAACGTCCGACAGACCCATCCAGTTGCCGACATCGGCGCGGAACGCGGCGAAGTCGTCGTGGATTTTCGCTGCAAGCGGGCTGTGTGAGCGCACTTCCGCGAAGACTTCTTTCGCAGCTTCGCCGAAGCTGTCGTAGATTTCTTCACTGAAGCGACGGAGCTGAACGCCGTGCTCTTTGGTCAACTTGGTGAGGTAAACACCGTTGTTGGCGTTGGTCTCAGCCATCTGACGGGCGTTCTCTTCGTTACAAGCTGCTTCGATGATCGCTTTGTCGGTCGCCGACAGCTTGTCCCAGAACGCTTTGTTCATGGTGAAGCTCAGCTGCGAGCCTGGCTCATGCATGCCTGGGTAGTAGTAGTACTTCGCAGCTTCGTAGAACTTCATGAAGTAATCGTTGTATGGGCCAACCCACTCGGTTGCGTCAATCGCGCCCGAAACCAGGTTTTCGTAGATCTGGCCGCCTGGGACCGAAATGGTCGATGCGCCCAGCTTGGTCATGACGTCGCCGCCGAGACCAGGAATACGCATCTTCAGACCTTTGAGATCGTCAGCGGTTTCAATTTCTTTGTTGAACCAGCCGCCCATTTGCACGCCGGTGTTGCCGCATGGGAAGCCTTTCAGGCCGAACGAGCCTTTGATTTCGTCCGACAGCTTCTGGCCGTTGCCGTACTTCATCCACGCGTCCATTTCGGTGTAGGTAAAGCCGAAAGGAACGGAAGTGAAGTAAGCAAGACCTGGGTGCTTGCCTTTCCAGTAATAGTCAGCGCCGATATATGCTTGGCTGTTGCCCGAAGCGACTTCGTCGAAGCTATCGAAAGCCGGAACGCGCTCGCCAGCAGCGAAATACTGGACGTTGATGCGGCCGTCGGTCAGCTCAGGAATGCGAGCCGCCAGACGCTGCGCCGAAACGCCGAGACCCGGGAAGTCACGCGGCCAGGTAGAAACGATAGCGAGTTCGATCCGCTCTTGAGCGATTGCCGGTGCGGCCAGCGCGCCAGCGCCAACGCCGGTCAGTGCTGCGCCTTTCAGGAAAGTGCGACGTTCCATCAAAAATCTCCCTTGTACTCTTTTTGGCCCGCTGGACCCTTGGCGCATCGCGCGAACTGCGAGGCCTTTATGTCCCGCTGCCCTGGCGTTCAGTAAACGCCGAACGGACGCTAGCAGGCCTATTCGGGATGTGCAATTTAAAGAATTAGCTGATTTTCCGGAGAAATTGGATTTATTGAAGGATTGTCCAGCGTCACGGCGCGTTATCACTCCGGCTCAAACCGCCTCCAGCCATCATCCGCCATAATTTCTGCCGGCTGAAACTGGATTTTATAATCCATCTTGTCACTACCCTGCACCCAAAAGCCTAGATATACGTAGGGTTGGTTCAGTAATTTTGCCAAGTTAATCTGATCAAGTATTATATATCGGCCAAGACTTCGGCGCGACAACTCCGGCTCAAAAAAGCTATAGACGAGAGATAGACCGTCGCCAAGTTTGTCAACCAAACAGGCGGCGACAAGCTCGCCATCCGGCGTTTTACTTGCATTTGCATCGATGTCATTGCAACGATTCGCCTTGGGAGAAAGCCGATACTCTATAACGTTGGTCTGGATCGGCGTATCCTCCACCATCGCAGCGAAGTCGTCGACATCCATATCTGTCATGCCGCCTTCGTGGTGCCGCGTGTTCAGATAGCGACTAAACAACTGATATTGTTCATCAGTCGCAACGTCAGGCGATATCCGGCGAACAAGATCCGAATTCCGACGCAGCACTCGTTTCTGCGAAGCGGTCGGTTCAAACTCATCTACCGCAATTCTGGTGGACAAACAGGCGCGGCAGCCAACGCAGGCGGGACGATAGACAATCGTTTGGCTGCGGCGAAAGCCCAGCCTGGACAGCTCATCATTCAACGCCGCCGCGCTCGAACCGGAAAGATGCGTGAACAGCTTACGCTCAGTGCGGTTCGGCAAGTAGGGGCATGGCCGCGGCGCGGTGAGGAAAAATTGCGAACGAAGCGTATGGTCGAAATGGGACATCGGAGAAAGCCGCCCGTCCGAAACAGAAGGTGAGTCGTCTACTGATGGTAGCTCAACTTCATCCTGCAGACTAGGGGTAGGGCGGCGTTCCGTCATGCGCTGACTTTTCCAATGTCGCTAGGGTCGTATGGGGTCCGCTGATACAGCTCGTTGATCCAGTTTGAAAAAAGCAGATGGGCATGGCTGCGCCAGCGGTTCTCCGGCTCGCGCCCAGGATCATCATCCGGAAAATAGTTCTGCGGCAAGTCCGGATTCTTACCAGAGGCCCGCTCCCGCTCATACTCGTCCCGTAATGAGGTCGTGTCATACTCGATATGGTTGAACATATAGAGCGCCCGATGCTCTTTGTCCTCGATCAAGGAGGGCCCCGTTTCCTCGGCCGCCGCGAGAATGTTCAAGTTGGCGGGCACCTCATCGGCGCGCACCTCCGTCCAGCGGGAGACCGGGATGGTGAAATTATCCGAGAAGCCGCGCAGATAAGGCGACCCCGGCATCGTATTGCGGTGGCGGTAGCAACCAAACGCCTTCCGCGGCAGAGCGTGTTTGGGCACCGCATGGAAATAGTTCAGCATCGCCTGGGCGCCCCAACACACTGCAAAAGTCGAGGTCACGTTGGTTTGCGTCCAATCGAAGATGCGTTGCAGCTCGTCCCAATAGGTCACCTCTGCAAATGGCAACAGCTCGACAGGCGCGCCGGTAACGATCAGCCCGTCAAATTTCCGCGCCTCCGCGTCGCGCCATGGCTGATAGAAGGCCTCAAGATACTCGGCGGGCGTGTGGCGTGAGAGATGCTCGCTCATGCGCAGCAGGGTCAGATCAATTTGCAGCGGCGTCGCGCCGATCAGCCGCGCAAACTGCGTTTCCGTGCGCGACTTATTAGGCATCAGGTTCAACAGGCCGATATGCAGCGGGCGGATATCCTGCTTCAGTGCGGTTTCCTCGGACATCACCATCACGCCCTCAGCATCGAGAATCGGGCCTGCTGGAAGTCCTGCGGGAATTTTAATCGGCATAAAAAGATCGTTTCGTCGCGGAGGCGCAGGGTGCGCGGGGTAGTTCAGGTAGAGCGAAGCCGCCATGTGCGCAAGTGGCGCGCACAGCCCGTTCAATTCTTCGATGACGCGAAGGAACAGCCGATTGACGCCTGTTCCAGGGCCCGGCGACTACTCCGCAGGCGCCAGCCCGTCAGATTTAGGCGGTTGCGCCTCGCCACGCGCCGCGGCCGATACGGGCGGGCGCGGTGTGGAGCGTCCCGCCAACCACGAGAAGGTCTTCTGCATCCCTCGCCCGACCCAGATCCGCAGCGCAAGCGCCGCCGGGGTGACGATAAGAGTAAGCAGGGTTGAGAAGCCCAGGCCGAACACAACTGCAGTCGCCAGCGGCACCCACCAAAGAGCGCTTGGCGCGCCGGTGACAATCTTTAGCTCCGCAAAGTCGATTGATGCGGCGAACATCATCGGCAGCAGACCGGCGATTGTCGTCGTGGTCGTCAACATCACCGGCCGCAACCGATCCTCCACCGTTCGGCCAATTGCTTCGATCGGATCCATTCGCCGGCGATAATCTTGATAGGTGTCGATCAAGACGATGTTGTTATTCACGACAATGCCGGCGAGCGCCACGACGCCGACCCCGGTCATAATGATGGAGAAGGGCTGCTGCATCAGGATCAGGCCGATCAACACCCCGGCGATAGACATAATGACGGCGGACAGGACCAAGATGGACTCGTAGAAGCTGTTAAACTGCGCCAGCAGAATGACAAACATCAACGCCAACGCGCCTGCGAACGCTTGCATCAGGAAGGCTTGGCTTTCGCGCTGCTCCTCCTGGTCGCCGCCAAACTCCGCCGTAACCCCCAGCCATAGCGCAGGGTTTTCTTTCGCTGCTGTATTGAGCCACGTCCCGAGTTCGGTAATCTTATCATTCGCATTGACGCCCTTAACGACGCCAGCGCTGATCGTCATGAAAAGCCGGCCGTCCCGCCGCACGATCGAGCCCAAGAGCGGTGCGGGGGTGCGCTTTACGAACGCCGACACCGGCGTCAGGCCGCGGCTGGTTTGAACCCGGAGTTTATCCAAAGTGGTGAGGCTGCGCTCGCTGGCGGGGAAACGGGCGACAATATCGATCTCTTCGTCGCTATCGTCGGGCGTAAAGGCGTCCAGCTTATAGCCGCGTGTGGCCAGCGATACGATCGCGCCAATACTGGCGATGTCGGCGCCATAGCGCCCAGCTTCAAGCCGATCGACCTCAAGCCGCCATTCGATTCCTGGCAGAGGCCTGCTGTCCTCAAGATCGAAGAGCTGAGGATCGGTTTTAAACTTGGCGAGAACCGTGTCTACAACTTTGCCCAGCTGGTCGAGCGACGGCGCGGTGAGCTGCAGCTGCACCGGCTTGCCGCCTGGAGGGCCCGCCTGCTGCTCCGCCAGCTCAACAAAGACGCCCGGAATGGGCTTGACCTTATCCTGTATGGATTTCAACACCGTATCGCCATTCAGCGGTTTGGGGCGCGCCAGCAGCTTATCCCATTTCTCCAGCTCGACCCGAACCGAGGCGACGGTGTCGCTCGGGCTGCTTTCAAAGCCCAAGCCCCCGCCGCTCGCCGAGGTGACCGCAAAGACGGACGTGACCCCGTCCGTCTCCAAAGCGATCTTCTCAACTTTGCGCAACACCGCGTCGACTTCATCGATCGACAGATTGCCCCGCGCGCGGATGTGGAAAAAGGCGCGCTCGGGCACGGTGTCGACAAAGAACTCAACGCCCTTTCCGTATTTTTGATAGGCTTGCCCGGCCCCGATCAACGCGCCGACCGCCAGCGCAATGGCGATAACGCATAGGGCGGGATGACGGGTGACGCGTCGCGCGATGCGGCCAAACACTGTCCGTCCTGCAGGCGGTTCGACGAATGTCTCCCCCGCATCCGCGCGCTCCGGCAATCGCGCCAGCGCGCGAACTCCCCGCACCAGGCGTGAAATCCCTTCCCCGATCGCGCCGCCGATCACCGGCAGATAGATCAAGGCGACCAGCAGCGACGCAGACAGTACGAAGATAATCGTCACCGGCAGCAGGCTCATCCATTTGCCGGGGCCGCCGGGCCAGAGAAGCATCGGCAAAAATGCGCAAAGCGTTGTCGCAGTGGAGCTGATGACAGGCCACGCCATCCGACGAGCCGCCTCAGCATAGGCCTCAATCGGACGCGCGCCCTCGCGCACACGGCGTTCCGCGAACTCCGCAACCACGATTGCGCCATCGACGAGCATGCCGACCGCCAAAATGAGCCCGAAGAGCACCATGCTGTTGATCGCCTGCCCCATCGCGGCCAACAGCGCGAAGGTCAGCAGGAATGAACTTGGCACAGCAAAACCGACCAGCAGCGACGATCTGATGCCGAGCGTTGCGAACACTACCATCATCACCAAGAAGACGGCGGTCAGCACCGAATCTTCGAGTTGGTCCGCCATCGTCGCCGCTTCTTCCGAACGGTCGAAGCTGAAATCCAGCGTGACGGCGTCGCGCATCGGCGCGGGCCAAGTCGCTTGCGCTTCCTTCATCGCCGCGCGCACCTTTGCGACAGTTTCGACCGTGCTTTCGCCAACCCGCTTTTTCACGCTGAGCGCAATCGCCGGCTTGCCGTTAAAGCGCGCATAGCTGTTGCGATCTTTAAAGGTGCGTCTGAGCTCGGCGATGTCTCCGATTGTGACGGTTCGATCGGCGGACTTTTTTATGACGACGGAGTACACATCCGACGGTTTTTCGAACTTGCCGGGCATCGAGATGGAGAACCGGCCTTTCGCGCCCTCAAGTTCTCCCGCAGCGACAAGCCGATTGTTCCGGCGCACAAATGTGATCAGCTCCTCAGCGGTAACGCCATAGGCCTCAAGTTTCAGCGGATCGACAACAACTTCGACCACCTCCTCCCGGTGGCCGCTCATCTCCGCCTCGACAACGGCTTTCAACGCCTCAATCCGCCTTTGAGCGTCCTTCGCGGCGCGCAGCAGCGTCCGCTCCGGAACTGCGCCGGAGAGCGTCACGATGATGATTGGTATCTCGGCGGTGCTCAGCTCAAAAATCTGTGGTTCCAGCGCGGAGTCGGGCAGTTTGCCTTTCGCCCGGTTCACCCGATCGCGCACATCGGCGAGCGCAGACGGTTTGTCCCAGTCGAAATTGAACTCAAGCACAACGCCAGCGTGGCTTTCGCTGGCGTTCGCCGTCATTTTCTTGAGCCCCTCGACGCCCTTCAGCTCCGTTTCGAGCGGCTTTACCATCAAACGCTCGACATCCGCCGCCGTCGCGCCGGGCAGATTAACCGAAACATAGAGAATCGGAACGTCGATCTGAGGATCGCCCTCATTGGGCAGGGTGGTATAGGCGACAAAGCCGGCGGCAATGGTGATGAAGACAAAAGCGAACACCATTCGAGCCCGCGACACGGCCCAGTTAATCAACGCGTTCATCCGCTTCGTCCCTCATCAATCACGGCGGTTAGCTGAAACGGGGCGTCTCACGCCGCGCTTATTTACGCGCGGCCGCTTGTGCGGCGGCCGCTTCGGCCTCGGTCATCGGCGTAATCGGCGCCCCATCGGAGACATACTCCTGGCCGCGCACGATGACGGTTTCTGTGTCCGCTAATCCGGTCACCCAAATATTTTCGGCGCGATCCCCCAACAAGGTCACCGGTTTAAACCGCGCGACGGCGCCAGCGTCGGTGGTGGCGACGACCCGTACTCCGATCCGCCCTGCCGGATCCAGTGTAAGCGCCGAGGCCGGCAGCCGATGCCCTGTCGCGGCGGCGACGCTGAGGGTAATCTCTGTCGTCAGCCCGCCGCGGAGCTGGCCGCCTTTCAGCGCCTCGGGATTGGCGGCGACGGCTTCAATCCGAAAAGTGCGCGTTGCGGCGTCGGCGCTGCGGGCGATGAATGTGACTTTGGCGTCAATTTCGCGGCCATCGAGCAAACGGGCGCGCGCAGATTGACCGAGCTTGACGCCAGACACTTCGGACTCGGTCGCGTAGCCGACAAAATGGATGGGGTCGATCACGATCAGCTTGGCGCAGATTGAGCCGGACTGCATCAGCGCGCCTGTTTCGGCGGTGTCCGTTTCCAGGATCCCTGCGAAGGGCGCTTTGATCGTCATTCGCTGCAGATCAAGCTCAATCGCGGCGACCGCCGCGCGCGCGGCGGCGAGGGCGGCGCGATCCGCCGCGAGCTTCGCCTCTGACGCATAGCCGCGGCGGGAAAGTTTCTCGGCCCCGGCGGCGTCGATCTTGGCTTGGGCTAGTTTCGCTTTCGCTTGTTCCAGCTGCGCTGCTCGGTCCGCCGGCTCGATTTTGCACAAAACCTGACCGGCGGCGACGCGCGCGCCTTTGCGCAATGGCGGGGTAATAATAAGGCCGGCGGTCTGCGCCTTGATCTCAACCTCTCGCGCCGGCGCCGTTACGCCGCGCAAACGCAGGGTTCGGGCCAGAGAACCGGTTTTAAAGGTCCGCACCAGCACTCGGACACGACGCTGTTGCGCCGGTTCGCTTGCTTTGGCGGCTTTCGGGGGCGACGCGGCGGCGTCGCTGCCGTCGTCCTTGGCGAGCACAATTCCGCCGCCGATGAGGGCGCTGGCCGCAATCGCGGCGACAAGAGCTGATTTGCGCATTTTTAGCCTCGGTCTGATCGGCGGAAGGGCGGCGCCGGGCCGCAGTCGGGCGCTGAGCCTGAACGAAACGTCGATAAATTCAGGGGCGCTACGTAGCGCGCTAAATAGGGCGCGCAAAGGGCCGCCGAAAGCCCGCCGGTCAAAAAGCGCGCAAATTTCCACGTTAGAGGCTGGAAAAACGCGGTTCTCGGCGCGACATGGACGCAGCCGCGGCGGCGACATGCCGGTGAGAAGACCGTTCAGTTCGCAGAGTTTGGGCGGCAAACGCCGCGAAAACCTTGCGCTAAGCGCCATGAACGCTAAGACCAGCGGCGCAACCTGCCCGATGGGGGCGATAGGAATGGAGGAGCCGCGCGTGCGTGGGCTGAGTTCGATATTCAAGAGCAAAAAGCCGGCCGACCGCGGCGGCAAGCCAGAGCGTAAAGCGCCAGGGCGGGATGACGCCGACATCTTCTTTGACGAGGTGAGCGAAGAGCTCCAGCGTGAGCGGATGATGCATTATGGCCGGAAATATGGGCCAATGCTCGGCGGTGCTGTCGCGGCTATTCTAATCGGCGCGTTCGGCTACGAATTCTACGCAAGCTCCGTGCGCGACGCGCAACGGGAGGCGGGCGGCAAACTGCTTGCGACCCAAAGCCGTACGGCGCCGGCGCCTGCCGCGGAAGTTGAGAAGCTGGCCGCGGGTTTTGACGGAAATCTTGCGGTTCTTGCGCGGCTGCAGGCCGCCGGCCGTTTCGTCGATGGCAAAGGCTCAGACGACGATCCGGCTCGCGCCATCGAATTGTATAAGTCCGTCGCCGCCACCCCAGAGCTTGCGCCAGTTTATGCGGATCTTGCACGGGTGCGCGGCGCGCTGGTTGGCGCCGAAACGATGGAGCCGGCGGCGCTGCTGGATCTGCTGCGCCCAGCGACTGCGGAAGGGCGGCCCTATCGCCCTGTGGCGCTCGAGCTGACCGCAGCGGCGCATGTCCGCGCAAAGGATCTGCCCAAAGCTCGCGCCGCGCTGGAGTTGGCGAGCAAAGACGCGGTGGCGACGCCAGCATTGCGTGGTCGAGCCGCGACTTTGATGGCTGCAATTGACGATCAGCTCGCGACCGCCAAAAAGGCCGCGGCGGCGGCCGAGAAGGCGGCCAAGAAAGCAGTTGAGAAAAAAGCGGAGCCAACAACCCCATCCGCGCCGGCCGATGGCGCGAAGCCGGAAGCCGCAACGAAAACCGGTTCAGACGGCTAGCGCGTGAAGTTCGAAAGCCGCTGCGGCGGTGAGCGGCGCTGCAATGCAGCGCGACAGGGCGTTTTCGCAGGCGGCGCAGGCCGGCTTGCGAAGCGAAGGCGGGGCAGGCTGAGGAGAAATATATGCAAGCGAATTCTTCTGAGCGTCGCGGATTGCGGCGTCTGAGCGCGCCTTTGTTGGTTGCGGCGGCGGCGCTCGGTTTAAGCGGCTGCGGGTACAATTTCGGCGAGCAGGAAAAGATTCTGCAGGGGGATCGGGTGCCGCTGCGGGCGGCCAAGGCGGATGACACCCGCGTCGCCGCGCCCGTGGCCGTCTCGCGCCCTACGCGCCGCGGCGCCTGGCCGCAATTTGGCGGCGGGCCGCGGGGCTCGATCGGCCATATCGCGGCGAAAATTGGGCTGGAGCGGGTCTGGTCTACATCCATCGGCGCCTCCTCCGACAGCGAAAGCCGCGTCACCGCGCCGCCCGTTTCCGACGGCAAGCGGATTTTCGCCCTGGACGCAGCATCACAAGTAACGGCGTTGGACGTCGCAACAGGCAAAAAACTTTGGGCGACGGATGTCGCGCCCGAGAGCGAAGATGGCCGGGATGGTTTCGGCGGCGGTCTCGCTGTCGCCGGCGATGTGCTGGTGATCGCGACCGGCTTCGGCGAAGTTATCGGTCTGTCGCCTGCAACCGGCGGCCGGCTCTGGGTGCTGAAAGTGGGCGCTCCTATCCGCTCCGCCCCAGCTGTAAGCCGAGGGCTGGCCGTGGTTCAGGCGCGAAATGGCGCTCTGGTCGGTATCGAGGTTAAGACCGGCAAGCGCGTCTGGGCGGCGATTGGCGCTGAGGGCGGCGCGGCGGTCCTCGCCGCTTCAGGTCCGGCGATCTCGGGCGAAGTGATTGCGGCCCCGTTCCCCTCCGGCGACATCGGCGTGTTCCGCCTGCGTGACGGGCGTTCAGGTTGGCGCGAACCGCTCGGCGGCGCGCGGCGCGGCAGCGCAATTTCCCATATTTCCGACGTGAGCTCCCCGCCGGTGATGCTTTCAGGCCGGATTTACGCTGGCGGCGTCGCTGGACGGATCGCCGCCTTTGAAATTCCGACCGGCGTGAAAATCTGGTCGCGAGACATCGGCTCCTACAGCCCGATGTGGGCGTCGGGCGATACGTTGTTTGTCGTCTCCGACGATGCGCGGGTCATGGCCTTGCGCGCGTCCGACGGCGGCACCATTTGGGAAACTCAGCTGGAGCGTTACACAGATCCGGATGACAAAGAGGGCCCGATCTCGTATGGCGGTCCGATCTTGGTCGGCGGCAAGCTGTTTTTGGTGTCGACCGAGGAAAAAATCTATCGGCTCGACGCCAGCACCGGCAAGGTTGAGAAGACAGCCGATCTCCCTGGGCCGACTTCTATTCCGCCGATTGTCGTCGGAGATCGGCTGATTGTCGTGGACTTCGATGGTGATGCGCACGCCTACAAATAACTTTGGGCCAAACGGACGAGTCTCCTGTGGCCAGGCAGTCGCCGAGTGAGCGGCGACTCAAATGATAAGGCGAAAGGTCGGTCGCGCGGGCGGCCGACCGAGACGCCAGGCGGGACTGAGCGATTTTCTATTGCGATCGTCGGCCGCCCTAATGTCGGAAAATCAACTCTTTTCAATAGGCTTGTCGGCAGGCGACTGGCGCTGGTGGATGACCAGCCGGGCGTTACGCGCGATTTGCGTGAAGGCGACGGGCGGCTCGCCGATCTGCGTTTTACCGTCATCGATACGGCGGGGCTGGAAAATGCGCGTGACGACAGCCTGCCCGCGCGGATGCGGCGCTTGACGGAACGGGCGGTCGATATGGCCGACATATGCCTGTTTGTCGTCGATTCCCGCTCCGGGTTGGCGCCGGACGACTTTGTCTTCGCCGATATTCTCCGCAAACGTTCGGCCCATGTTTTGGTCGCGGCGAATAAGGCGGAAGGCCGGGCGGGAGAGGCCGGCGCTCTCGATGCGTATCGCCTGGGGCTGGGGGATCCTGTTCTCATCTCGGCTGAGCATGGCGAGGGGATGGAGGATCTTTATTCGGCCCTTCGGCCGATCGCCGATGCGTTTGACGCCGAATATCGCGAAGCGGCGCGGCGCGCGGCGTTGGAAGCCGCGGAAGCTGCCGAAGCAGCGAACAGCGAGGCTGGCGCGGAGGCGGTTCAGGCCGATCCGGAGGCCGTCGATGGCGTCGACGCCGATCAGGACGCGAACCGCGCCTTGCGCATCGCAATTGTGGGCCGCCCAAACGCCGGCAAGTCGACTTTGGTCAACCAGATTCTTGGCGAGGATCGGCTGCTCACGGGCCCCGAGGCCGGCATTACCCGCGACTCGATCGGTCTTGAGGTCGATTGGGCGGGGCGCCGGTTCAAAATTTACGACACCGCCGGCATGCGCAAACGCGCGAAGGTGCAGGATAAGGTTGAAAAGCTTTCGGTCGATGACGCGCTGCGCGCGATCCGGTTCGCCGAAGTTGTGGTGGTGCTCAGCGATATCGACGGACCGTTCGAAACCCAGGATCTGAAGCTTGTCGATCTGGCGCACCGCGAAGGCCGCGCGCTCGTTCTGGGGGTTAATAAGTGGGATCTTGAGGAGGATAAGCAGCGTAAGCTGGGCGAGCTGAAAGAAAAGGTCGACCGTCTGCTGCCACAAGCCCGCGGCGCGCCGCTGGTAATGATGTCAGGGCTGACAGGGCGCAATGTTGATCGGCTGCGAGAGGGCGTTTTGAAGGCGTATGAGGCCTGGAACGTCCGCGTGTCGACAAGCAAGCTCAATCGCTGGCTCGCGATACAGGCGGAGCGGCATCCGCCGCCTGCGCCCGGCGGGCGGCGAATTCGCTTGCGCTACATGACCCAGGCAAAGACGCGTCCGCCGACTTTCGTGCTGTTCACCTCGCGGCCCGACGACATCCCCGAAAGCTATTTGCGCTTTTTGGTCAACGGCTTGCGCGATGCGTTCAATATGGATGGCGCGTCGGTTCGATTGCTGGTGCGCGGTACGGAAAACCCGTTCGCCAACAAAGCGAAGAAGAAAAAATAGATTGCGGCGCCTGCTGGTTGGGATCGAGAGCCTGTTGGCTGTGCTCGGCAGCGTTAACAGTCTCGATCCGCCTTACTTGGTAAAGTGAGCGCAGTCCAACGGCTCCGGGTGGCAGAGGTCGGTTGTTTTCTGCTTCTTCGCCGTCAGCGCAAACGCCTCGCCCCAGCAGCTGTAGTTTTTAAAGCTGAGGCGCACGGCCATCTCAGGGGCGATCTTCGTCAAAGCGGGCTTGAGGTGACGCTGTGCGCCGCGACGCAGCGCGTCCGCCAGATCGACGTCTTTGTGCGCATGGCGAATAAAGATAACCAGGAGCGGGGCGCCGCCCTTCGCCATTTTTAACTTTTTCGCCTTGGCCGGCTTCAGCACGCCGAGCGAGGCCCGATAGATTTTGGCTTTACTTTCAACAGAGTGCTTTGTTGCCGCGAGCATGCTTTCGAGCGTTTTTGCGCGGCAGGCGGCCAGGGCGCGGGGCGTTGCCGCGCCGCCAAGGCCGATTTTGGGTTTCGGCGGCGCAGTCGCTGTCGTTTTTGACGCCCGCGCATGCCCATAGTCGCCATGTGAGCGGGTCTTCACGTCGAGGTCGGCTCTGCTATGCTTTGCCTGAACATCCGCGGTTTTGATCCAGTCAATCGGCTCCGTCTTGGCTGCTTTCGCCTCTTTCGAAGCAAAGCCCGGCTCGGCGAGCCCGACGGCGACGACGCTTTCCGCAAAATATAGCCGCGATCCAATTCTATCGGCGAACGGCTTATGATCGGGGCCAGTTGGGCGCGGCGTCGCTTTCCCTTCTCGCCAACCATAAGCGAAGCCCGGTGCGAACAGCGTAAAGGATGCGCAATTACCGGCGGCGTCGCAGCCTTTGAACGTCGTATGCAACGCGCCGTCAGCGGGGTAGGGGGCGCCGCCGAAAAAGTAATACCCCGCGCTGGCGAGTAAAATCAGTGGCGCCGCGACCATGGCGGCATAGCGCATCAACCGGACGCGGCGAGAAGGTTTTGGCTTGGCGGCGTCTTCACCTCTATCGCTGTCATCTTGGTCGTCATCGTCGGACGCATTGGGATCGGGGTCGTCGATTTTGACCGCCATCGCGCCGAGATCCAACCCGGCGGCTTCAAGCTCCGGCGCGGCGGCGGCCTCTTCGGGAGCTTCCGGATCAAGCGTAGGCGACTCTGGCAAGCTGGCGAGAATGTCGGGATCGCCGCTGGCCTCAACGGGCGGAGCGAACTCCTCTGGCGGCGTGAACTCTTCGGCGCTGAGCGCTTCAGTATCCTCCAGCGCATCAGGCGCGATCTCAGGAGGCTCGGCGGCGTCAGCGTGGGCGGCGGCGACGTCGGCAGTGTTCTGGAACTCGTTTGTGGAGGGTGGGACTGCGAACGGATCCCCCGTCGAGCCAGCTTGCGCCAGCAGCTTTTCAGCCTCCTCCGCCAGGAGATCGTCCTCGGACAGAGTTGGGGGCGTCTCAGGCTCAGCTGACAAAGCGGCATGATCTGCCTGCTCTGTGTCCTCAAGCGCCGCCCCCTGCGCATCGCGACCCAACTCTTGCGCCTCGATTGGATGGCTCCCCCCCTCATCATCCAAATCAGGCGCGGCGGCGGCTTCAGGCGTTGAAATCGCCGCGTCATCCACATTCTCGGTGGTCAAAGCGCCGTCACCAGCTTCTTCATCGTGGCCCAAGGCGTCGAGGGCGGGATCTTCGGCGGAGATGGACGCAGAGGCGGGATCCGCGATCGCCGGAGGGTCATCGTCCATTGCTGCTGGCGGCGCAGCGTCGCCGGATGTGTCCGCCTCCGCCGGATCGTCCGCCATCATGCTCAGGCTCGACGGCTCGGAGGCGGTCTCCAGCGCGATTTCAGCGTTGTCGCTGGCCTCATCGTCGGCCGCCTCCAGCAACGCCCCTTCGGCTTCTGGCTCGAACTCATCCGCCGCGCCTGGGGCTGGCTGGTGGCCATTCTGCTTGGCTTGCTCAGTCATCGGAGATCCCGCTAAGGCGGACGCTGCTTCGCCGCGGACTGCGGGAGCGTCATCGCCATCTCTCCGAGAGTATCGCCGGCCAGCCCTAATTTTCCGCCAAAGCGAACCTTAGGGTCGAAACCCCTTCATCAGACGCCGTCAGCCCGGTTTAGGGGCTTGTCGGCTAGAATATCGAGGCGCAGGCGGTGTGGCTCACCGTCAAG
>JALEGB010000052.1 GCA_022760355.1 Neomegalonema sp.
GCTTGACGGTGAGCCACACCGCCTGCGCCTCGATATTCTAGCCGACAAGCCCCTAAACCGGGCTGACGGCGGCTGCTGAATGGGTTTCGACCCTAGGGTGGGAAACTTCGCGAAGGATCGACATGGCGAGGATCGAACTGTGCGTCTTTGACGCCTACGGCACCCTTTTTGACGTGGGCGACGCCGCGCGCCGGCTGGCCTCGGCGATTGAGGCCGGCGGCCCGGAGGCCGAGGCGACCGGCGCGGCCGGGCGCGCATTCGCCGCCCGATGGTCTGAGGCGGCGGAACATTGGCGGCGCAAGCAGCTCGAATACACATGGCTCCGCGCCGCGTACGGCGCTCATCGAGACTTCTGGGACGTGACGGGCGACGGTCTTGATTGGACCCTCGACGCGCTGGCGATCCCCTCGGGCTCCGAGCGTGAGGCTCTGCGGACCCGGCTGATGGGGCTGTATGAGACGCTCGCGCCCTATCCGGAAGCGAAAGCGGCGCTTCAAGCTCTGGCGGCGGACCAGCGGCGGCGCGCGATTCTATCAAACGGCGCGCCCAAAATGCTGTCGGCGGCGGTCGCGTCCGCCGGTTTCGGCGATCTGCTTGAGGCGGCGCTCTCGGCTGAAGAAGCGGCGGTCTTTAAGCCAAGCCCGAAAATTTACGACCTTGTCGAAACCCGATTGGGCGTCGCGCCAAGCTCGGCGCTGTTCGTCTCCTCGAACGGGTGGGATATCTGCTGCGCCGCCGCCTACGGCTTTCGCACGGTCTGGGTGAACCGACGCGGTGATCCGCTTGACCGGCTGCCAGGAGCGCCTGAGAAAGTGATTGCCGACCTTTCCTCGCTACCCGCCATCGCAAAAGCGCTTGAAAATTGACCAGCTCCTCAGATCCCGCCGCAATTGATGCGCCCAGCTACGCAAGTATTCTCGCCGCTGCGGAGCGTCTGCGCGGCCGCGCGGTCCATACGCCTCTGCTCGAATCGCCGTTGCTCAATCGTGCGGCCGGGCGGCGTATTTTGGTCAAGGCGGAATGCCTTCAGCGCACCGGTTCGTTCAAATTTCGCGGCGCGTGGAGCCATCTCTCCGCCTTTGGCGCCGCGCGTTTGGCTGGCGGCGTTATCGCGGTGTCCTCCGGCAACCACGCTCAGGGCGTCGCCTCGGCGGCGGAGCTCCTCGGCGTTCCGGCGACGATCGTGATGCCCGATGACGCCCCGGCGCTCAAAAAGAGCAACACGGCGGCCTATGGCGCGCAGCTGCATCTGTATGATCGCGCCGGCGGCGTGGATCGCGAGGCGTTGGTGCGGCGGCTCGCGCAGGAAAGCGGCGCTCATCTGACGCTGCCTTTCGATGATGCTCTGGTTATCTCCGGGCAAGGGACAGTCGGCCTGGAGCTGGTTGAGCAAGCGCGTGCGGCCGGCGTCTATCAGGCCGATGTGTTGGTTTGTTGCGGAGGCGGCGGCCTAGCCTCCGGCGTGGCGCTGGCGCTTGAAGGGGCTGAGTTTGAAGGGCGTGTTCGCTCGGTCGAACCAGTCGGCTTTGACGATTGGGCGCGCTCGCTCGCGGCGGGGCGCATCGAGCGGAACACCGAAACAACCGGTTCGATCTGCGACGCGATTATGACTCCGAGCCCAGGCGACTTGCCTTGGGCGGTGGGGCGGCGGCTGTTCGGGCCAGGACTGGCTGTATCGGACCGGGATGCGCGCCGAGCAATGGCCGCGGCCTTTCGACATTTGAAAATCGTCTTGGAGCCTGGCGGCGCCGTCGCGCTGGCGGCTGCGCTCTTTGATCAAGGCTCGGCGAACGCCGAGACGCCGGTTATTGCAGTCGCCTCTGGCGGGAATGTCGATGCGACGCAGTTTGCCGAGTGGATCAGCTTTCCCGAATGGTCTGAGA
The DNA here is from genome assembly GCA_022760355.1 of Neomegalonema sp. Lineage (GTDB taxonomy): Bacteria > Pseudomonadota > Alphaproteobacteria > Rhodobacterales > Rhodobacteraceae > JALEGB01. The sequence continues at coordinate 1,884 of JALEGB010000052.1, forward strand.
CCGGCCTCCCGCTATAGCCGCTCACGCAATCGCGCCAAGCGGAAACCGGCCGCGCCAGGCTGAGCGAGCAACGTCTCGAGATGCGCGCCAATCGCGGCGGCGTCTTGATCAAATCCAAAGGGCGGATTGGCGACCGCAAGCCCGGAGCCAACCAGGCCCGCCTCTCCGCTCGGCGCCACATTGAGGGCCATGTTGAGCAACGGCGCCTCGCCCACAGCGTTGGTCAGCGAAGCCTCCCACGCGCCGAGATCAAACCCCGCCTTGATCGGATACCATAGCGCAAAAACGCCGGTGGCCCAGCGGCGCAGCCCGCTCGCGAGCGCCTTGGTCAGGCGTTCAAATTCGTTCGGAACCTCAAAAGGCGGATCGATCAGCACGATGCCGCGCCGCGGGGTCGGCGGAAGGAAAGAGGTGAGCGCCGTCCAGCCATCCTCCTGATAAACGCGCCCACGCGGGTCCTCGGCCAGCCGTTGAGCAAGCCGTTCATGCTCTTCCGGGTGCTTCTCAACCGCCAGCAACTTGTCGTCCCGCCGCATGCCCGCAAGCGCAAGCAGGGGCGACCCAGGATACCAGCGAAATTCGGCGTCGATCGGGTTCCAACTCTGTAGACGCTGCAGAAAGGGCCCGAGAGGTCCGGCCAGCTCGTCGATACGATGCTCCCACAGGCGGGCGACGCCGCCGCGCCATTCGCCTGTGCGGTCGGCCCGCTCGTCAAGGCGCAAATCATACAGGCCAGATCCCGCGAAGGCGTCAACGACAACCAGCGGCTTCGCCTTCTGGGTTAATTGCCCGAGCGCGGCGTCAAACAACGCGTGCTTCAACAAGTCCGCATGATTTCCGGCATGGAACGCGTGTCGATAGTTCATTTCACCACCTGTTGCGGATCTAATTTCGCAGCGCCAAGCTTTCTTTGATCATGCCGACGCCGTTGATCTGAAAAACCGATAGAGCGCGAAAGCGCGCCTCGAAACCGACTCGACCTCGGCGGAAAAGCCGACTGATTGTGGCAAAAGCGCGTGTTCACTCGCGAGGTTCGTGATATGGTGCGCGTAAGACTACCGAGTGCGGCGGATCCTCTGTTCGACTTCCGCGATGGTCGTCGACGCGCAGAGTACTACAGTGCGACACAGGATGGCGCAAATGCCGGCAGGCACGGTTAAGTGGTTTAATCCCGAAAAGGGTTACGGTTTCATTCGCCCAAGTGACGGCGGCGATGACGTTTTCGTTCACATCTCGGCATTGCAAAAAGCAGGTTTTGAGACGCTCCCAGATGGGCAGCCAGTGACCTACGAACTGATCGAAGATCGACGCGGCCGGATGTCCGCCGGCAATCTAGAACTTGATGGCGAGTTGCTTCCTCAGCCTGAGCGCCCGGCGCGCCGCGATTTTGGCGACCGCCCGCCGCGCCGCGATTTTGGCGATCGTCCGCCGCGTCGCGATTTCGGCGACCGCCCGCCGCGCGGCGACTATGGCGACCGTCCGCCGCGTCGCGATTTCGGCGACCGCCCGCCGCGCGGCGATTTCGGCGATCGTCCGCCGCGTCGTGATTTCGGCGACCGCCCGCCACGCGGCGACTTTGGCGATCGTCCGCCACGCCGGGATTTCGGCGACCGTCCACCACGCGGCGACTTTGGCGATCGTCCGCCACGCCGGGATTTCGGCGACCGTCCGCCACGCGGCGACTTTGGCGATCGTCCGCCACGCCGCGATTTTGGCGACCGCCCGCCACGCAGCGACTTCGGCGATCGTCCGCCGCGTCGAGACTTCGACGATTCCTCGTTCCAGTCGATGGAGCCGCCAAACTTCGCGCCAGAAGGTTTCGAGGACGGCAAGCGCAGCCGTAAACGCGACAAGTCGCGCGATACCGATAAGAGAGATCGCTGGGAGGACGACGACGAATAATTGTCGTCCCGCCGCGCAGCATCGGGCGCCGCCCTATGCTGCGCGGTCAGCCGCTGCAGCTTGATCCAGGCGGAACGCCGACACGAGAGAGTCGAGACGATCCGCTTCGGCGGTAAAGTGCTGCGCCGCCTCCGCCGACCGTTCGGCCTCCGCCGCATTTTCCTGCGTCATCTCATCAAGAGCCTGCACAGCGGCATGCACTTCATCAACCGAAGTCGCCTGCTCCCGCGTGGCCGTGGAAATACCATCCACCCGGTCAGACAACTCGTTGATGCCGGTAACAATCTCATCCAGCGTCGCGCCGGCGGCTTCAACAAGCTGGACGCCATCCCCCACCTGCTGCGAGCTCTCATCGATGAGCGCTTTGATATCCCGCGCCGCCTGCGAGCTTCGCTGCGCGAGATCGCGCACTTCGCCCGCAACAACTGCAAAGCCCTTACCCGCATCGCCCGCGCGCGCCGCCTCGACCGCCGCATTCAGCGCGAGAAGATTGGTTTGGAAAGCAATCCCATCGATGACGGAGGTAATATCAGTGATGCGTTGCGCACTTTCGGCCAAGCGCGCCATCGCGTCCTTCGCATCATTAACAGCATCGCCGCCCCGTTGGGCCTTTGTTCGGGTTTCTGACGCCAAACCATTTGCGCCTTCGGCAATTTGAGCGTTGGACGCCACGGTCGTGCGCATTTGCTCCATTGTCGAGGCGGTTTCCTCCAGCGAAGCGGCTTGCCGTTCGGCCCGATCGGAAAGCTCGCGCGCGCCGCCGGCCATGTCGCGGGTCGAGTCTGCGATCGAAGCGCTCGCTGACTGGATCGCCGTGATCAGCTCCCCAAGCCGCGCCACGGTCGCATTGGCGCTGAGAGCCATGTCGCGGAACGCCCCTTCCCGGCCGTCATCAACATGCCGCGTAAGGTCGCCTTCCGCCAAAGCCATCAGCGTGTTGCGCAAATCGCCGAAGAAGTCGCCGACCGTGCCCAAAACGCGGTTCATCCCTTCAGCAATCGCGTTGAGCTCCGCATCGGCGAAGTTGGTTTTCACGCGCCCGCCGAAATCTCCCCTCGCCGCCGCTTCGACGACGCTGCCAAACGCGTCCTGCAACTCAACCATCATGCGCTTCCGCGCCGCTTCGGCCTCAGCGTCGCGCGTTTTCTGTTCCTCGCCCAGCCGTCGCACCGCCTGCGCATTTTCGCGAAACACCTCAACCGCGGCCGCCATCTCGCCAATCTCATCTTCGCGTCCGGAATCGCTGATAGCCAGCTCGAGATTGCCGTCGGCAACCTGCTTCATCTCAGATGTGATCCGGCGTACAGGCCGCGAGATGGAACGCGCCACGACCCAGGAGACAATCAGGGCCAGCAATGCCGCGCCGATCACTGCGTAGATGAGAAACTCAGAGGCCCCGGCTGCGGCGGTCTTCGACGCCGTCATTTCCTTCCGGCCAGCGGATGCGACATCGTCCGAGAGCTTCGCGAGCGCCGCGGTCAACGCCTCCAGCGCCGCAGCGCGGCGCGCAAATCCCGCCTTCAGCTCGGACAGACCGGTTCCGAACATTGCGATATCGTCATTCAGGACTTTGACGAGCGATTTGTCGAGCTGTTTGCCATGCTCCAGGATGAACTCGGTCAGGGGAGACAGACCTTCGAGCGCGGCCGCGGCGCTCGCATCAGTCGGCTTGTCGACAAAGGCGAGAAAGGATGAGCGGGCGGCGGCGGCGTTGGCGCGAAATTCCGTCAACGCCATGCTGGAGCGCATCGCGCCAAGCGCTGCTTCGCGGCTTTTGCGCTGTAACGCCGTCTGACGGCGCGAAATAAATTTGACGTCGCGCTCCAGGACTCCTATTGCGCGCTTCAATGCCGCCGCAGCTTTCAGCACCGCTTCACGCTTTTTCTGAAACACAGGAAAAAACAGCGGCTTCTGCTTTAGGGTCTTTTTGAAATCCACGAAAGCGCGATCCAGCTCGCCGGCTTCCGTCTCGGCGCGCTTAAAGGCCTCCACAATCGACTTGTCGGGTTTGCCTTTGCCAAGTCGCGCGATTGCGTGTTTGACGGAGCTGAGCGTTGCGCTAAGGCTGGCGACGTTTTTGAACCCGTCGGGTTGCAGCGGCTTGCTAAACTCGGCGTCGAACGTAACGGTGTCGCGGCGGATCATCGTCGCCAAAGCTGCGGTTTTGCTTGCCACCAATAGTTTCGCTTCGGCCTTCTTACGCGCGTCCGCGGTTTTCACCAGCTCATCGCCAGCTTTCTTTACGAGCGCGATCGCTATTTTGTTTAAGCGCCCGGCTGCATCGCCCACAGCGGCGACTTTCGCCTGCACCAGCTTATCGCTCTCCTCGGCAGCGCGGAAACTTGCGCGAAACCGGGCCGCCTCCGCCGTCAACGCATCGACGTCGACGCTGTCAGAAGCTCGCAGCGCATCAAGCCGCGCCTCCAGAGTTTTCGTAGATTTCTCCACTGCTTTGGCGTTGGCTTCCGAACGTTCGCCGAAGTAGCTGGTGGTCGCCATCGCAGTATATTCGGCGGCCTCAAGCGCAGCGAATGAGGAGAGGCTGGACTCTGCGCGCTCGCCGCTGTCCGAAACCTCGCTGAGCGCGCCCAACGATACGGCGATCGTGATTGCGAGCAGCGCCGCAAAACCAAGGCGAATTCTGTGTCCAATTGATAAGGAGCGCAGATATTTCATTCGTCTTTCCCGCATGGAAGGGTTGCAGAGGCCAGAATGCAGGAAATGTGTTTAGGTTCGACTGACTTGCTGCTCGACGATGGCTAACAGTTTATTGCCGTCCATGGGCAAAAACCAACCATGCCGAGTCCGGAGTAAGATCGATTGCACAATGAGACGCCTACTGGCTCAGGCGCGCCAAAGAGCAACCTCAGCGGCTTCGCCGCGGGAGCGCGCCGCTACTGGCGATCGCTGAGCGCGCTCGACATTTTGGCCGCGCTCACTGCGCTCTTGATCGCGGCGCCGGTTGCATCGATCGCCATTTCCGTTTTTGGCGAAACAACCGCTGCATGGGATCGGCTGGCGGGCATCGTGCTGCCGCGCTACGCGCTCAATACACTGATGCTCGCGGGGCTGGTGGCCGCGGGCGTGTCCATCATTGGCGTCACGTCGGCCTGGCTGACGGTTATGACGCGCTTTCCGGGGCGGCGGCTGCTGGAAGTGATGCTGATCCTGCCGCTTGCTTTCCCGGCCTATGTCGTCGCTTACGCCTACACCGATCTCCTCGACCATCCCGGCATGGTCCAGACATGGCTGCGCGAGGTTACGGGATGGGGGCCGCGCGATTACTGGTTTCCCGAGGTTCGCTCGTTGCCGGGCGCAGCGGCGATGCTGATCCTCGTTCTGTACCCCTATGTTTACCTGCTGGCCCGAGCGGCGTTCCTCAATCAGTCCGCGGCGGCGCTGGACGTCGCGCGCACGTTAGGCCATCGCCCGATGCGCGTGTTTTTCCGCGTCGCCCTGCCGATGGCGCGGCCGGCGATTGTTACCGGCGTTGCGCTCGCGCTGATGGAGACGTTAGCGGATTTCGGCGTTGTCTCTTACTTCGGCGTGCAGACCTTCGCGACCGGCATTTATAAGGCCTGGACGCGGATGGACGACGTCGCCGCCGCAGCTCAACTTTCGGGGTGGCTGCTTGTTTTCGTCTTCGCCCTCATCGCGCTGGAGCGGGCCCAACGTGGCGCGGCGCGTACTCAAGATGCGCGCGCCGGGTTCAAAACGCTGGCGGAAACCAAGCTGACGGGCCTTCGCGCCTTACTCGCCGTTATGCTCTGCGGCGCGCCCGTTTTGCTGGGGTTTGTGATCCCGCTCATTACGCTGGCTTGGATGTCGATCACCGGGGGGCACGCTTTCTTTGGCGCACGCTATATTGGCTTCGCGCTGAATTCCCTGACCCTGGCCGGCATTGGCGCCGCGGCGACCGTCGGGCTCGCGATCATCATGGCCTATGCGGCGCGCCTCAGCGGCGGGCGCGCCGGCCGGTTCGCGACGCTGGTCGCTTCGATGGGCTACGCGGTTCCCGGCGTCGTCATCGGGATCGGGCTGCTGACGCCCTTTGGGATCATCGACAACGCCTATGTGGTATGGGCGGCTGATGCGACAAAGGCGTTCGAACGCTGGACCGGCCTCGACTGGTTCCCGGATCGCATCTCGCCATTGCTGATCGGGTCGATCTTTGCGGTGGTGTTCGCCTATGTGGTCCGTTTCATGTCGGTCGCGCTGCAAACTGTCGATGCGGCGCTCGGCAAGGTTACGCCCTCGATGGATCACGCGGCGCGCGCGCTTGGAGAGGGGCCGAGCGGCGCTTTGCGGCGCGTCCACGCGCCAATGATCAGCGGCGGCATCTTGACGGCGGCGCTGATCGTATTCGTCGATATTCTGAAGGAGCTGCCGGCAACGCTGATTTTGCGGCCGTTTGATTTCGACACGCTCGCGATCCAGGCCTATCGGCTGGCTGCGGATGAGCGGCTGGAGCAGGCGTCGACGCCATCGCTGGCGATTGGGCTGCTGGGGCTGCTGCCGGTCATCCTGCTCTCGATGCAAATCCGCCGGTCGCGGCCAGGGGCGCGCGCCGGCGGATCGTAAATGGGTGGCGCGCGCCGCGCCGGAAGGAGGAGAGGAAGGCGGGCGCGCGCGCGACGCTTTCGGCTTACTTGTAGCCGGCTGCGTCATACAGGATCTGAGCTTCGCCCTGATTTTCGCCCAGTTTTTCCAGCGGCAGCTTATCCGCGATAAACTTGCCGAGCTTCTTGACAGCCGCGCTCAGCTCAACGCCCGGGACAGCGGGAAACTCGTCATTGCCGGCGGAGAAATATTTCTGTGCGCTGTCGCTCGCGAGATATTCGAGAAACAGCTTGGCGTTCTTTGGGTTTGGAGCATGAGCCGCGACGCCAGCCGCGCTGATATTGACATGCGCCCCGCGGCCTTCCTGGTTTGGAAACACCCAACCGATCCGGCCGATGTCTTTCGAAACGCCTTTGACTTCCCGCCGCAAAGCGCGCGCGAAATAGTAGGTGTTGGCGAGACCGATTGCGCATTCGCCCGAGATAATGCCGCGCAGCTGGTCCGTATCGCCGCCTTTCGGATCACGCGCGCGGTTCGCCCATAGGCCGGCGACCCAAGCGCTCGCCTTGTCCGATCCCGAATGCTCAATGATTGAGGCCAGCAGCGACAGCATATAGATGTTGGTCGAGGAACGGGTGCAGACGAGGCCTTTATATTTAGGGTCCGCCAACGCCTCATAGGTCTTCGGCGGTTCGGCCACGCGTTTCTTATCGAAGAAGATGATGCGCGCGCGCTGGGAGAAGCCGAACCATTTGCCTTCGGCATGGCGGAGATAAGCAGGAATCCGGGTTTCCAAAACTTTGCTTTTAAGCGGCGCCAGCAACCCTGCCTGTTCCGCGCGCCAAATGCGGCCTGCGTCCACCGTGATCAGAACGTCCGCCGGGCTCGCCTTACCTTCGGCTTTCATTCGAGCGATCAGCTCATCCGCTTTGCCCTCAATGCGGACAACTTTGATGCCGGTTTTCTTTTCAAAATCGGTGTAGAGCCGCTCGTCGGTGTCGTAATGGCGTGAGCTGTAAATGTTCACGACACCCTCAGCGAGCGCTGAGCCGGCGGCGACCGCCAAGGCGCTCGCTGCGACCACGCCTGCGGCGACCTTTTTAAATGAAAGCATCTTTGTTCTCCGTACTAGGTGGCGCGCTCAGCCAACGCGCATCGCCGACTTCGCATTCCCAAGTGAAATAGTCAACAATTTGCGCAGCGCGCAAACGGGCCCTGTCTCAGGCCACGCGGCGACACTCGGCTCCGCCGCATAATCGGCGCTTTTTCGCCGCAGGATTGTCGTCCCGTCGCCGCGAGTGCAGAATCTGCGGACGAAAACCAACTGGGGAGGCCCCTCTCCCCCACTCGCCGCGCCGCAAGGAGAGGCAATGCGCACCCTGACCATCGACAGCATCGGCGTCTCGCTGCGCCTTCTGAGCAAAATGATCGCCACGGCGCTGCTCTGCGCCGGCCTCGGCGCAATCGCCAAAGCCAAACCGCTGATCGGCGTGGCGCTGGTCGATGACGGCGCAAAAGGCGCAAAGATTTTGCGGGTCCGGCCCGGATTCCCAGCGGATCGCGCTGGATTGCGCGCGGGCGATTACATCGTCGGGGTGAATGAGACAGCCCCGAAAACGGCGCGCGCGGCCGCAGCAGCGATTGCGGCGGCGACCGACGCGCCCGCCAAGATGCGGGTGGCGCGGCGTGGAAAGATGCTGGACGTCACGATCAGCCCCTGGGTCACGCCCAACCCCAAACTTGACGCGGAGCTGTTTCCCTATCCCGATCCCAAAAGCGTCAAAGCCGGCACCGCCCTGAAAGCGCGCATCGCGGAGCGGGACTATGAAATCGTATCATCCGCAGCGGTGTTTACGATGGCGCGATCCTTTGGCGCGGATGAGAGCTTTAAAGGGCGGCGCATCGCCTTCCGCGCTCGCGTGGACCATTGCGGCCACCTTGCCGGCGCGCCTAAGGAGCTCGCTCAGCCGAGCTCAAGCCCGCTTTACAGCTTCCCGCCCGCGCAGTCGCTGCTGTTCGATCCCGCCGCGGCCGCGGCCGAGCGCGCGAAGTGCGACGCCTATATGAAGAAACACGAGCTTGATCTCAGCAGCCCGATCGTCGTTATCGCCGCCCGGCTGACGATCGACGACAAGAAAGTGTTCTCGAAATCAGGCGGGCCCGTCATGCTGATCGACGCCATGCTGTTCGACAATCGGCATGTAACGCTGGGTGAGCAGGTGCTCGGCGTTGTCGAGCTGGTCGAGCCGGTTATCAGGATGCTGGAATAGGCTCCGCATCTGCACGCGCGCACTCATAGGCCAACATCGCGCGCTTGACCGTCAGCCCCCAATGGTACCCGCCCAGCAGACCTGATTTCCGCAAGGCGCGGTGGCATGGGATCAACCATGAGATCGGATTTCGCCCCACGGCCGTGCCCACGGCCCGCACCGCCTTGGGGCGATCGATGGCCGTCGCGATATCCGTGTAGGTGGTCACATACCCGCTTGGCACGCGCAGCAGCGCCTCCCAGACCTTGATCTGGAACGGCGCGCCAATCAGCGCCAATTGCGCCACGCCGCCCCCGCCGCCGAGCGCCGGCCCGGCAATATCGGCGACCGTTTGAGGCGCCTCGACATAGCGGGCCCTCGGCCATCGCGCGACCAGATCAGCGAAGGCTGCTTCGCGTCCACATTCCGAGGCGAAGGCGAGTCCGCAAAGCCCGCTCGGCGTCGTCATCGCCAAGGCGTCGCCGAACGGACTGTCCAGCCAGCCATATGCGATATCCAACCCCTCGCCGCCGGAGGCGTAGACCCCAGGGCTCATCGCCTCCCACTTCATGACCAAATCATACAGACGCCCGGCGGAGGACAGCCCGGCCCCCTCCGCCGTCTCAAGCATCGTGCGGCGCTCGGCCAGCATCTGCTTGGCGTGGCCAAGCGCCAAGTATGAAACGTATTTTTTCGGGCTGACCCCAACCCAGCGAGAGAACAAGCGCTGAAAGTGCGTTGGGCTGTAGCCGATCCGCGCCGCCACCTGCTCAAGGCTCGGCCGCTCCTCGGCCGTCTCCTCAAGATGCCGCAACGCGGCGGCCATGATGTCATAGAGCGCGCCTTGCTCCTCGCCATTCGGATCCTTGTCACGCGCCGTCATTCGCCCACTCCGCATCACCATAGCGTCATAATTTTTCGCGTTGCTGAGAATGCATGCAACCCGATGCTTGCGACGCCCGACTAACTGAACACATCAGCCCTACAGATCAACGATCTGCGAAAAAGGAAGTTCATCATGCACGCTACCCGTTCCACTATCCTGTCCGGCGCCGCCCTCGCTGCTTTGATCGCATCCAGCTTCGCGGCGCAGGCCCATCCGGTCGCTGAGGTCCTTGCAGGCGACGCATATAAGCGCCCTCACGTCGCCACCCACAGCGTCGCCAAGCCGAAGAAAGTGTATCGCCGCGGCGAGTCGATCGATGGCGAATGGGTTCCGGACTACATCTTTAATCGGGCCGACCGAAACAAAGACGGCGTCCTAGCTGGGGCGGAGGTGCGCCGCGCGGTGCGGGAATTGCTGCGCAAAGAACGCGACGGCTGCAAATTCCGCTGTTAACCAGCCTTGCGCCGCTCCGGCGGCTGGGGTCATAGAGCGGGCTATGACGAAGAAACAGCCCGCTTCCAAAGCCGCCGAGGCTTCTAAATCGCCCGAGCCGCGCGCCCCGGATCTCGCACCTCAGCAGGTGGCGGAGTGCTTCCACCGCTTTCACGCCCGAGAACCCGAGCCCAAGGGCGAGCTCGACCATGTAAATGCGTTCACGCTGCTGGTGGCCGTCGCCCTGTCGGCGCAGGCCACCGACAAAGGCGTCAACAAAGCGACGGCGACGCTGTTTCAGGTTGCCGATACGCCCGAAAAGATGCTGGCCCTCGGCGAGGAGGGGCTGATTGAACATATCAAGACAATCGGCCTCTATCGCAACAAGGCGAAGAACGTCCTCGCCTTGAGCCAAAAGCTGATTGACGAGTGGGATGGCGCGACCCCTTCCAGCCGCGCGGCGCTGGAAAGCTTGCCAGGGGTCGGCCGGAAAACGGCGAATGTCGTTTTGAATATGTGGTTCGGCCAACCGACAATGGCGGTCGACACCCATGTGTTTCGCGTGTCCAACCGCACAGGCATCGCGCCCGGTAAGGATGTTGTGGCCGTGGAGCGAAAGCTGGAAGACGTGATCCCAGCCGAATTTGCGCACCACGCCCACCATTGGCTGATTCTGCATGGCCGATATCTCTGCAAAGCGCGAAAACCCGAATGCTGGCGCTGCCTGATCGCTGATCTGTGCGGCTTTCCCAACAAAACGCCCAGCAACCAAACCGCGTAACCGCTCGCTCAACCTCTGCACGCTAAGATCGGAGCGCACTTCCCGCGCGTCCGCCTTCGGCCAAAATAGGAGCCGCCAATGACTGAGAAGTCGCTAGACGCCATCGCCTTCGGCGCCGCGATCGTTGATATCCTCGCGCGCGTCGACGACGCTTTTCTGACGGAGCACAACATCGCCAAAGGCGCGATGACGCTGGTCGAGGGTGATCGCGCCGAAGCAATCCACTCTGCGATGCCTCCCGGCGCGCGCGAGATCTCGGGTGGATCGGCGGCGAACACGATTGTCGGCATGGCCTCGCTCGGCTCGAACGTCGCGTTCGGCGGCAAGATCAAAGATGACGCGATTGGCAAGATCTTCTCGGACGACATGGCTCGGATCGGAGTCGCATTTGACACCCCGCGCTTTGGCGCCCACGCGCCGGGCCATACCGCGCGCAGCATGATCCTGGTCACCCCGGATGCAGAGCGGAGCATGTGTACCGATCTCGGCGTCTCGGCCTTGCTTCGGACGGACGATCTGCCCATGGCGGCGATTGAGGATTCCAAAATCGTGTATCTTGAGGGATATCTGTGGGATCATGTTGAGACTAAGCGCGCCTTCTCGGCCGCGATGGAGGCCGGCCACGCTGCGGGGGCCGAAATCGCGCTGACGCTGTCCGACACCTTCTGCGTTGAGCGACATAGAGACAGCTTTCTGGAGCTGATCCACGGTCAGGTTGAGGTGCTGTTCGCGAATGAAGCGGAGCTGCTCTCCCTCTATGAAACCGATGATTTCGAGCAGGCGGTTGCGAAGATAGACAAAGCCGTACGCTTGGCGGCGGTGACGCGAAGCGAAAAGGGCTGCGTTGTTCTGGCGCAAGGCGAGCGGTTTGACATCCAAGCCGAAAAGATCCCGCATCTCGCGGACACAACCGGCGCCGGCGATCTGTTCGCCGCCGGCTTCCTGTTCGGCGTCGCAAATGGCCGCGATCCGGAGACTTGCGGCAAAATGGGCTGCCTCGCCGCCTCCGAGGTGATCCAGCATATCGGCGCGCGGCCGGAGCGGGATCTCAAAGAAATCTTCGCGCCGCGCGGCTTTCTCTAGATCCTCGGCCAGCGGCGGTTGTCGCACTGAAAAGCTTGCGCCATCGCTTGGCGCAAGCTCGGCGCCCCCTGCGCCAAGCCGCGCCGACGGCGAAATGTCGTTTCCAATCCACCTTCCGTCGCGCAGATCCGGCCCTCGCCGCGCCGGGGCGTTCTAATCGAAGCTATCGTTCCGCCAGCTTCGGAGTTTCAGCGCCATGGCCGCCGATCAATTTCCTACCCACGCCCGCGCCGTCGTGGTCGGCGGCGGCGCCGTCGGATGCTCGATCCTCTATCACCTCGCCAAAGCCGGCTGGCGAGAGATCGTGCTGCTTGAACGCGACGAGCTGACCTCGGGCTCGACCTGGCACGCCGCTGGCCTGCTGCCCTATTTCAATATGAGCTACGCGGTCAGTCACATTCATGACTACTCGATCCGCACCTATGAGAGCTTGGAAGAGGAGACGGGCCTGTCCGTTGGCTTCAAGCGGGTCGGCAACCTCCGCATGGCGCAATCCCAGGCGCGGATGGAGGAGTTTCAGCTCTACGCCTCGACCGCTGAGACCGTCGGCGTCCCGCATGAGTGGCTGTCGCCGGCGCAGATCAAAGCGCGGTGGCCGCTCGTGCGCACCGAGGATCTGGTCGGGGCGCTGTTTCACCCCACTGACGGCTATGTAAACCCGGCTGATTTAACCCAAGCCTACGCCAAGGCGGCGCGCGATCGGGGCGCTGTCATCATCCGCCGGGCGCAAGTTGACGGGTTTGAGCAGACCAAGAGCGGCGAGTGGATCGTCAAAGCGACCAAGATGATGGAGAAGGGGGGACGGCTAGAGCCGTCGGAGGAGCAATTCGAGATCCGCGCCAGCCTTGTCATCTCCGCAACCGGCAACCATGCGCAGCGTACGGCGGCGATGATTGGCTGCAAGCTGCCCGCGATCCCGGTCGAGCACCAATATATCGTAACCGCTGAAGACCCCGAGCTCGAGGCGTTCCGAAAAACGCAGCCGGAGCATCCGGTGCTGCGCGACGCCGACGCGAAATGGTATGTGCGTGAAGAGCGCGGCGGCTGGATCCTCGGCCCGTATGAGAAAAACGCGCCCGCCTGGGCGACCTGGGGCGTGCCCAACAGCTTCCGCGCCGACCTTTTGCCGTTAGATCTTGAGCGGATAGAAGAAGAGTACGCTTCCTTCATCCACCGTATTCCAAGCTCGGAGCAGGTTGGCTTGAAGGACGATTACAACGGTCCGATCTGCTATACGCCCGACGGCAATCCTCTGGTCGGCCCAGCGCCGGGCGTCGAAAATTTCTATTTTGCAGAAGGGTTTAGCTTCGGCATCACCGCCGCCGGCGGCACAGGCTTTTATCTGGCGCAAATGCTGACGGAGGGCGATGCGGAGATCGATATGTACAGCCTGGATCCGCGCCGCTTCGGCGATTGGGCCACGCGCGCATACGCCGCCAAAAAGAATGAGGAGGCGTATGAACATGTTTACATCCTCCACCACCCCGATGAAGAGCGCCCGGCCTGCCGCCCGTTAAAGACAGCGCCCTGCTACGACCGTATGAAGGCGCGGGGCGCGCAGTTTGGTCAGGTCAATGGATGGGAGCGGCCGAACTATTTCGCCCCCAAAGGCTTTAGCGATCATGACAGCCGCTCCTTCCGTCGCGGCGCTTGGTGGGCGTACGCCCTCGCCGAAGCCAAGGCGGTGCGCGAAAGCGTCGGCCTGTATGACGCAACCGCGTTCGCGAAGCACCGCGTTGCGGGACCAGGGGCGACCGCGTTTTTGGACCGGCTGACCTGCAACAAGTTGCCGCGCATCGGGCGCATTAACCTCACCTACGCGCTGACGGAAAAAGGATGCGTGCGATCGGAATATACGATCGTGAGGCGGGGGGAAGACGACTACTATCTCATCTCTGCGGGCGCCGCGGAAACCTATGACGCCGACTATCTGCGCAAAGCCGCGCCGAAAGACGGCTCGGTTCAGATCGAAAATGTAACAAGCCGCTATGGCGTGTTCGCCATCGCCGGGCCGAATGCGCGCGAACTGATGAAGAGGGTGATCCACGCCGCCGACCCAAGCGCGGCGCTGACCAACAAAGCGTTCCCCTGGCTTTCAGCGCGTGAGATTGAGCTCGGCATGGTTCCGACCTTGGCCATCCGCGTCGCCTATACGGGCGAGCTGGGTTGGGAGCTGCATCATCCGATCGAGATGCAGAACAACCTGTTCGACCTCCTGGAGAAAGCCGGCGAAGGCCTTGGCCTCACCCTCTTTGGCGCCCGAGCGCAAAACTGGCTTCGCCAGGAGAAAACCTATCGCGCCTTCGGCACAGACCTTGGCCGCGACGCAACCGCGCTCGAGAGCGGATTGGACCGCTTCGCCGACCTCTCCAAAGACTTCGTCGGCGCCGACGCGCTGCGCCGCCAGACCGAACAGGGCGTTAACATCCGCTGCGTCGGGCTGTTGATTGACGGCCCGTCGGACGCTGACCCGTGGGGGCGCGAAGCGCTCTATACGCTTGATGGACAACGAACTGGGCGGCTGACGTCTGGGGGCTATTCAGTCATCGCCGGCAAGTCGATCGGCGTCGGCTATGTGAAAGCAGAGCATGCGGAGCCTGGCGTTAAGCTGCAGGTCAAAATGTTTGATCAGCTTTGGAACGCCGAAGTAACGGCGGACAGCCCGCACGATCCAACGAATGCGCGTATTCGCGCGGATGGGTAAGATTAGGGCCGAATCCATAAAACGCCGCGTCGGCGCCTCCCTCATTTTAGAGCTTGTTGATGTTTCACGGAACCATCAACAAGCTCTAAGTCTCGGTTTGGTCGCGATTTGCGAGCCGTTAGATGGGGCCATCTAACTTCAAATCGCTCTAGTAGGTCGCCCGATAAGCCTCTGCGCCCGCCTTCAACGCGCTGTAGCAAGGCGCGCTGACGACGTCCCAATGCTCCGCAATACAAGTCGCAATCCGGCCGCGCTTAGGCGGTACGCCATGGCAGAAACGATCGATATCCGGTGCGCAAACGACAAAGCCCTCCGCGACTGGAGCGATCTTTTCCAAGCTCGAAGCGCATTTCGTGCTTAACACCGGCGCGTCGAGCAAACAGGCCAACGGACCACCAGGATAGCCGCCGCAGCGACCACGCGCCTCTGCCGCGCAAGCGCGGATGGTTTCAACCACTGCGGTGCGCAGGGTGCTGGCGTCCAATGGCTTACGGTATTCTTGCGCAGCCGCCGGCGCCGCCAAAGCGATCAAAATCGCAACAACGCCGCTCAATCCATAGAATTTCATTTGATCCTCTTGCTCGAACAGTCGCTTAGAGCATCCGCCGATCGCGGGGGAACGGCGAAAGGCTCCAGCTCTTTGTTTTGCCGCACGCGGTTTCCGCCAACTGGCGTCCTACTGGTCGGCGCGCGCTCCGACGCCTCTAGGCGACGCGTCGGTACCGACCGATTATCGCAGGATGATGGCGAGCAGGTAACAAAATACAACCTACAGCGCTTTCAAAGCGTCCCGCGCAATGTTCAGCAACTGCTCCGTCCGATCATGGATCGCCGCGTCGCTCCAGACTTCGTAGCTCTGAATATGACTGGTGATCGGGAAGGACTGATAGCCCTCGAAGCTGAAATATATCCGGCGCTTCTCCTCAAACTCCTTGTTGCCCCCGCGTGGATTAGCGGTGCGGGTTAACAGCGCGTGGTTGCCGAGCAGGTATGTGAGTTTTTTACGATCGGCTGCGTCCGGAAATTGCTTCAGCCAGCTGCTGTTTCGGCCGGGCTTTTGCGGCAGCACATGCTCCACCGTCAGCGCGGCGAGCGCCTCCGGATCAAAAGGCGGCGCGCCGACCTGCGAATTCAGCCGCGCCAGCAACGGCCGGAGATATTTGCTGGCCGCACGAATGGGCTCGCGCAATTTGGCCAGGGTCTGCGCAATCTCTTGATCGCTCAGAAACAGTGGCGACTTCGTTGAGGCGAACAGCTCGCGCGACTCCATCTGAGCGGCGATCGCCTCGAACCGCTTCCGCTGCGTCCGCGCGCTCACGCCCATGATTGAGAAATACATGCACAACGCGTCGATCGCCTTGAAAAACGTGACCGTTTCGCGGGCCGGCGGTTCCTTGATCAGCCAATCAAGCGCGACGTTTTTCCAGTTGCTATTGTTCCAGCCCAATGCGGAGCGCAACGTTGCATTGACAAGCTCGGTGTCCGCCCCGAAGGGCAGATTACTGCTTTCCAAAGCTTCGTAGGAGACCAAAAACCGGTTCAAGCTCGTCCGAAACTGGTGCGTCAGGATCGGCGAGTGTGAAATCGTCCGGATGATTTCAAGCAACGGGCGCCCGCGTTTTTCCGGCACGGTGCGCTCGGCCACGACGCCGATATAGCTTTCGAATTCCGATTGGCTGAGCTGATCCTCCACCGCATCCCACGCGGCCGCCAACGCCGCCCCCTCAGGCCCTTGGTCCGCGGTGACACCGATATATTCCGACCGCGCCAGATACAGCGTATCGATGGGCTGGCCGGGGCGGTTTACGGTTTGGAACAGACGGAAGGCCGCCTCAATCGAGTAGCTTTCAATCACCACGGTGACGCAGCGATTGAGAATGAACTCCGCCATCTGCTGGTAATAGGAGTCCTGAGCGGTTTCGATCGACTTATTGATCGCCTTCAGCGCGTTGAGCAGCAAGATGCTCGTATCCGTATCGGCGTGCGCCGGCAAATCTCGCGTTCCGCCCATGGTCGCGATCCATCGGGCGTAGTTATCATGATCGATCGAACGCAGAGTGACGCGCGCGCATTCGGCGATCCCGATCGCCATCTGCGCCGGGCGGACGATAAATTCCTGCAAGCTGCGCCGGAGCCCCTCATCGGCGATCCGATCGCGCAAAACCGCCAGGACCGCCGTTAAGGTCGTGAGCCGTTGCTGACCATCGACGACGCTATACGGCGCCGAATTGACGTTGCGCGACAACACCAAAGTGCCCAAGAAATAGGGGTCACGACCGCCGAAATCCGCCTCAACCCCGCGCGAATAGCGGATGGCGGCATCCTGCAGATCCTCACACAGCCGCGCAGCCATCTCCGCGTCCCACGCATAGGCGCGCTGAAAAGGCGGCATGATAAAGGCGTTTTGCCCGCCAAGCAGCTGACTGATTTCAACGACGCGAGTTTCGAAATTCACGGCGGGCCCCCTGGTTTCCGGCGCTTCGGAAAGACCTGTCAGGCGACCCTATGCGAAAGAAGAATGAATGGGAACGCGACCAGCACGGCCGCGCGCCCAACTTTTTCGCCCGCTCAACGCGGGCGCCCAACTCACCGAACCACGCCGCCATAGGCTTTTGCGCCTTTAGCCAGACCGTCGTAGCAGGCGGCCGCAACACGGTCCTGATTGGCGACGAGGCAGCTGATAATCCGGCCCCCGCCCGGCACGACGCTGGCGCAAAATCGCTTTACGTCCGCTTCGCAGTTTATCATCGAATCCGCGATCAAATCCGCCTTGCCCATTTCCGCGGCGCATGGCGCGCTCAACTCCGCGCGCTTGCCCGCCAAGCATCCCAAAACTTTGCCGCCTCCGCGCGGCGTATCGGGGCAGAGGCGGCGGGCGTCCGCGCCACAGGCAAGTGCGGCGCGCAGCGCCGCCGCGCCGAATGGTATGCTGTTCAGATCGATTACTGGCCGCGCGCCGGCCGTAGCCGCCAGCAAGGTCAGGCCGACCGCTGCGCTATAAACCACTGACTTCATTGGGCTCTCCAGGTCTGACTGGACGCCTGCAGGCATGAGATTTCGCCACGCAAGCTCCGATGCCGCGGCTCCTTCAGCCGCCGCTGATCGCGACCATCGCCTGGAAAATTGTCGGGCGGCGGGCCGGCTCGTAACAAGAAGTCACTGATGCAAAGTAAAAACTAACGAAAAATAACCAAAATAAAATAGAAAATTGACGGCATTAGTTTTGTTAAAATCGCTCCAAAATATTTGAATTTTCGGCGGCATGCCCTGACCATAGTCACAAGAAATCTGTTGGTTGGGAGGATGACATGCGACTGGCGAATAAAACTGCGATTATCACCGGCGCTGCGTCCGGCTTCGGTCTTGGCATTGCCCGCCGCTTCGCCGCCGAAGGCGCAAAGGTCGCCATTGCCGATATCAACGAACATGGCGCACGGGTGGCGGCCGAGGAAATTGGCGAGAACGCATTGGCGATTGGCTGCGACGTCGCTGACGGCCACAGCGTTGCGATCGCCGCCGCCGAAGCGATCGACGCGTTTGGGCGCGTGGATATCGCCGTGAACAACGCCGGCTGGTCGCATAAAAATCAGCCGCTGCTGGAGGTCGACGAAACGACCTTTCGCCGCGTGATCGACATCAACCTCATGTCGATTTTCCACATGACCCATGCGATGACGCCGCATTGGCGCGAGGTTGGCGCGGGCGTGATGATCAATCTCGGCTCGAGCACCTGTATCCGCCCCCGGCCTGGTCTGGCTTGGTATGACGCTTCCAAAGGCGGCGTGAACGCGCTGACAAAATCGCTCGCCGTCGAATTGGCGGAGGATAAAGTCCGCGTATGCGCGATTGCGCCGGTGATGGGCGAAACCGGCTTGTTGGAAACCTTTATGGGGATGGCCGACACGCCAAAGAACCGCGCGAAATTCATCTCGACCATTCCGCTGCGCCGGCTGTCAACGCCAGAGGACATCGCCAACGCCGCCCTGTTCCTCGCATCCGATGAGGCCTCGCTGCTGACAGGAACGATCCTTGAGGTGGATGGCGGCCGCACGATCTGATCTCAGTCGCAACGCCCGTGCATTGCAGCCGCAAAACGGCGTAAGACGGTCCTGCTTCGCCCCATCAGCAGGACCTCGCCCATGCCGCCCCGCCTCGCCGCTCATATTTTTGTCGCCGCCCTGATCCGTCGTGCGGAAATAGAGGGCGCGACAGCGCTGGTCGGTCGGCGCGGCGAGCGCGAAGCGGGCGCCGTAGCGATCAAGCTCATTGAAACGGCTCAATCTTTCACCGCGCCGCGCTGTCGGGCGCTGACGCGGGCGACACTCGCGACCGGCGAGCAGGGCTGGAGCTGGCTCGTCGGCCCGGAGCCTGACTATGAAAACGCGGTGGACGCAAAGCTGGCGCGGGAAGCGGAGTTCGACCCTGACCTGTGGGTGATCGAAATTGAAGACCGTGAGGGCCGCGCTTTCGTGGATGACCCGATTATGTGAGCAGCCGCCAGAGCGTGGCGCCGCACCGCTTTTCGCCCTACAGTCGCCCCATGGAATGGCGTGACGAGGCGATATTACTCACCATACGTCGTCATGGCGAGGCTGACGCGGTCATAGAAGTGTTCGCGCGCGAACATGGGCGACGCTCCGGCCTGGTCAAGGGCGGCGGCTCAACCCGCCGAGCGGCGGAGCTGCAGCCTGGCGCGCAGCTCTCGGTCGCTTGGCGCGGTCGCCTCGAGTCCCAGCTGGGCGCCTTCCGCGCCGAAGCGTTGACGATGCGGGCCGGGAGATTGCTGGATGATCCTCTCGCTCTAGCCGCCTTGGCCTCCATATTGGCCCAAATCGCCGCCTATTCGGCCGAACACGCCCCCAACCCAGAGCTGTTCGAGGCGACAACGGAGCTGCTGGATGCGCTCGCTGATCCAGACCGCTGGCCAGGGCTATACGCAGCCTGGGAGCTTTCATTGTTGGCGATGCTGGGATTTGGGCTGGACCTTAGCAGTTGCGCCGCAACGGGGGCGAGCCAGGAGCTGATCTACGTCTCCCCCAAGTCGGGCCGCGCCGTCAGCCGCGCTGCAGGCGCGCCCTATATCGACAAGCTGCTCACCTTGCCGGCCTTTCTGCGGCTTGGCGGCCCCGCAAATTGGGGTGAGCTGAGCGAAGCGTTGCGCCTGACAGGGTACTTTTTTGAGCAACGCGTGGCCCCAAGCCTTGGTTTGGATCGAACGCCGCTCCCCCGCGCAAGGCTCGTCGCGCTTGCCGCAGCCAAAGCTGAAATTTCGGTTTGATGTAAAAAATTCTCGCATTTTTCGGGTTCAATGGCGCTCTATCGTTAGAAAACATCGTGAGGGCCCTGCGAAATGAACCTCCGACAGCTGCGCACCATGATCGTCCTGGCTGAGATCCCGTCCTTCGCCGGCGCGGGCAAGGCGCTTGGCGTCAGCCATTCGGCGGTTAGCCTGCAGATTAAGTCGCTCGAAGATGAGCTCGGGTTGATGCTGATCGACCGCTCCCGCCGTCCGCCGGCGCTGACCGAGCAAGGGGCGCTGCTGGTGGAGCGCGCGCGGCAGGTGATGCGGATCGTCGACGAAATCGGCCAGATCGGATCGGATGGCAGCCTCGCCGGAGCGCTTTCGATCGGCTTCGTGCCCTCGGCCCTGTCAACGCTCGGGCCCCCGGCGCTGCTGCTGCTGCGTGAACGCTATCCGGATCTCAAACTCTCTGTCCGCGCTGAAATTTCGGGCCCCTTGGCGCAGAAGGTGCGCCTCGGCGAACTGGACCTCGCCGTCACAACGGCGCCGGAACAAGCGCTTGACGAGCTCGAATCCGATCCGATCGCAAGCGAGCCTCTCATGGTTCTGGCGCCGGCGGAGTCGACAGAACGATCCGATCGAGCGCTTCTGGAAGCCTATCCGTTTATCTGGTTCGACCGCAGCGCCTGGATTGGCCGTTCAATCGAGCGGCGGCTGGTTACGCTCGGCTATTCGGTCGCGGGCGATATGGAGGTTGGCTCGCTTGAGGCGATGGCGGCGCTGGTTCGGCACGGGTTGGGCGTCTCGATTGCGCCCGTCTCGCCCATCGCCGGCCCGCCGGCCGGGGTGCGGACCGCACCGTTCGGCGATCCCCCCATGTATCGCGAGCTGGCGTTGCTCCGCCGCAGCTCAGGCGCCATCGAACGCAGCGCGCAAGCTGTGCTCGCGGTGCTCCGAGAAGCGGCGCAGCCGCAAAAGCAGATGGCGACCGACTAGCTCTCGCCGCAATCCCGCTCTATCGGCTCCTCGGACAGCGCAAGGAAGGGGCGTCAGATGTTCGAAGGTATTGAGTTTCTAGTCGCAATCGCGACCGTGGCCAGCGCCGCGGTCTCGCTGTTCGTGAACTTCATCTATCTTGAGTACATCAGACCGGCGCGGGAGCGACGTCGGGCGCGGCGGGACACGCTGACAAAAGTCGGGCTGCCGTTGCTGCGTGCGGCGAAATCGGCGTCGTCCTACACCGATCTGTTCCTGCGCGAGCGGCGACGGCGTTGGTTTGAGACCGACCCGGACGGCATGTTCCGCATCAGCCTGCTCTATTCACTGGCCGAGCTGTTCGCGTGGGCGCGTCGGATCGAAGAAGAAGCGTTCATCGACATCGCCCCGCCGGAGGAGCGCGCCGGCGCATTTCACTATGCGATGGGCCGCGTCTTTAAGGCGATGACCAGCCTTTCCTATTTTCGCAATCAGAGTGATGAGGAGCGTGAGGCCGCAATTGTCGCCGCCGTGCCGCGGCGCGCGTTGCAAGCCGTAGGCGAACTGATGATCGTCCGCGAGCGCGCCTTTGCGGAGGACGAGCCGCGCATCCTTTCCTTCCATATGTTCGCTCGCCGCTATGAAACCGACGAGGACTTCCGACGCTGGATGGATAAGATGGGCGCGCTTTTTCTGCGGGCCGAAAGGGATGGCGACGCCGCGTCTCTGACGCGCGTGGCGCTGCTGAATACGAACCTGAACACCTTCGCCGCGTTTTTGGAGCGGTATCTAGATGTCCAGTCGACGCGGCGGGAACGAACCAAGCGGGTCTATATTTCACATGACCGGCTGCTGCCGGCATCGGTGATCGACCAGCTGCTGCGCGACCATCAGCGCAGCGATCCGCCGCTGCGTAAGCGCGATGAACGCGCCATCTCTCGCCGCTCGCGCTCGAGTAAGTCCGACGACAAATCGGACAAGACGACGAACGGATCAGACGACTAAAAAGCCGGGCGGCGCGCCCGGCTTTCCATTCAAAGCGGAACGGCTTAGCGGCCGTACCGCATTCTTGCGTTCAGATCATCGACGGTCGCGACCATATCGTCGTACGAGTCGTTGTTGCCCGCGGAGATGACGCCGATCGTAGCGCCCGAGGTCAGCCGGTTGCAGGTCGCGGCGATTGTGCTGTCGCCGGTTTTAATGATCACACCATCGCGGCGGCGATCGCAGCGCGAAAAACGCTCGCGGCAGAACACCATCGCGCGGCGCTTGCAGGTTGCGACGCTGACATCATGGCTAATCCACCAGCGCCACGAAATGCCAGGACGTTTCGCTAAGGCGGCCGGTGCGAGAACAAGTACAACGGCGGCGGCGAGCAAAAGTCGAATCATGGGAACCCTCCAAAAGTTAATCGACGATTGGCGCGAAGCGGGACAAAGACATCGCTACAAATCGGACTTTTTTCGGACGAACGCGGCATATCTAGAGGCTGCTGATGGTTCCTAGAAAAATCAGCAACCTCTAGGGTCGAAACCCCTTCATCAGACGCCGTCAGCCCGGTTTAGGGGCTTGTCGGCTAGAATATCGAGGCGCAGGCGGTGTGGCTCACCGTCAAGCC
>JALEGB010000053.1 GCA_022760355.1 Neomegalonema sp.
GCATTCGACTCCGGGCGTCACGCTGATTTCACCGCCGCCGCATCATGACATCTACTCGATCGAAGATCTGGCGCAGCTGATCTACGATCTGAAGCAGATCAACCCGGACGCAAAAGTTACGGTGAAGCTGGTTGCTTCTTCGGGCGTCGGCACCATCGCGGCTGGCGTGGCGAAGGCGAAGGCGGATGTTATTCTGATCTCGGGCCACAATGGCGGCACGGGCGCGAGCCCGCAGACGTCGATCAAATATTGTGGTCTGCCGTGGGAGATGGGCCTGACGGAGGCGCATCAGGTTTTGTCGCTCAACAATCTGCGGGAGCGTGTGACGCTGCGGACGGATGGCGGCATTCGCACTGGCCGCGACGTGGTGATGGCTGCGATGATGGGCGCCGAAGAGTATGGCGTTGGCACCGCTGCTCTGGTCGCCATGGGCTGCATCATGGTGCGTCAGTGTCAGTCGAACACCTGCCCGGTCGGCGTGTGCACCCAAGACCCGAAGCTGCGCGCGAAGTTTGAGGGCTCGGCCGAGAAGGTTGTTAATCTCTTCACCTTTATCGCGACCGAAGTACGTGAGATCCTGGCTGAGCTCGGCCTGAAATCGCTCGATGAAGCGATTGGTCGGGCCGATCTGCTGACCCAGGTTTCCCGCGGCGCCGCCCATCTCGACGATCTGGATATGAACCCGATGTTGGTTCGCGTCGATGAGGGGCGTGAGGTGAGCTATCAGCTGAACCGTCCGCGTACGGAGGTCGATGACACGCTGGATGCGCAAATCATCCGGGATGCTGAGCCGTTCTTTAAGGATGGCGAGAAAATGCAGCTGTCCTACACCGTGCGGAATACGGCGCGCACGATCGGCTCGCGGGTTTCGAGCCATATCGTGCGTCGGTTCGGAATGCGGAATAAGCTGCAGCGCGACCATCTCACAGTGCACCTGACCGGATCGGCGGGGCAGTCGCTGGGCGCCTTCGCGGCGCCAGGCCTGAAGCTGGTCGTGCATGGCGATGCGAACGACTATGTGGGCAAAGGGCTGTCCGGCGGCGAAATCGTTGTTCGGCCGCCGCTGGGCAGCCCGCTCAAACCGCAGGACAACACGATTATCGGCAACACTGTGCTCTATGGCGCGACCGGCGGCCGCTTGTTCGCCAATGGTCAAGCGGGTGAGCGGTTCGCGGTGCGGAACTCTGGCGCGGACGTCGTTGTCGAGGGCGCGGGCTCGAACGCCTGTGAATATATGACGGGCGGTCGCGCGGTCATCCTGGGCGCGGTGGGCGACAATTTCGGCGCGGGCATGACGGGCGGCATGGCGTTCATCTATGACGCCAACGATTCGTTCCCATCGCGGATGAATGATGAGAGCATCGTTCATGTGCGCCTCGGCGCGGCCTATTGGGAAGCTGAGCTGATCGGTTTGATTGAGGCGCATCGCGATGAGACTGGCTCGCCGCTCGCATCGGAGTTGCTCCTGCACTGGGATGAAGCGCGGTCGCGCTTCTGGCAGGTTTGCCCGAAGGAGATGCTTAGCCGTATCCCACATCCATTGTCGGATGAGGCGAGCGCTGAAAGCGCCTGACCGGTTATTCCACCGGGGCAAGAAACTAAAAAACGCCAGCTGCCAAATGGGGGCTGGCGTTCTTTTTAGATGTTTGCGATGCGCTGGCCCAGCGGGGCGGCCTATAGCTTGTTGATGTTTCGCGGAACCATCAACAAGCTATAGGTCTTTGTTTTGTCGCGTGTTTTATGCGAAGATCGGTTCCCACTTTTCGCAACGCACCCTAGCGTCGCACCAGTTCAGATTGGCCGTTCATGCCCGCCATTTGCCGGTCTCGCGTCGCGGCCCAGCCGAAATCCGGCGTCAGCCGTGCGAACATGTTGCGGATGCCAAAGCCGCGGCGCGGCTCTTCGACGAACGGGGCCTCTTGAGCGACGACCTCAGGCTCCGGCTCAGGCCGCCGCACATGCATCGCCAAGGCGTGGAGCGATGCTTCGTCATGAATGATCTCGGCGGGGTCCGCCATGACCTGACGGTCCCGTTGATCCTCAATCGCCAGCGGCGGTTCCTCGAACTCAACGTTGAGCGCCGGTTGCTCGCCGCTCTCCGTTTCGGCTGCTGGTCGCTGCAGGACGATCAGGCTATGCACTGCTTTGCTGAGCTGCGCGTTGTCCGCCGTCAGGAGGGCGAGCGCGTGATGAACCTGCGCTTGTTCCCCTTTGATGATTTTCAGCGACGTGCGGACTTGCTCGAACGCGCGGAACTGCGGGTCGCGCAGCAGTTCATCGCGTGTCGCGCGGAGAATTGGCAGCGCCGACTCCCCCAGATTGACGCCTTCGCCCGTCATCAGCTCCTCAGGCTCCCGGCTGGTGACGAAGGCCGCGAGATCATTGGCGATCCGATAGCGGCGGTCTTTCTGCAATTCATCCTGCAGCAAGGTCATCACATTTTCGCTGCGATTGACGATTGAGGCGAAGGCGGGCTCCGAGGCGACGGCGTTCTGCGCTTGCTTGGCGATTCGGGCCATCTCCGCGGTCTGCCGGGCGCGCGATGCTTCCGCCTCGAGCTCATGAGCGGTTTTCGGCCGGAGAGAGAGGCGCTCTTTCTCGGAGAGCTGCGCACGCAAGGCTTGGCCGGCGTCGGAGGTTTCATCAAGAGCGATCGCGCGCACCGCCAGTTCGCTGTTGACTTCGTCGGCGCCGGCGAGCTCCGCAAGCTCAGACGCCTGCGCCATTAGTCGCCGCAGCCCGCGGCTTGGGGCGGGCGGCCGTTTCTCCGGCGCAGTTTGGGCGGCCGGCGCGGGGCGCGTCGGATCAGCGGCGCCGGCGCTATTTGTATGCGATGCGCCGGGCGCCGGCGGCGAATAATGGTAGCTGGGCGTCGCGCCGAGGCGAACATTTGAGCCGCCATACCCGTCCTGGCGATCATAGTCCGAGCGGAACCGATCGCGGTCGACTCCGTGATCTGCGTCGTGGCCGTTCGTTGGCCGCGCCGCTGCGCCATAGCCGTTATCATAGCCGCCATTGCGGCTGTAGGACTCCGACGAATCGCCGAGCCGGTATCCGCTGCGGGCGTGAGGTTCGCTCGCGGCGGAGCGCAAAGCCGCATGCGCGGCGCTGAGCCCGTCCAGCGGGGCGGCCGTTTGGCGTGGCGAGCCGAATGGCGCGCTCGGCTGAGGTTGGGCTGGCGCATCCGCCTTCGGCGCTGGCGCAGTTTCCGCCGCAGGCTCCATATTCAAAACGGCAGGCTGCGGCATCGCCGCTTCGCCGATTTTCTGCCGGCAAAATGTGCGCAGCCGCTCGATCTCGACGCCTCGGGTGGCGAAATAGACCGCTGCGTCGACATCCTCCAGCAGCGCGGCGAGGAAATGCTCCACCGCGACCTCGTCCTTCGCCGCACGTTTCGCCGTTTCAAAAGCAGCTTTCAGCGACGCTTCCAGGCGATGCGTCTTCGGCAGCCAGCCGAGCAGTTCAATAGCAGTCGCAGCCGACATGATCCGGCTCCCCAGTCGGATAAGTTGAATCGCTAAAGAAGGCTTCCCCGGCCCTCTCTCCTCGGCGCTGCGTTAATGGAAGTTAATGGCGAAATCTAGGAGAGTCTTTCGCCCCATTGGCAACTTTTCTTGATCCGTTCTCGGCTCGCGGGCTCAAGTATTTGCAGGCGTGCATATTTGGCGTTGCAATTATTCACTTACTCTATATCCGGCGCGCGCCGCTATATATCGACTGCGGAGTTTCAGCGAACAATGCGTTTCTATCATAGCATCTGGTGCGCGAGGGCGAACGATCGATTTAGAAGAGAGCGCGATGGGGCGCTGGTTTGCGAAAGGAGTTTCCGATGGGGATGCTGATTGACGGCGCGTGGATTCATGATGATGGCGCGCAGACGGTTGGCGATGGCAGTTTCCAGCGGAAGCCCTCCACGATTCGAAATTGGATTACGCCGGACGGCGCGGCGGGGCCAACCGGCGAAGGAGGCTTTAAGGCGGAGCCGGGGCGGTATCACCTTTACGTCGCTTGGGCTTGTCCGTGGGCGCATCGAACGCTGATCTTTCGCGCTCTCAAGGGGCTGGAGGATATGATCGACGTTTCCGTCGTCCATTGGTTCAAGGGCGATGAGGGCTGGACGTTTGAAGACGGTCCAGACGTGACGCCCGACCCGGTTTTTAACGCACGCACGATCTACGAGATCTACGCGAAAGCGCAGTCTGACTTCACCGGCCGATGCTCGGTTCCGTTATTGCTGGATAAGAAGACGGGCCGGATGGTCAGCAACGAAAGCTCTGAGATCATTCGGATGTTTGGCGCAGCTTTCGATGAGGTGGGCGCAGCGCCCGGCGACTATTATCCGCGAGCGTTGCGGGCTGAAATTGACGCTGTAAATGAGCGGATCTACGACACGTTGAATAATGGCGTCTATCGCTGTGGGTTCGCCAAATCACAGTCGGCGTATGACGCAGCAAGCGCAGCATTATTCGAAACGTTAGACTGGCTTGAAGCGCGGCTTGGCGCCCAGAGATATTTAGTTGGCGACCAAATTACGGAAGCCGACTGGCGCTTGTTCGTCACTTTGTACAGATTCGATGCTGTCTACAACAGTCATTTCAAATGCACGCAAAAGCGTATTGTCGACTACCCGGCGCTTTGGGCCTATACGCGGGAGCTTTATCAGGTTCCCGGCGTAAGGGAGACCACGCATCTGGCGGATACGCGCCGCCATTATTTCGGCAGCCACCACACCGTCAATCCGTATGGGGTATTGCCGCTGCTGCCTGCCGGGCTTGATTTTGACGCGCCGCACGGCCGTGAAAGCGCTTTCGGCACAGCATCGTGACTTCCGTGAGCCGCGGATCGGCGTAGGGAGAGCGTCGCCGCCCCCCATCGGGCGGCGCACATTCGATATCGGAGAGTATTCATGACCAACCGTCGCGATTTCCTCGCTGTTTCCGCCGGTCTCGTTCTCACCCCATTTCTGCCAGGCGCCGCTTTTGCAGCCGGCGGCGCGACGCAGGTTGTCGGCGTCTACCGCCGTAGCGTCGGGGACATCACGGTGACGGCGCTGTTAGATGGTTTTCTAAAAATCGATCCGAAGGTTCTGACCGGCTATGACGCGGCGACGGCGGACAAGCTGCTGCGCGAGGCCTTTCTGGCCGCCGGCCCGATTGACACGTCGGTCAACGCCTATGTCGTTCAGACCGGCGGCAAGACGGTCCTTGTCGATGGCGGGGCCGCGACGGCGTTTGGCCCGACGCTCGGCAAATTGGGGGCTGCGCTGGGCGCCGCCGGCGTGAAGCCGGAGGAAGTGGACGAGATTTTCTGCACCCACCTGCATCCTGACCATATCGGCGCTTTCACGACCGCCGAAGGGGCTGCGGCTTTCCCAAAGGCTCAGCTGCATGTGCATGAGGCCGACGCCGCGTTCTGGGGCAACGACGCGAATTTCGCCAAAGCGGGTGAAATGGCGCAAAACTTCGCGAAAGCGGCGCAGCGGGCGCTTGCCGCGTATAAGGATCGTACAATTTTGGTCAAAGACGGCGCCACTGTCGCGCCTGGCGCCACTGTTGCTCACCTGCCTGGGCACACGCCCGGCCATAGCGGTTTGATGGTGGCTTCCGGCGACGCGTCCATGTTGCTATGGGCGGACATCGTTCATGTCGGGCCGGTTCAGTTCCAAAATCCAAGCTGGACGATCCCGTTCGATGTTGATCAGCCCCTGGCGGCGAAGACGCGTGCGAAGACCCTCGACATGGCGGCGAGCGATCGTTTGGAAGTCGCGGGCGCGCATATCGATTTCCCGAGCTTTGGTTATGTCGCCAAGGCCGGCGCAGGGTATCGTTTCACCCCATCGCGCTGGGACCACCAGTTATAAGGCGCTTTGAATACCCTATTGGGGATGAGATCGGGGGCGAGCGCTATCGCCCCCTTTTTTGCGCGTATCAGGTCTGCGCCGATCGCCGATGTTGGAGGGGGGCGCGGGCCTATCCGGCCGTATCCTGGTCCAGCTGCGAAAATGCCAGCCTCGCGGCCTTGGCCATCAATGTCGGCAGCGCGACGGCGTCCAGGCGTTCACGCGCCACCCATTCCCCCTCAGCTGCGCCCGTGTCCGAGACGCGTGCGACGCGAAGCGACAGCCGCAGGTGAAAATGGGTGAATGTATGCCGGGCTTCGGTGTCGATCGCGCGCCAAGCCGCGGCGAAGGGTTGGGCCCGCGCAACCTCCGCGTCGTCGGGTGGCGTCTCGCGCCAGTCCGAGCCGGGAAAGCCAAGCATTCCGCCAAGAAGCCCCTTATCCGGCCGCTTTTGCAGCCATAGCCGCGCGTTTGGATCCATAGCGATATAGGCGACTCCATACCGCGTCGGCTTCGGGGCTTTGGCGCGCTTTCGCGGCAGCTCTTGCGCCAGCCCCGCCCTGCGTCCGGCGCAATCGCGCATCCAGGGGCACAGGCCGCAGGCCGGCGTTTTGGGGGTGCAGATCGTTGCGCCCAGATCCATCATCGCTTGGGCGAAATCACCTGGACGTTGTTGGGGCGTCAGGGCTTCGGCGTGCGCACGGATCTCGGGCTTTGCGTCGGGCAGCGGGGTTTCCACGGCGTAGGCCCGCGCCAACACCCGTTCATAATTGCCGTCGACAGGCGTGGCGGGTTGATCAAACGCGATCGCCGCAATTGCCGCCGCGGTGTAGGGGCCGACGCCCGGCAATTTCAGCAGCTCGGGCTCCGTTTCGGGAAATGCGCCGCCGAGCGTTGTGGCGACATGCTCCGCGCAGGCGTGTAGATTGCGCGCGCGGGCGTAATATCCAAGTCCCGCCCAGGCCGCCAGCACCTCATCTCTCGGCGCCGCCGCCAGATCCTGAACCCTTGGCCAACGTGCGATAAATCGATTGAAATAGGGGCCGACCGTCGCGACGGTTGTCTGCTGCAGCATGACTTCGGAGAGCCAGACGAAATAGGCGGGCGTGCGGTCAGAGGCGCCGGGCGGGGCGCGCCAAGGCAGACGGCGAGCGCTGCGATCATACCAGTCAAGCAGCGCGTCGGCGGCGCGTTCGGGCGAACTCAGCATCGGTGTCGCCGGTTGTGCGGCGCGCGGGGCGAAATCATACGATGGTCCAACTAACACTTGAGAGTCTTTTCATTCCGGCACAACTTAGCGGTTCAGGCTGCGGCGGAAAGCGCCGCTGCGCCCGCTATGGAGCCGCAAATGGTCGGACGGACAAGCGGCGACGCCGCCGATGGGGGAAAAGGCCGCAAAGCCAGCGGATCTCGCTCAGGATCAAAATCCAAACGCAAGCCGTCGACCCGCGCAAAAAGTGCGAGCGCAAAGGGCGCCGCGCCGACGCCAGAGCCTCTGCGCGGCCGCGCGCGCGGGCTTGAGCCGGCCTCTAAGTTCCTAAGCGGAGCGCTGGCGGACGCAGCTGCGAAGCGCGGGATTGCTGAGACAAAACTAATGACCCGGTGGGACGAAATCGTCGGGGCTGATTTGGGGGCCGCAACGCAACCTTTACGGCTGAAACGCCGGGGAGGCCTGGCGTTGGGCGGCGTGTTGGCCGTTGCCGTTGATGGCGCGCGGGCGACCGAAATAGAGCATAAAATCCCACAGATCATTGAGCGGGTGAACGCCTATTACGGTTATCGCGCGGTCGCAGAAATTGCGCTGACGCAAGCGGTCGACGCGTCTTATAAGCCGCAGATCAAGCCCTCGCGCCGGCCGAAGCGACTTGTCGCGACCGAGGATGAAAAGCGCCAGGCGGCCGAGATTGCCGGCGGGATCGAAGACAACGCGCTGCGCGCCGCGCTGGCGCGACTTGGCGAGAATGTGATCGCAAGGGCGGCGGAAAAGCGACGCGGGCCCGTATATGGGGATAAGCGAGCTCAATCCGATCCGGCGCGGCCGTCTGCCGAAGGCGTTGCATCTAAAACGTCGTCGACAAGACCGGGTGGGGAGGATTAGGGAAGAGCGGTCGCGTTTTGGGAAGGAACGGCGCGCTGAGACTGGCCGCCAAATCAGGAGATTCCGATGAAACGGATTGCTCTGACCGTCGCCGCAGGCGTTCTGGCGCTGGGCGCTGTCGCGTTCATGTTTGGCAAGGACAATGAGTTCAAGCTTGGGTCGGAAGTGCTGAGCACGCCGGCTGCTGCTGAAGAGACCGCAGCCACGAAAACGAGCGCCGACAAGCCGAAGGCCGGCGTGGACGCGTTTAAAGCCAAGGGCTACGCGGTTGGCGATATCGTTCTGGGCGATCCGAAAGCGCCTGTCACCGTAATCGAGTATATGCGGCTGACATGCCCGGCTTGTGGCGCGTTCCATAAGGACACGCTGCCAAAGCTGAAAAAGAAATATGTTGAGACCGGCAAGGTGAAGCTGATCCTCCGCGAAGTGTTTGCGGACGCGCGCGGCGTGATCGCGGCAGGCTTGGCGCGTTGCGCGGGGCCGGACAGCTATCACAGCTTCATCGATGTTCTGTTTGAGCGGATGGATGATTGGACCGCCGTGACGAACATGAAGGAGCTGCGCGCGAAGATCGGTCCAATCGGTCGCCTTGGCGGCCTGACCTCTGAAGCGATTGACGCTTGCATCGCGGACACGGCGTTCTTGGACCATGTCCTGCAGACCGCCCAAAAGAAAGCGGATGAGGCGAAGATCACCAAGACGCCGACGATCTTTGTGAATGGCAAAGAGTTCACCGGCCGCTACTACGATTTTGACGCGCTGAGCGCGATGATCGACAAAGCCTCAAAGTAAGCCGACCCCATCGGGTTGCTGCGCGCGGTTCGGCCTTCGGCTGGGCCGCGTTTTTTTGTTTTTTGACGGCTTATCCACATCTTGTGGCTCCAACATCATTGACAACCATTAATGCGATGGTAACGAAAAGATCGGCGCGTTTTTAGGAGTTCCTTCGCCCCTTGGTCCATTTCGTCAAACTTCGCCTTACCGGCTTTAAGTCGTTTGTCGACCATACCGAGCTGCCGATCTTGCCTGGTAAAACCGGGGTGATCGGCCCGAACGGTTGCGGCAAGTCGAACTTGCTCGAAGCGTTGCGCTGGGTCATGGGCGAGACGTCCGCCAAGGCCGTGCGCGGTTCGGGGATGGAGGATGTGATCTTCGCCGGGTCGGATCTGCGCCCCGCGCGGAACTTCGCAGAAGTCTCGCTTCATATGGACAATACGGAGCGACGGGCGCCGGAAGGGTTCAACGATACCGATGAGATGGAAATCACCCGCCGTATCGCGCGGGATCTCGGTTCGACCTACAAATATAACAGCAAAGACATCCGCGCGCGTGACGCGCAACGCTTGTTCGCCGACGCCTCGACGGGCGCGAACTCTCCGGCGTTGGTCCGGCAAGGGCAGGTATCGGAGCTGATCAATGCGAAGCCGCGGGCGCGGCGACGTATTTTGGAAGAGGCGGCGGGCATCGCCGGGCTGCACGCCCGCCGTCATGACGCGATGCTGAAGCTGAACAGCGCCGAAAGCAATCTCACGCGTCTGCTAGAAATTCTCTCGCAGCTGGAAGCGCGAGAGGCGACCCTGACGCGCGAAGCTGAACGCGCCTCCCGCTATCGCGAGCTGTCAACAGAGCTGCGCCGGTTTGAGGCGTTGCTTGTCTATCGCCGATGGCGCGAAGCGGATCGCGATCGCTCGAACGCGACTGAGGCGATGGAGCGGACGGCGTCGGACGCTGGCAAGGCGGCGCAAACGGCCTCCGAAGCCGCCCGGCGTCGGATCGAGCTTGAGGACGCAATCCCGAAGTTGCGCGAAGATGAGGCGATCGCCCGAGCCTTGCATCAGAAGCAGCTGGTGGAGCGCGAGGCGCTGGACACGCGCGAGCGTGAGGCGAAGGCGACCATTGAGCGGTTGAAACGGCAGATCGGTCAGTTGACGCAGGATAAAACGCGTCAGGAAGCAGCGCGCTCCGACGCGGCGACAACGCTTGAGCGGCTGAATGAAGAAGCTCTGGCGATGGCGGATGCGCCGGACGCGGCCGATGAGATTGCCGCCGCGGCGGAAGAAGAGGCCGTCGCAACTGAGAAGATGCGCGCTGCGGAAGCGGCGTTGGAGCGTTTGACGGCCGACGCAGCTCAGCGCGAGGCTGAACGCGGGGCGGCACAGCGGCGGTTGGACGAATCGCGCGCTGCTTTGGCGCGGTTGCAGGATGAAACGCGCACGGCCGAAGAGGCGCTGGCCGCGTTGACTGAGACGCGGCTGATGGGCGAGGAGGCGATCGAAGACGCGCGCGCTGACGCTGAAGAGGCGCGGATGGCGGCGGTTGAGGCCGAAGAAGCGGCGCTCGACGCAGATGAGGCCCGCAAGAGCGCTGAGGAAGCGGCGCAGGCTCTTCGCTCGGAGCTGGCGGAAGCGGAGGGCGCGGTCGGGGCCGTGCGCGCTGAAGTCGCTGGGCTGGAGCGGTTCGCGAATGAGCTGCGCGCCGCCGCAAACGCCATTATCGACCGGGTCCGGGTCGCGCCAGGCGTGGAAAACGCGCTTGGCGCCGCGCTCGGCGATGATCTGGAGGCCGATGAGCTGGCGACCGGCGAGCTGGGCGACGGCGTTATTGGCTGGACGCCATTGCCGCCCTATGGCTCGGCGCCGCCTTTGCCGGCGGGGGCGGAGCCGCTGAGCGCCCATGTCGACGCGCCGCCGGCGCTTAGCCGACGTTTGAGCCAAACCGGGCTGGTCGATCGGAGCCAGGGCGCACAGCTGCAACCTCAACTGACGCCGGGCCAGCGCCTGGTCAGCCGCGAAGGCGATTTGTGGCGGTGGGATGGGTATGCGGCCGCCGCCGGCGCCGCGCCAAGCAGCTCCGCGCTCCGTCTCGAACGTCTGAACGCGCTGGAGGATGCGCGCGGGCGGTTCGACGCCGCGAGTGCGGCCGCGGAGGCGGTGAAGGCCCGGCATCAACAAGCGCGCGATGCGGCGGACGCGGCCCGCCAGCGGTTCGACGGCGCTGAGCAAGCGCGCAAAAGCGCCGAGCGTCGCGCGGCGGAGGCGGAAAGCGCAGCCGGCAAAGCGTCGGCGGAGGCGGCGGCTCTGGTAGGCCGCATCGCGTCGGCTGAGGAGCTGCTCGCGTCTCGTCGTCGTGACGCTGAGGCCGCCGAAACTGTGCGCGAGGAGGCTGAGACGGCGCTGGCGGAATTCGCCGTCATCAGTGAAGGCGATGATGGCGCCGAAGCGCTGCAGGCCGCGCGCGCAACAGCTGAGGCGGCGCGAACAGCGCTAATCGCCGCGAAGAGCGCGCGTGAGGGGCTGGACCGTCAGCGAGCGGCTCAGGCTGAGCGCAAGAATGCGATTGAACGTGATCTTGCCGATTGGACCCGCCGCCTGGACGCCGCAACGGAGCAGACCTCGGCGCTGGCGGAGCGGGCCGAAGACGCTGCGATGGAGCTGGAAGGCGCAGAGGCGGCGCCTTTGGAGATCGAAGAGCGCCGCGCCGAGCTGGTCGCCGATATTGAGCAGGCCCATCAGCGCCTCGCCTCCGCCGTGGATGCGTTGAGCAAGGTTGAGGCCGAGCTTAAACAGGTCGCGCAAACGGAGAAGGCGGCGGCCAATTTGCTCGCCGAAGCGCGTGAGGGGCGCGCGCGGTTGGAGGCGCGGGCCGAAGCGGCGCAGCAGCGCGCGGAAGAGTTGTCCTCAGCGCTTGAGGAAGTGGCGGGATGCGCGCCGAGCGAGTTTCTCGAGCATTTCAAGGTCGACCCTGATCGGCTGCCGCCGGTGAAAAACCTCGAACAGTCCATCAGTCAGCTTAAGCGGCAGCGCGATGCGCTGGGAGCGCCGAATTTGCGCGCTGACCAGGAATTGAAAGAGGTGTCTGAGGAGCGGGAAAGCCTCGCCAATGAGCGCGACGATCTGTCTGCAGCGATCGGCAAGCTGCGCCAAGGCGTCAGCCAGCTCAATAAAGAGGGGCGGGAGCGTTTGCTGGCCGCCTATGAAGAGGTCAGCGCGAATTTCACGCAGCTGTTTACGCGGCTCTTTAATGGCGGCAATGCGCGCCTGACGCTGATTGAGGCGGATGATCCGCTTGAGGCTGGGCTGGAGATTTTCTGCGAACCGCCGGGCAAGCGCTTCACCTCTCTAAATCTACTGTCGGGCGGCGAGCAGACCCTCTCGGCGATGGCGTTGATCCTGGCGGTGTTCATGGTGAATCCGGCGCCGGTATGTGTGCTCGATGAGGTCGACGCGCCGCTTGATGACGCGAATGTTGGCCGTTTTTGCGATTTGCTCGATGAAATGACGCGCCGCACCAGCACACGCTTCCTGATCATCACACACCACGCGGTCTCCATGAGCCGGATGGATCGTTTGTTCGGGGTGACGATGGTCGAGCCCGGCGTGAGCCAGCTGGTTTCCGTCGATCTTGAAACGGCGGTCGACCTGGTTGACGCGGCGTAGGTTGGCCGCGTCCGCCCCCGGTGATCGGCGCGGCCGACCACGCGACCGGTTGCGGGTATGGGCTGTAATAAATCAATAGATTTGTAATTTTGTCGCAGGTGCGTTGTCGGCTTGACTTGCAAATTGCGACGTCTCTATGGTCCGCGCGACGAATAACGCGCGGCGCGGGGTCACATGACTGAAAAACGCGACGGCGAAAGTGAACTACAAGCGCGGATCCGCCGTGCTCGTGACGATCTTGAGCCCAAACGTACGACCAATGCCGCAGAAAAGTACAATGCGCTGACCATCGCGTGGCGGATGACGCTGGAGCTGGTGGTCGGAACAGGCTTAGGGGCGGCGATCGGCTGGAGCTTGGATGAACTGTTTTCGTCCAAGCCGCTTTTCTTGATCGGGTTCGGCATTCTCGGCTTTGCGGCCGGCGTGCGCACAGTGATGGCGACGGCTCAGGAAATGAGCCGCCGCAACAGCTCGGACACCGACAAGTCAGACGCTGACGCCAAAGATCAGTAGCGCCCGGATCCGTGGCGCTGGCAACGTTGAGAGGAGAGGCCGGTGGCCGATAAAGAGGGCGGGATCCACATCGATCCGATGAGCCAGTTTCTGATCAAGCCGCTCTTTGGCAAAGAGGGCGCTGCGGTCGAACTGTTCAGCTACACGAATTCGTCGTTGTGGATGACGCTTATCGTTGTTGTGGGCGGTCTTCTCTTCGTTGTCGGCGCCTCCGGCCGCGCAGTGGTTCCAACCCGGCTGCAGTCGGTGACCGAAGTGCTGTATGACTTCGTACGGAAGATGGTGCGGGAAAACGCCGGCGAAGACGGCATGAAGTATTTCCCGATTATCTTCACGCTGTTCACCTTCATCATCTTTGCGAACGTGCTGGGCTTGATACCATACTCCTTCACCGTCACCAGCCATCTCGCGGTTACAGCGACGCTTGCCTTGGGCGTTTTCGTGACGGTCACGGCGATTGGCTTTATGAAGCATGGCGCGCATTTCTTGAGCTTTTTCGTGCCCAAGGATTGTCCGGCGCCGCTTCTGATTCTGCTGGTGCCGATTGAGATCATCTCTTACTTCGTGCGTCCGATCAGCCATTCTATTCGTCTTGGCGCCAACATGCTGGCTGGCCATGCGGTTTTGAAAGTGTTTGCGGGCTTTGTTGCGCCGCTCTACATCGGCGGCGCTCTGCCGCTCGGCATGATGGTTGGCATTTACGGCCTGGAAGTATTGGTTGCGGTGCTGCAAGCATACATCTTCACGGTGCTGACTTGCATTTACCTGAACGACGCCTTGCACATGCACTGATCTTCGCGTACGCGCGGCGAATGCGACGTGTTTCGCTTGAAGCCGGCGCGACAATTGACCTGCGCGACAATAGAGCCGACGCGGCGATAGGGTCGCCGCGACGCACCTACTGAGAAACATCGAAACACTCGAACAGGAGATATGGATATGACCGGCAGCATTGCAGAGATGGGTCAGTACATCGGCGCTGGTTTGGCTTGCCTTGCTATGGCTGGCGCTGGCATCGGTATTGGCCACGTCGCAGGAAACTTCCTGAACGGCGCGCTGCGCAACCCAGCAGCTGCGAAAGAGCAGCAAGGCAACTTCTTCGTCGGCATGGCGTTCGCGGAAGCGCTCGGCATCTTCGGCTTCGTTGTCGCGCTCCTGCTGCTGTTCGTCGTCTAATTCGGACGCCGACCGCACGACATGTCGAAAGCGCGCCGGCCGGCGCGCTTTTACACCTGATTTATTGCTCGGAGCGTCAATATGGCTGGCGAACCCCACGAAGCCGCAGCCAGCGGCGGCTTGCCGCAGCTCGACTTCAGCACTTGGCCGTCGCAGATTTTCTGGTTGGTGGTCAGCTTCGGCGCGCTTTACTTCATCTTGAGCCGCTTGGCGCTGCCGAAGATCGCAGAGACCCTGCAGGCTCGGCAAGATCAGATCGCGGGCGATCTCGATCTAGCTGGCGAATTTGAACAAAAGGCGAAAGAGGCGGAAGAAGCCTACAACGCCGCGTTGGCCAGCGCGCGTGCTGAGGCGCGCAAGATCGCCGACAAGACCCAAGCTGAAATTAAGACGCAGATGGACGCCGCAATGGCGGAGGCGGATGCGCGTATCGAAGCTCGGGCGACCGAAAGCACCACCCGTATCGCCGCGATCCGCGATGATGCGCGGGCGCAGGCGACCACGGTTGCTGAAGATATCGCAGGCGCTCTGATCGCTAAGCTCGGCCCCGCCGGCGGCGTTGACGCGAGCGCGATTTCCGGTGCGGTGTCGACCGAGATTGAACGCCGGTTTGGAGGCTAACCCATGACCAACATCGCTTTCGCACCGTTGGCGGGCGCCTTTCTGGCGCTGGATAATGCCGAAACGTGGGTGCTGGCCGCCTTCATCTTGTTTGTCGGCCTGCTGATTTATCTCGGCGTGCCTGGCATGCTGACCCGCGCGCTGGACGCGCGCGCTGTCGCCATTCGCGAGCAGCTTGAGGAAGCGCGGCAGCTTCGTGAGGAAGCGCAAGCGCGTCTGGCGAAGTTTGAGCGGCAACAACACGAAGTCTCGCGGCTGGCGGACGAGATTGTTGCTTCGGCTCGCAAGGACGCCGAGTCTGCGGCGGCTCAGGCCAAGCTGGATCTCGAAGCGTCTGTGGCGCGCCGCTTGGCTGCGGCTGAAGATCAAATCGCGATGGCGGAAGCCGACGCGGTTCGCGCGGTTCGCGACGGTGCGGTTGACGCCGCAATCGGCGCGGCGCGTAAAATCTTGAGTGAGCGCTATCAAGGCGACGCTGCGTCGGCGCTGCTTGATCAAGGCGTGAAAGAGGTTGCGGCGCGGGTTAACTAAGCCGCCCTTCCCGGACCTTATAGCGCCTCGCATCTGATTGAGATGCGGGGCGTTTTTTGTTGGGGGAAACGGGCGGCGGATCTGCGGGCGGCGCCGGTTAGCGTTCCTGCCGGCGCAATGAGATCGCGACAGCAACGCGCGCCGCTAAGGTGGCGATCAGCGCGAATGCGAGCGGGATCGCAACAAAGCTTGGCCAATCGTCGACGCGCGGTTTCAGATCAATCAGAAATGGCGCAAGTTCCAGCGTCGCCTTGGTCACAGTTTGGTTGGGCCAGACCACGATGGCGAACGCCAATGCGGTTCCAAGCGCGGACCCGGTGAAGCTGTTGATCTGCAACGGTCGCTCAAATATGCGCGCAATATAGCCGTCTCGCGCGCCGATCAGGCGCAGAACCGCGACCATCTCGCCATGGGCTGCGAGTGAAGATCCACATACCAGCGCGACCATCAGCGCCGCGGTTGCGGCGATCACCGCCAGTGCGGTGATCGCGAAGTCGAGCAGCTGGGCTGCTGGAGCGCCGAGACGTTTGGCGAAATCGTCATGCGGGTCGACATGGGCGCTCACCCCGGCGCGGCGCAGGCGTTCGACCAAGCCCGGCGCTTCGTCCCTCGCTCGCGTGCGGAACGCGACATCCACCATGCGGGCAAGCGGCAGGTCCTTAATCATCGATGCGTCTTCGCCGAGGAGAACCGCGAGCTCTTTCTCGGCCGCCGCTCGGGAAATCGGGTTGTAGCCGGTGATGCCGGGGTCGACGGCAAGTGCGTCCGTCAGTTTCCGAAATTCGGCGTCGGTGGTTTCAGGCGGCAATGTCAGCGTCGCCGTGTAGGCCAAATCGCCGGTCCATTTGTCCGCAAGTCGATCGGCGCCAATCGCTGCGGCGAGAGCGAGGCTGGCGAGAAAGGCCATCAAGATTGAGACCAGCGTAACGGTCCAGCTCGCCATGCTGTTCCGAGCTGGACGCGGCTGTCGGGCGGTTGGGGCGGTGCTCATTTCAGTCTAGAACCTCCCATTCCGTGAATTCGCCATTATCCAGATGCAGTCGCGGCATGCGCGAATATCGAACCAGCTCAACATCGTGGGTTGCGATCAGGACCGTGCGTCGTTGCTGCTGCATTTCATACAGAAGCCCCATGATGCGGGCGCCCATATCCGGGTCGACGCTGCCCGTAGGCTCATCCGCCAGGATCAGTTCCGGCGCGGTGACCATCGCCCGCGCGATGGCGACGCATTGTTTCTCGCCGCCCGAGAGCGCCGTGGGCCGTTCGGACAGTTTGTCGCTGAGATTAACCCAGTCCAACATTTCCAAAACGATCCGGCGATATTCGGCTTCGCGTCGGCCGGCGACCATGAGCGGCAGCGCTGCATTTTCGAACACGGTCAGGTGATCAAGCAGGCGAAAATTCTGGAAGACGACGCCGATTTTACGTCGCAGGATAGCGATTTGATCACGGGTGACACGGCTGGCGTCGCGCCCAAGTATGCGGGCGCGGCCGCTTGAAGGGCGTTGCGCGAAGTACAGCAGTTTAAGCAGCGATGATTTTCCCGCGCCGGAATGGCCGGTCAGGAAGGTCAAGCTGCCTGGCTCCAAGGTTAGAGTAATGTTTTTTAGCGCCGTTTCGCCTTTCGGATAGCGCAATCCGACATTGTCCAGCTCAATCATCGCCGCCCATCTTTCGCAGCTGTCCGGCGTAAGCCGGTGATGCGATTATTTGTCACGGTAGCTCGGCTTTTCACCGACCATGTTACAGAAAACTGCGCGTCGCTTGCTCAGCCTTCGGCGTTCGGCTACTGTCGGCTGGAATGGTATCCATGGCGTTACCGTTACTTATTCTTTGCTAAATCGTTTGGATGCAATGCTCGTTACATGTCCGGAATGCGCGACCCGATATGAGGTCGATGACAGCGCGTTCAGCGCCGGTGGGCGCGCAGTGCGCTGCAACCATTGCGGGTGCGAATGGTACCAAATCGGACCATCCGCAACCGGTGCGAGCGCTCCGCCGCCAGCTGCGGACGGGGAGCTGCAGCCAAGCACGAATCTGACAAAGCTCGCTCCGCCGACTCCAGAGAAGCCAATGGCGGAAAGCTTGGCGGCGGAGGACCCTGATTCCACCGCGCAAATGTCGGCGGACGACGCGAACGCTTATCGGCGCGACGTGCGTGATCGCCGTGCGCGACGCCTTGGGGCGGGGACGCCTGAGGGCGATCCGCGGGCGGCGACTTCAGCTGTTCAGCGGCGGCGTTCGGCCGTCGCGCGCTCAAGTTCGGATCGGCTGGTGGGCCGGCGCGGCGCGGCGGCGGACACCGCGGCGAGCATTGATCCAGAGATCCAGCTGCCAACCGTGTTTGACGCGGACGCCGACGCGGCGCGACGTCAGAGCAGCGCGGCGCAGATAAAGCCAAAGCGATCATCCGGCAAGGCGAGCGGTTTGATTGGCGTGGGGTTGCTCACGGCCGCCGCCGCCTTTGGCGCGGTTGTGTTTTGGGAAGACGTGGTGAAGCTCACGGCGGATCCCGTCGGACGGCTGCAGGCCGATGCGAGCCGGCCTTCATCGGCAAGGCCTGTCGAAACGGCGGCGACCAAGACGCCAGGTACGCCGCCTGCGGCGCCGACCACGCGCGAAACCGCGCTCTCGGCCACGGCGGTGTTGCGCACGCCAACGACGCCAGCCGCTGCGGAGCCCGGCGTTGTGTTTGTCAAATATAAATACGATTTGGTTGAGCGGCCGGAGGGACCGGCGCTCGAGATCTGGGGCGAGGTCGCCAATAACGGGCCCGATGATTCGCCCAAGCCCGTGATTGAGATCGTCACGCGTGATGCGGACGGCAAGGAGCTGCAGCGTTGGACGGCGCAGCCTGAAGTCGACGTGATCAAAGTCGGCAAGAAGGTCCGCTTCACCTCTCGGATGATGTATCCGAAAGGTCCGGTGGCGACGGTGGATTTCTCCTTCGTCACAAAGTAAGTCCAGCCGCCGCAGTAAGCGGCGCTTGGAGCGTCCCGCCGATATGCGTTAAGAAAGCGCAAATATCGGAGGGATGGGCGCGATGCGTGCGGGTAAGATTTTCATCAGCTATCGGCGACAGGATTCGCAGGATCTGACGGGCCGGATCAAGGACTGGCTCGCCAACCGGTTCGGCGACGATAATATTTTCCTGGATGTCGCG
This sequence comes from Neomegalonema sp., assembly GCA_022760355.1. Lineage (GTDB taxonomy): Bacteria > Pseudomonadota > Alphaproteobacteria > Rhodobacterales > Rhodobacteraceae > JALEGB01. Next base: position 18,378 of record JALEGB010000053.1, read on the forward strand.
ATGCCTGGCGGGGTCGATTTCGTCGCGACGTTGGAGGAACGGCTGCAACGCAGCGATGTCCTCGTCGCCGTGATTGGCGAGCGCTGGGCGGACGCTGTGCATCACACGACCGGTGAGCGGCGATTGTTCGATCCCGAAGATCTCGTGCGGCGTGAGATCGAGCATGCTTTGCAGCGCGGTATTCCGATCTTTCCCGTATTGATCAATCGCGCGCAGTTTCCGTCGGCGGCGGATCTGCCGGATAGCATGCTGCCCTTTCTGCGCATGAACGCAAAGCCGGTCACGCATGAGAATTTCGAAGCTGAGATTGCGCGGGTCATCGCGGATATTGAGCAGGCGTTCGCGCGTGCGGATCTCACCATTTCGGACAAGGCGGCGCGGCGTTGGTCCGAGGCTGAAGAAATTGAAGCCTGGCGTTTCGTCGGTGAGCGTAAACGGGGGGCCGAGGTCCGAGAGCATCTTGAGCGTTTCCCTGGCGGGGCGACGGAGCGTATGGCGCGGGTGCTTCTGGACGATCTGGAGTGGGAACGTGCGCAGGCGTTAAACACCCAAGCAGGGTATGAGGCTTTTCTGGCGGAGTTTGGCGGCGGTGCGCACGCCGCAGCAGCGCGTGCGAGATCGGCTCAGCTTGAGGAACAGGCGCGCCAGGCGCAGGTGGAGGCGGCCGAGCGCGCGCGTCGGGCGCGGGAGGATGAGGCCGAGCGTGCGCGTCGAGATCAGGAACGTCAAGCAAAAGAGATCGCGCGTCGCGAAGCCGCAGAAGCGGGCTGGGATAAGCTGAAAAACTCTCACGACGTTGAAGGCCTGCGGGAGCTCGCGGTTCAATATCGCGAGTATCCGGTCGCGAAGGCCGCCGAAGAGCGGATCTTCGAGATTAAGTCAATTCAGAGACGCCGCATCGTATTGGGAGCGTTGGGGGCTACTTTTGTACTTGGTGGCGGAGCTGCAGCGATAGTCTTTAGACGGAGAATTGCTCTTAAGTTTGCGGATACGTCCATTCGAACTTTCCATGGCGACGGCGCATTTGGGCTAGCATCGGCCGCTTTCCTACCTGATGGCGAGCATGTACTGATTGGGGGCTCTTATGAATTGGTGTTGTGGAATGCGCTGACCGGAAAACGTGTGCGCAAATTCGGCGCAAAGGTTAAGAACGGCGAAGGCCGAATCTGGTCGGTATCTATATCTTCTGACGGCCGCAAAGCGCTAACTGGGCGCATGGATAGTGATTTCGTGCTTTGGGACGTTGGTACTGGCGAAGCGCTTTATACCTTGAGAGGGCGCAAGTTTGGCGCTATCGCCACGGCGATGGTGCCGGGGCTGGGCGGCAGCTTGGGGATATCCGGAGGGGACGGAGGCTTCCTCAAAGTATGGAATCTAGAGACCGGTCAACTTATTCGGACCTTCGGCAAGGCCGGTCGAGGTATAGGTTCTATTTCAGTTTCCGCGGACGGGCGGCAGCTACTCGATAATGGCGGAAACACAGGGCTGCGGCTTTGGGACATCGCCAGTGGACGCTTGATTAGATCATTCAAACAAAAAACAGGAGCATTTGCTTCGATCGCGATTACACCAGACGGTGCGAAAGCGATCGTCGGCAGCTCTAAATCTCATTTAAAGCTGTTGGATCTAGCGAGCGGTCGAGAGGTCTGGTCAATAGCTGCGCATGATGGGCAAGTGTATGGCGTCGCCGTGTCGCCGGATGGACGCCGAGCGCTTTCAGCTGGGATGGATGGGCTCGCAAAGCTTTGGGATCTTGCTGACGGGCGTGAGCTCGCGGTTTTCGAAGGTCATAGCCGCGGCGTTACCTCTGTCGCCTTTTCCCCAAACGGCAAATACGCAATTACGACAAGTGACGACGACACGGCGAAACTTTGGGCGATATAGTGCGCTCATTGTAAAGTTATCCCGGATCGGTTGCCGACGCCCGGGATAACTCGATGATCTATACCTACAGCGTCCGAGTGATTTCTTCGGTCTCGAAGATCTCGATCACATCGTCGGCGCGGATGTCTTCGTATTTCTCGAAGGCCATGCCGCATTCCTGACCCGACGGCACTTCTTTGACTTCGTCCTTGAAGCGCTTCAGCGTTTTCAGCTTGCCGGTGTGAATAACGACGTTGTCGCGCAGCAGGCGTACGCCAGCCTCGCGGCGAGCGACGCCTTCGGTGACTTCGCAACCCGCGACATTGCCGATGCCGGTGATCTTGAAGACCTGCTTGATCTTTGCGTAGCCGATAAAGGTCTCGCGGACCTCTGGGCTGAGCAGGCCGGACGCCGCCGCTTTCACATCGTCCACCAGGTCGTAGATCACCGAATAGTAGCGGATCTCCACGCCTTTTTGGTTTGACGCTTCGCGCGCTGGCGCGTTGGCGCGAACGTTGAAGCCGATGATCGGCGCGCCGGACGCATCCGCCAGGGTGACATCCGACTCGGTGATCGCGCCGACGCCATTATGCAGCACGCGAACGCGGACCTCGTCATTGCCGATCTTCTCAAGCGCCTGAACGATCGCCTCGACCGAGCCCTGCACGTCGGCCTTGATGACCACTGGCAGCTCGGCGACGTCTTCGTCCTTCTTCGCTTGCGCCAGCAGCTGATCGAGCGTGGCGCGCGAGCCTTTCGCCGCCTGCATCTCTTTCGATTTGCGCTGACGGTACTCCGAAATCTCCCGCGCTTTTGCTTCATCCTCAACCACATTGAGGACGTCGCCAGCCTCAGGCGCGCCGGTCAGACCCAGCACTTCAACCGGCGCCGAAGGTCCGGCCGCGTCAATCCGCTCGCCCTGATCATTGATCAGCGCGCGAACCTTGCCCCATTCTTCGCCGACGACGAAGATATCGCCGACTTTCAGCGTGCCGCGCTGAACCAGAACGGTCGCAACCGGGCCGCGGCCCGTATCCAGCTTCGCTTCGACCACCGCGCCTTCGGCGGGGCGGTCCGCCGCCGCTTTTAGATCAAGCAGCTCGGCTTGAAGCAGAACGTTTTCCAGCAGCGTGTCGAGCCCCGCGCCGGTGACGGCGGAAACTTCAACATCGAGCACTTCACCGCCCATGCCTTCGACCTGGATGTCATGCTGCAGCAACTCCACCCGCACTTTTTGCGGATCGGCCGCCGGCTTATCGCATTTGTTGATCGCCACGATCATCGGCACGTTCGCCGCCTTCGCGTGGCTGATCGCCTCGATCGTTTGCGGCATCACCGAATCGTCGGCCGCGACCACCAGAATAACAACGTCGGTCACCTGAGCACCGCGTGCGCGCATCGAGGTGAAGGCGGCGTGGCCCGGCGTGTCGAGGAACGTGACCAGGCCGCCCGAACCGGTTTGGACCTGATAAGCGCCGATATGCTGGGTAATCCCGCCCGCCTCGCCGGAGACGACGTTTGTCTTGCGCAGCGCGTCGAGCAGCGACGTCTTACCATGGTCAACGTGCCCCATGATGGTGACGACCGGCGCCCGCGCCTCCAGCTTGTCATCCGGATCATCATCGCGGCTGAGCGCATCTTCGACATCGGCCTCGCTGACCCGGCTGACCCGGTGGCCAAACTCGGTGACGATCAGCTCGGCGGTGTCCTGGTCGATGGTGTCGTTGATCCGCACCATCAGGCCCATTTTCATCAACGCTTTGACAACGTCGCCCCCGCGTTCCGTCATACGGTTTGCGAGTTCGGCGACGGTGATCGCCTCTGGGATGACCACGTCGCGATACACTTTTGCCGGCCGGTCGTTCGATTGCGCGCCGCCGGATTTCCGCTTCTCGCGCTGAATGCGCCGGCGCATCGCCGCTTCTGAACGTTGACGGCCGCCCTCAGCATCGCCGCGCAGCGCATCGCCAATGGTGAGCTTCGACGAACGACGCCGGTCTTCGGTCCGGTTGCGCGTTGTCGGTTTTTTCGGCGGCTCCGCGGGGCGCAACGCTGGGCGGGCCGGTGCGGCCGCTGACGGACGCTGCTCGCCGCCGGAATTTTGCGGGCGTGCGCCTGCCGGGCGTGGGCCGGCGTTCGGCGCCGCCCCGCCGGCGCGCGCAGCTGGCCGCGCCGCTTGCGGCTGTGAATTCGTTTCCGGCGCAGGCGCTTCGCGCTTCGGGGCGGCTTCCGCCGCCGCCTTCGCCGCCGCTTCCTCAGCAGCGCGTTGCGCGGCTTCTTCCTCAGCGCGCTTCTCATCGGCGATGCGTCGCGCGGCTTCCTCCGCCTCGCGCCGTTTGCGCGCTTCTTCTTCGGCCTTGCGCTTGGCTTCTTCCTCGGCCCGACGTTTTGCTTCTTCGATTGCGCGTTTCTTCCGCTCAATCTCAGCAATCTTCGCCGCTTCGAGCGCGCGCAACCGGCGCTGCGTCTCGTCCTCGGACAGGCCAGCTTTACGCGCGGCGCGCTTCAGCGGATCCATTTCCTTCTGGCCGGGGCCGCCCGCATCGCCATCCGCCTTCGGCTTATTGATGACTTTCTTCTGGTTCTTGCGCACGACAAGAACCTGCTTTGACCGGTTGGAGTTCGACGATCCTTGGCGCGGACGGCCGGACTCGGACCCGCCGCCGCCGCGCAAGCTCAATGTCTTAGAGCCCTGCCCGCCGCCGCTGCGTCGCCGATCGCCCGTGTCTCTTTCGCTCATATAACGTCTGCTCCTGATCGTTCTCGATCGAATTGCGCCAGCCGTCCCTTGCGCAGGACAGCTTTGGCATAAGTATGCTTAACGCGCTGACAATATGCGCCGTCGATCCCCACGCCGAGCCTGTATAGGCCAGCCCGACGCCAGCCGCTTTGACTTATGTCGACGCGACGGCGCGCACCCCTTCAAGTCGCGATGCTTCCCGAATGGCGCGATCGGCTATGCCGCCGGCCATCAGGACGGCATGTATGACATAAGGCCGACCAAAGGCCAAACCCAATTCTTCTTTTTTCAGCACATCAATTACGGGCAAATCGTCCGCCAACCGCCGAATTTTGCGCCGACCGTCTTCTGAGCCGTCAGAAGCTTGCAATAGGGCCTCCGGCGGCGCTCCGCCGTTGCCGCGCATCAACGCTTCGCGGGCTTTCTCATAGCCTGCAACCGCCAAGCCTGCTTTGCGGCAAAGCGCTAAAGACTGGATAAGTCTCTGCAGCAATAACGTCTCCGTCCGCTCGAGCAAGTCCGCCGGCGCTGTGGCTGGCCCCTTTATGCTGCGGGCGAACGCGTTTCGTTTCACGGCCAGGGTTAAGGCGGCGCGATCGGCTTTCACCCATACGCCGCGACCGGGCAGCTTTTCCGCGAGATCCGGCGTCGCCACCCCTTCCGGAGAGATGACAAACCGAATCAGTTGCGCCGTCTCGGACGTCTCGCCGGTCGCCGCGCAGCGCCGTTCCGGCGCCTCGCGCTCTTTCGGCCGTCCGCCCCTGGTCATATTCGCCTCATCTGCCCATTGATGGCGCGAGAACGCTGTTAAGCTTTCTCATCGCCCTCGATTTTCGCCCGCTCCGCTTCGGTCTCCGCAAGCAGGGCGTCCAGCTCTTCAGGACTCAGCTTCGAGAGGTCGGACATATCGACTTCGACACTGGCGTCATCATCCGCGGCGCTGTCTGGCTCTGCTTCGGCGGCTTGCGCGTCCGCGTCGCCCTCGTCCGCCGCCTCGGCTTCTTCCGTCTCTTCTTCTTCATTGATCAGATCGATCAACGCGTCAGGATCAACCATGCCTAAGGCGACCCGCGCCGACATAATCAAGTTTTGCGCTTCCGCCAGGGTGATGTCGAACCGCTCCAACACGCCATCATCTTTGATGCGCTTGCCGTCCGGCCCCTCCGAGTAGCCTCCCGCCAGTTCCCAGTCCGCCATTGTTGCGAACTCATCCAGCGTTTTAACCCCGTCGGCCACCAGCGCCGCGACCATCTGCGGGGTCAGGCCGTTAAAGTGGATCAGGGCTTCCTCCGCGCCCGCTTTGCGCGCAGCTTCCAACAGGCGTTGCGCGGCCTCCTCCAAGCTTTCGCGCGCCCGGGCCTGCAGCTCTTCGGCGGTCGTCTGGTCAAAACCATCGATTGCGGTCAGCTCGTCGATGTCGACATAGGCGACTTCCTCCAAAGACGCGAAGCCTTCGGAAACAAGGAGCTGCGCGACCATCTCGTCGACATTCAGCGCCCGAACAAACGCCTGAGTCCGCTCCGCAAACTCGCGCTGACGCCGCTCCGATTCATCGGCCTCCGTCATGATGTCGATGTCCCAGCCGGTGAGCTGCGACGCGAGGCGCACATTCTGGCCGCGGCGGCCGATCGCGAGCGAGAGTTGGTCATCCGGGACGACGACTTCAATACGTTGGGCGTCCTCATCGAGGACGACCTTCACCACTTCCGCCGGCTGAAGCGCGTTGACGATAAAGGTCGCGGCATCCTCAGACCACGGGATGATGTCGATCTTTTCGCCCTGCAGCTCATTCACAACCGCCTGCACGCGGCTGCCGCGCATGCCAACGCAAGCGCCAACCGGATCGATTGAGCCGTCATACGAAATCACGGCGATTTTCGCCCGGCTGCCTGGATCGCGCGCCACCGCTTTGACCTCGATGATCCCTTCATAAATTTCAGGGACTTCTTGCTCAAACAGCTTCGCCATGAACTCGGGCGCGGTGCGGCTCAGGAAGATCTGCGGTCCGCGCTGTTCCGAACGCACGTCGCGGATCAGCGCGCGGACGCGATCGCCCGCCCGGAAAGGTTCGCGCGGAATTTGCTGGTCGCGGCGCATCATCGCTTCGCCGCGGCCGACGTCGACAACGACGTTGCCATACTCGACGCGCTTGACCAGCCCGTTGTGAATGCCGCCGACCTTGTCCTTGAATTCGTCAAACTGTTTGGCGCGCTCGGCCTCGCGCACCTTCTGCAGGATCACCTGCTTCGCTGTTTGGGCGGCGATCCGGCCAAACTCAAGCGGGGGCAGCTGGTCGCTTACTTCGCCGCCAATCTCGCCCTCATAATCATATTGCGCTTTCGCGTCCTCGGGCAGGATTTCGGTGAAGTTGTTCTCGATTTCCTCCACGACCGTGCGAACCCGGCGTAGATGAGCCTCGCCGGTCTTTCGATCCAGCTGAACGCGGATGTCATATTCCGCGCCATAGCGTGAACGGGCGGCTTTCTGGATCGCTTCCTCCAGCGCGCCGATCACGATGTCGCGGTCGATTTGCTTCTCCGCCGCGACCGCATATGCGATCTGGAGAAGCTCCAGTTTGTTGGCGCTGACTGCTCCGGCCATCTTAGCTCTCCTTCTTGGCGGCCGGCCGATCGGTTTCGGCCGCGTCATCCGAAGTTGGCGCGCTCGCCTCCTCCGCGGTTGGGGTGTTTTGCTGCTCGTTCTCAATCGCCGCCGCACGGGCGGCCTCTTCATCAATCTCGGCCGTTTCAGCGTCAGGCGCGTCGGCTTCTTCGAGATCGACCTCAGCGCCGTCGGCGAAGGCGCCGCCGCCTTTCAAGCTTTCGGCGATCAGCGCGTCCGTTAACATCAGCTTGGCGTCGCCAAGCTCGGCTGCTGGGAGTTTGGCGACGCCAGCATCGGAGGTTTCCACCAGAATAACGGCCGCGCCGGCCTCTTCTTCGACACCCTGCAGCAATCCACGAAAGCGCTTGCGGCCGTCGACGGCGTCGCGCAGCTCAAGTTTCGCTTCGTAGCCGCGCCAGCGATCAAAATCGCTGACCCGCGTCAGCGGTCGATCAATTCCCGGGCTCGACACTTCGAGCACATATTCGCCGTCAATCGGATCTTCGACATCAAGCGTTGCGGACAGCGCCCGCGAAAGATCGGCGCAATCTTCAACCTCCATGCGCCCGTCGGGGCGCTCGGCCATGATCTGCAAGGTCGGCCGGCCGCCGCCGCCCATCAGGCGCAACCGCACCAGACGGAAGCCCATCCCCTCGATGACGGGGGTGACAACGCCAACCAATTTCTCATCCATGGGCGTTTTGGCCAGAAGCCGGCGCAATACGCCGCCAGAGACGCCTTCGCTCACAATCTTGCTCCATCCACCGATGAATAATTCGGCGCGTAGCCCAATCGTTCCCAGCCGCGTCGCCAATTCGGCGCGCGCTCCATTCTGATCCGATGGGCGAAAAACAAAAAAGCGGACCTGAGCGGCCCGCTTCTCACGATGGTCGGCTGCTATTTTCGTCTACAGCGCCGCTCTGGTGGATATATAGCAATGATCGCCGTCCAGTGCAAGCCGTTCGCGGGATTGTGGGCGGCTTGCGCTGGCGATTAGGCGACGAGTTCGCCGCGCTCTCTTCCGATGCAGAATGAATTCGTCAGCATCGCCCCGAGCGCGGCGGTTTCGGGCTGCTCCTGGGCGCTGGGGGCGTAGCGCAGGGCGATACGGCACTCCCCCAGCTCGGGCAGGTGAGATTGCGCGCCGAGTATCGTGAAGCCGGGCCGCAAGGCGCTGGCCGGCGCGGGTGAAACGGCGAGGTCGGCGGCGACGGCGGCGAGCAGGCCGGCATAGGTGTTGGAGGCGTAGGCGATCCGATAATCGATCTTCGCGGCGTCGAGCGCGTCAATCGCCATGCGCCGCCAGGCGCAGCCGACCCGAGCAATGGCGACAGGTACTGGCGAACGGCTGGCGGCTAAGCCGCCCTGCTTACCGATCCAAACCAACGGCTCATTATAAATAAGCGCATCATCTTCGCGCCACAGGCAGTCGCCGCCAGGGGCGAGCATGGCGAGGTCAAGTTCGCCGGCGTCGAGCATGTTTGACAAGCCGATGGATGACGAGATCACCACCGAAACGCAGACCTCGGGCTGAGCGTCGGCGAATTCGGCCAGCAGCTGAGAAAGGCGTCGCTCGCCATATTCGTCGATCGCTCCGACGCGGACATGCCCTGAAAGGGGTTCGGCGCGAAAGGCGCTGAGCGCGGCGTTGTGCGCCGCCATGATTTTGCGCGCATGCTCCTCGAATCGTACGCCATCGGATGTTAGCGTCATGCCGCGGGGCCCGCGTTCGAACAGCGTGGCGCCCAGCACTTCCTCCAGTTTTTTCAACTGCATAGAGAGCGCTGCCGGTGTGCGGCCGACTTCTGTCGCCGCCGCGGTCAGGCCGCCGCGTCGCGCCACGGCGAGAAAGGCGCGGGTCGCATCTATGTCAACGACGGCAGCGGCCGACGGGCCTTTGGCAAGCGCCATGTGCAGCTCTCTTTCGTTTAGAAACCCTAAACGTACCATTCAGATCTTTTAGATTTTCTAAATTCAAGCCGGGGGCTAGGTCAAGCCTGACGCCAAACAGCGCGCCACAGGCCGCGCCTGACTACGGGAGAAGGTAATGCCGATTTGGAGCCGCCAGAAACTGGATACGAAGCATCGAGCCGTATTTCGCAGCATGCTCGATCTAAGCCACGCAGAACTGCTGGCGCTAGGCTACAGCCCGCATTTGTTAGAGCGGAAACTGCACGCGCGATCACGCCAGATCGCGCCTATCCCGGATCCGCGAACGGTACGTTCCAGACGTTCAAAGTAAGCGCCCGACCGGTCGCGCAGGGACGATTCCGGCGGCCTAGGAGGGGGCGTCAACCGCCCGCTCCACCACGCCGTCGATCAGCGCGGACTGCGCTTGGCCAGGATGCGTTGCAGCGTCCGGCGGTGCATGTTCAGCTTCCGCGCCGTCTCCGAGACATTGCGGTCGCACAATTCATACACGCGCTGGATATGCTCCCATCGGACCCGATCAGCGGACATCGGTTTGTCTGGCGGCGGCGGTTTGTCGCCCGGATGCGAAAGCAACGCGTTTTCGACGTCGTCCGCGTCCGCCGGTTTGGACAGATAGTCCACTGCGCCAAGCTTCACCGCCGCGACGGCGGTTGCGATCGCGCCATAGCCGGTAAGCACGATCACGCGCGCGCTGTCCCGCACGGAGCGGATGGCTTCAACTACATCTAGGCCATTGCCGTCCTGCAGACGGAGATCAACGACGGCGTAGGAAGGCGGCGCGCGGCGGGCGGCGGCGACTCCGGCCGCGACGCTTTCCGCCAGCGTGACTTCAAAGCCGCGTTTTTCCATCGCGCGGCCGAGGCGCCGTCGAAAGGGTTCATCGTCATCGACGATAAGGAGCGTTTTGTCGCTATTCGTCATCAGTTGGGTCATCCTGGTCGCTCGCCGATCGAACGCATGCCGCCACCGCGGCCCGTTTTGTCAATCCTCTTTATACGCAGACAATTGACGTGCTGACAGGCTAGATCAAGCCGGAGCTGGCGCAACCATAGTGAATCCGGCTGGGATAGGGGCTTAAAACGAATGAATCTGAAGGCGGTAATTTGGCCGGCTGTTTTTGTGTTTCTGTGGAGCACCGGCTTTATCGGCGCGCGCTATGGCCTGCCGCACGCGGATCCGATCACGCTGTTGGCGATCCGGTTCGCGATCGTGACTGTGCTGCTGCTGCTGTTGGCGGCGGCGATTCCCCGGCGCGGCGCGGCGGCGCCGCTGCGCTGGCGCGATGGGCCTTGGATCGCTTTGGCCGGGTTGCTGATGCACGGTCTCTATCTCGGCGGCGTGTTTGTCGCAATTTCTTGGGGGCTGGAGGCCGGCGCAGCCGCGGTTATTACCGGTTTGAGCCCTATCATCGCGGCGATCGGCGGCCGGTTGTTTTTGGGCGAAACGCTGACGCCGCTGCGGGTGCTTGGAATGGGGCTTGGCTTCGGCGGCGTTGCGTTGGTCGTTTCCGAAAAACTTGCGGCCGGTGTCGGGTCGCCCGCCGCGGCCGCGCTGTGTGTTGGGTCGGCGTTCGGTTTCGCCGCTGGCGCGTTGGTGCAGAAGGTTAAGTTGAACGGCGCGCCGCTTTTGCTCGGAAATGCGGGGCAATATGCGGCGGTCGGCGTGGTGTTCGCTGCGCTGGCGCTGTTGATCGAGCCCAATCGCGTCGAGCTGGCGACGCCGTTTATTCTTGCGATGGCCTGGCTGGTTTTCGCGCTGTCGATCGGCGCGATCCTGCTGCTGTATGTTCTACTGCGCCGCGGTGAGGCTGGTTCAGTTTCCAGCCTCACTTTCCTGGTGCCCGGCTCGACAGCTTTCATCGCCTGGCTCCTGTTTGGCGAGACGCTGGGGCCGGAGGCGTTGGCGGGGTTTGTGCTGTCGGGGATTGGCGTCGCTTTAGTTAGCCGTCCGTCGACGCCGCGCTAGGCGTCGATGATTTGGTTTTGCCGAGGCCGGATTTCTCCAGCAGCGTTTTCGCGATGACCGCCGGGTCGGTCTTCGCGTCAAACCGCGCAAGGAAGCGGCCATCGGGTCCCATCGCGTAAACGCTTGTCGAATGGTCTACCGCGTAGTCATCCGATCCTTTGACCGGCGCTTTGCGGTAGGCGACCCGATAGCCGCGCGCAACGGCGGCGATTTCCTTCGGCGCGCCGGTCAGGGCGATGATGGCCGGATCGAAATAATCGACATAGCCCTTCAGGACTTTAGGCGTATCGCGCTCCGGGTCGACGCTGATGAAAATAATCTGAGGGGTCAGCCCCGACCCCTTCAGCTGCGCTTTCGCTGCGGTCAGGTTCGCAAGTTCGAGCGGGCAGTAATCCGGGCAATGGGTGAAGCCGAAATACACCAGTGAGACCCGCCCCAGCAGGATCTTTTCATTTTTCCGCTCGCCATTCTTGTCCGTCAGCTCAAACGGGCCGCCAAACGGACTTTGCGGGCTGTCCGCCGACACGGCCCATCGGCTCGAGCCGCCGGGGGAGTAGAGGAGCGCGCCAATTGAAGCGCCCAGCACAATCGCGGTCACCCCGGCCGCGATGTAAAGCGTGATTTTGGTCCAATCCGTCGGCTGCTTCATATCGTCCCTCGATCTGGAGAGCTGCACTCGTCTTAATCCTGGCCGAGATAGGTTTATCGGCGTCTAGCAACCAGCGGAGCGCGACGAATGGCGCATCTTGGTCAAAACAAAGCGAGTGAAGCGCCCGCGGGCGATCAAAGTGATTTTGCGCGCGCGCATCCCGGCGCCGGCGTCCGGCCGCCGCGTCAGAACACCCTGGCGACGTTGCGATGGGCGGCGCTGCTCGGCCAGTCCGCGGCGGTGGCTGTCGCGGCGACGGTGCTGGATATCCGGTTGCCCTTGGGGCCGTGCGTTTTGGCGATCCTGGCTGGCGCCGCCTTTAATTTGGCGACCAACACCTATCGCGGCGGACCGCGGCGGCGGCTCAGCGAGATGGACGCGTTCCTGGCGCTGTTGTTCGATTTAAGCCAGCTGGTGGCGCTGCTCTATCTGACGGGAGGGTTGGCGAACCCGTTCGCTGTTTTCTTGCTTGCGCCCGTGACGATTTCAGCGCTGACACTCTCCATCCGTCCGACCATGATCCTGGGCGTCATTTGCGTCGCCGCGGCGAGCTTGCTGGCGTTTCATCGCATTCCGTTGGAGAGCACCAGCGGCGCGCCGCCTGACGACAGCCTGTTGATCATCGGCTTCTGGACGGCGATTGCGTTGAGCGCGGTGTTCCAGGCTGTGTATGCGCGGCGGATTGCGGCGGACAATCACGCGATGACCAGCGCTTTGGCGGCGACCCAGATGGCGCTGGAGCGCGAACAGCGGCTTTCTGCGATCGGGGCAATGGCGGCGGCGGCGGCGCATGAGCTGGGGACCCCATTGGCGACGATCAAGCTGGCGGCGGGGGAGTTGCGCAGCGAGCTGCAGGAAAGCCAGGAGCTGGCGGAGGATGCGGCGTTGATCGCGGAGCAAGCCGAACGGTGCCGCGAGATTCTCGCCCGCCTCTCCGCTTTGCGGGAGGAGCCGCGAGATCAGGAGCTGGAGTGGGCGCCGATGACTGCGGTGATTGATGAGGCCGCAGCGCCGCATCGTGGGCGCGGCGCACGGATCCTCGTGCGGCTGGAGGGCCTCCCGATCGATATGGATGCGCCGGGTGGGCCGCGGCCGCGTCCACAACCCAGCGTGTCGCGCCGCGCCGAGATCATTCACGGGCTTCGCAATCTAATCCAAAACGCGGTTGATTTCGCCGCCAGCACAGTCTGGGTGGATGTCGCGTCGACCCCGGAGGGGGTTACGGTTGAGATCGGCGATGATGGGCCCGGTTTTTCCGCCGATATTCTCGCCAAGCTCGGCGAGCCATACGCCACAACGCGGGCCCGGCCTTTGGAGATTGACGATGATGCGCAAGGCTATTTTGGCATGGGGCTGGGCGTTTTCATCTCAAAAACCCTGCTTGAGCGAACTGGGGCGCAGCTAGAGTTTCTTAACGCCGCTCAAGCGGAGGCGTCGCGGCCAGTCGTCGTTGATCCTGCGACGACGAAAACGCGTTCTGACGGCCCAACCGGCGCTATCGTTCGCGTTTATTGGCCCGCATCTGCCGGCTGAGTGCTGTTTTGGGACAGAATGGGTGCGAAAAGACACGCCGAATCCGCCCTTGCGCAGTTCGCGCGTGCGAAGAAACATCTCTGCTATTGTGTTGATAGGGGCAAAGCGTTCAATATATAGCCCTCTGCAGGTAAGATCTGAGGAGCATAAGGAGACGCGCGGGCGCATGATTACGCTTCCCTTCGCCGTTGCGACATCCGCTCCCGACCTGATGTTTGGATCGGCGGCGGGTTTGACCCCTTACATATTTGCCGGCGTCAGCGGCGCAGCCGCCATCGCTTGCGCCCTGGCTGCGCTTACCCTGCGGCGCCGGTTGCGCGCGCTGCGGACGGAGAATGTGCGCGCGGTGCGCCAGGCGACCGCGGCGGATCTGTCGTTGGAGCGGATTTTTTTCGTCGGCCCTGAGGGCGGCCTGCGCCCCGCCACCGCAGCGACGGAGGCTGATGCGCGGGAGGCGGCGTCGGATTTGAAGGCGCAGGGTCGCGGCTCCGTGCGGTTGATTGAGCGGATGTTTGGCCGCGAAGCGGTGCGTAAGCTCGCGCCGCTGTTGGAAAGCCTTGCGCGCGAAGGGCGCGCGTTTGAGCTCAGCTCGAAGGACGCCAGCGGCGCCCCAACCCTGTATATCGGCGATATTGTCGGCGGCTTTGCGCTGCTGCGGGTTTGGCCCGAGGCGGAAACCGTGAACGGCGCGCCAGATGCGGTCGGCATGGCGGCGCGGGCGGCGACGGGGGCTTTGGCGCACGCGCCGATCGGCGTGTTGATTTTTGATGCGGAGGCGCGCCTCACGTCGGTGAACAACGCGGCGCGCCAATTGTTAAGGCTTCGGCCTGAGCGCTTGGAAGGCGCGCCCAGCCTGCGCGCGCTGATCGATAATTTGCGCGAGACGGGGCGGGTGCCCGAGCGGGCGGATTTCGCCGCCTGGCGTTCATCGGTCCTCGCCAACCCGGCTGACGCGCTGTCTCGCAGCGGGCTGTGGGTGCTCGGCAACGGCGATGCGCTGCGGGTGACGGCGGAACCCGCGGCGGGCGGCGGCTTCATCATGTATGTGCTGGACGAAACCGGCGCCCAAGGGCTGGAGCGGCGATATCGCATTGCGATTGATGCGCGCAGAGCGACATTGGCGGCGATTGATGAGGGGCTTGCCGTGGTCGGGCCTGATGGTCGGATGCAGCTGGTGAATCCCGCCTTCGTCCGGATGTGGGGCGTACCGGCGAGCTTGTGCGATGAGCGTTCGGTCGGCGAGTTCAGCTTTGAGGATCTGATGCGCATCGCGGCCGCAGACGCTGAGCCGCAGACGCGGGACATCTGGGCTCGGGTCGATGACGCGCTGCGGGCGCAAGCGCCCCGCCGGGCGCTGACCTTCGAGGCGGATAAGGGCGATGGGGCCAGATTGCAGGTGCTGACGACGCCGCTGCCTGACGGCGCGACGCTCATCGTAATTCGCGATGTTACCGCCTCGCACCTTGGCGCAGCGGCCTTGCGCGAGCGGGCGGCGAGCCTGGAGGCGTCGGATGAGCTTAAATCCGAGTTCTTGAATAATATCGCCTACCAGCTGCGCACACCGTTGAATGCGGCGCTCGGGTTCACGGATATGCTGCTGCAGGACATGGCCGGCGAGCTGACGGATAAGCAGCGCGAGTATGTCTCCTGCGCGCATGCGGCGGCGGATGAGCTGCGCGAACTTGTGGGCGATGCGCTGGATCTGGGCGCGTTGGCGGTCGGCTCGGCTGATCTGGCGGAGCGTCCGCTTGATCTTGGCGAAGCGGCGAACGCCGTCGCCACCGCCCTTCGGATGCGCGCGAAACGGCGCGGCGTACAATTTCAGGCGAATATCATGGCGGCGCCCGCGCCGTTTGTCGGCGATGAGCCACGCCTGCGCCACGCAGTCTTCTCCGTCGCAACATCGCTGATGGCCGCCGCGGCGGGGGCGGATGCGGTGACGCTGCGCTTTAGCGTTGAGGAGAGCGGCGCGGAGCAAGCGCAGGCCGTCATCGAAGTCTCGCTCGCCCGAGTTCGGCCGGAAGAGGGGTTTGAAGCGCTAAGCGAGGAGGAGAATGTCTCGATTCGCTTGGCGCGTCGGATTGTCGAGGCGCATGGCGCTGATCTGTCCTTGCTCGCCAACGCTGCGGGGGCCTCGGCGCGGTTTGAGTTCCCGCTGCCGACGGCCTTTACGCGCGTTGATCTGAGCTCGGATCCGGAGCGCGGATCCGCCCGCGACGATGCGGCGTGACCCCTAAAACCGGCGCAGCTCCCGGCTTCGCCGCTTATCTGCCGGACGCAAGCGCAACAGCGCGGGCGGGGGCGGCGTTGGGACGCGCGTTGCGCGGCGGCGATTGCGTGTTCCTCTCCGGTCCGCTCGGCGCCGGCAAATCCGCTCTGGCGCGCGCGGCGATCCAGGCCCGTTTAGCCGATCTCGGCCGCTATGAAGACGCGCCAAGCCCAACCTTCACGCTTGTACAGCCCTATGACGCCGGCGCGGTTGAGATCCGGCACGCGGATCTTTATCGCCTGTCGTCACCGGAAGAGGCGGAGGAGCTTGGGCTGGTCGATGAGACGGAGCAGGCGATTCTGCTGATCGAGTGGGGCGAGCGCCTGCGGGAGTTGGCGCCGCCGCGTCGGCTCGAGATCGAGCTGGCCTTTCCGCCCGATTTGGAAGGGCGATTGTTGACGGCGTCCGCGGTCGCCGCTGGCGCGCTCGATCAGAGCTGGGATCCTGTGTTTACGGCCTTGGCCGAAGCTGTTGGGAGCGGGGAATGAAGCGTTTTCTTCAGAAGATGCGCGCGGCGCTTCAAGGCGACGGCGCGCAGCCGACATATGATGATGCGCGCGCGCGCGCCGCGACGCAGTTCTTGGCGGAGGCGGGCTGGGCCGCGGCTGCGCGGGCGCCATTGGCCGGAGACGCCTCCAGCCGTTCCTATGAGCGATTGAACCATCCGCGCTATGGCCGCGCCGTTCTGATGAACGCGCCGCCCGAGGAAGGGGTGGGCCCGGGCCCCTTCGCCGCAGCAACCGGCAGCTTGCGCGCACGCGGACTAAGCGCGCCGGAGATCATCGCGGCCGATATTGAGCGCGGGTTCCTTCTGCTCGAAGATCTCGGCGACGATCTGTTTGCGCGCGTCGCCGCTGACACTCCCTCGCTTGAGACGCCGCTCTACCGCGCGGCGGCTGAGGCTTTGGCGGCGCTGCATGAAGAGCCCGCGACGGAACTGATGTCCGGCGCAGGCGTTGAGCATCCGCTGTCGCCCTATGACAAAGAAACGCTGCACGCTGAGGCGAGGCTTTTGTTCGACTGGCGTTTGCCCGCGGCGCTGGGCGCTGCGCCAAGCGCGGAAGCGGAAGAAGCCCTGTTCGAAGCCTGTGAACAGATGTTCGCGCCGATTTCGGACATTCGATCCGCCTTTGTGCTGCGCGATTTTCATGCGGAGAATCTGATCTGGCTGCCGGAGCGCGACGGCGTCGCGCGCGTTGGTTTGCTGGATTATCAAGACGCGCTCGCCGGCCATGTGGCCTATGATCTGGTTTCGCTCATTGAGGATGCGCGCCGCGATGTCTCACCCGAAGCGGTTGAAGCGACGCTTTCGACCTACGCGGCGGCCACTGGCGAAGATCGTGAGGCGTTGGCGGCGGCGTGCGCGGTCTTCGGCGCTCAGAGGAACGCGAAGATCGTCGGTATTTTTACCCGACTTGCGCTGCGGGATCGCAAGCCGCGCTACCTGCAGTTGATTCCACGGGTATGGGCCCATCTGCAAAATGACCTGCGACACCCGGCGGTCGCCCCCTTTAAGGCCTGGATTGAGCGGTGGGCGCCGGCGCCGACGGCGGAAGATCTGGCGCGGATTGCGGCGGAGATTGCGCCGGCCCAGCCCGTTGGCGCCGCTGGCGCGACGCTTGATACGGCGATGGTGCTGGCGGCGGGTCTTGGCACGCGAATGCGGCCACTGACGGATGAGCGCCCAAAGCCGCTGTTGGATTGCGCCGGGCGGACACTGCTCGATCGCACATTGGATCGGGTGAAGGAGGTGGGCGTCTCCCGGGTGGTGGTTAACGCCCACTATTTGGCCGATCAGGTTGAGGACCGCCTGATCGCCCGCGCTGGCGATGAAGAGCGCGGGCGCGGCGCGATGGAGCTGCATTTGAGCCTGGAGGCGGGGCGGCCGCTGGAAACGGGCGGCGGGGTGAAAGCGGCGCTGTCTGCTCTGGATCGCGACAGTTTTCTGGTCGTCAACAGCGATAATGTTTGGACCGGCCGCCGGGCGCTCGCGCCGTTGTTGAAGGCGTGGCGCCCGGATCTCATGGACGCGCTCTTGCTGCTCGTGCCGATTGAGCGCGCCGTTGGCTATACGCGCGCCGGCGACTTTTTTCTCGGCGAAGGCGGTCGGTTGATTCGGCGCGGCGAGGCGAAGCGCGCTCCGATGGTGTATACTGGCGCGCAGATCATCTCGCGCAGGGCGTTCGACAACGCCCCGAGCGGCGCGTTTTCGCTGAATGTCGTTTGGGATGAATTGATCGCCGCCGGGCGCGCATTCGGCGTCGCGCATATGGCGCAGTGGGCGGATGTGGGCACGCCGGAAGGGCTTGCCGACGCGTCGCTGCTGCTGAGCGAGTGGGAGCGTTTGGCGGAATGAGCGTTGTTCGATTGTTTGACGCGCCGGCGCCGCGCGTGTTCGCTGCGCCCGCAGGAAAACCTTTCGCCGAGGCGCTCGCCATCGGCGCGTTGGCGCGATTGGACGCGGTCGGCGCGCCTCGGGACGCGCTTGCGGATATCGAGCTGACGATCATGACCAGCCGCGCGCGGCGGGCGGTGCGGACGGCCTTTGCGCGCGTGTCGGGCGGCGCCGTGCTGGGGCCGCGGATGCGGGGCGTCGATGAATTGGGACGGGAGGATCTGGAGGATCCTGCGTCGATCGGCCCGCCGCCGATTGAGGCCACCCAACGGTTGCTGTGGCTGACGCGGCTGGTCCGAGCGCTGCTGGCGGCGCAGCCGGAGCTGGGCGCGCTCGTCGCCGCGCCCCAACTTGCGCAGGATCTTGCGAAGCTTTTGGATGATGCGGCCGCGGCCGGGGCGTCGCTCGATGATCTGGCGGCGCTCGAAACGGGCAAGCATGCGGCGCATTGGGAAGAGAGCCGGAAATTCCTTGAGATTGTCCGCCTCGCCTGGCCGGCGCAGTTGGCGGAGGACGGGCGTTCCGAACCCACGGCGCGTCGGCGGAGATTTGTGGAAGCGTTAGCGCGCGTTTGGGGCGCGGCGCCGTCGGATCGGGTGATGCTGATCGCTGGCGCGCCAACGGATGACGCAGCGGAGCAGTTCTTCGAATTGATCGCGCGGTCGCCGCAGGGCGCGGTGATTCTGCCCGGGCTCGATCGAACGCTTGACCCAGCGGCGCTCGAAACCTTGCGCTCGGGCCAGGCGCCGGACCATCCGCAGGCCAGCGCCGTCCGCTTTTTGGATCGGCTCGGGCTGGGCCCGGCGGACATACCGTTGTGGACGGAACCGGCGGACTATCCGGAACCCCCGGCGGCGCAGGCGCGACTGCGGCTGTTGTCTCAGAGTTTGCGGCCGGCGCCGGTGACGGACGCGTGGCGCGGCGCGTTGCCGGAGCTGCGCGCGGAGGCGGCGACGGCGACGGCGGGGCTGACATTGCTGGAGGCGGCGAGTCCCCGTGAGGAGGCGATGTCGATCGCGATCGCCCTGCGCGAAGCGCTGGAGACCCCCGGCCGGACCGCGGCGCTGGTTACGGCTGATCGGGAGTTGGCGCGCCGAGTCTCGGCGGAGCTGCAGCGCTGGGGCGTTACGCCGGACGAATCTGGGGGCCGTCCGCTTTCGCTGACGCCGCCCGGCGTGTTCTTCACCTCGACGCTGGCGGCGGCCTATGAAGCAAACTGGCCCACGGCATTGTTGGAATGTTTGAAACATCCGTTGGCGGCGGCTGGGCATCCGCGCGGCGTCACGGCGCGCGCGGCGCGAAAGCTGGAGCGGTTGGTGTTTCGCCGCGGCGTTCCCATTGGGAGTTTCGCGGAGATTTTCAGCGTCGTCGAGGCCTACGAAGCGGATCAGGCGGCGTTGGCTGCGCAGGAGCCGCCGGCTCAGGCCGAAGCGCCCGACGCAGAGGAAGCCGAGCCGGCCGATCCGCCCCTTTCCGACTGGCTGCGCGCAGTTGAGCAACATTTCGCGCCGTTGATGGCGTTGGCGCGCGCCGAAGAGGCGGATCTGACGGAACTCTTCGTCCAGCATGTGGAGCTGGCTGAGACATTGGCGGCGGATGAGACGGGCGAGTCCAAGCTCTATGACCGCGCCGCCGGCCAGTCCTTACGCGCGGCGGTGGAGCGGATCCGCGACGCATCCTCGGTCTTCGGGCCGATCGCGCCGGCGGAATATCCGGCTCTGTTGGGCGCGCTGCTGGCTGAGGAGGCGGTGCGCGAGGCGTTCGGGCGTCATGCGCGCGTGCTGATACTCGGCACGCCGGAGGCGCGGATGCAATCGGCGGATCTGGTGGTGTTGGGCGGGCTGAATGAAGGAATTTGGCCGCGTATTCCGCAGCCGGACGCCTGGCTCAGCCGCGATATGCGTGCGGAGATCAATCTGCCGCCGTTAGAGGCGCAAATTGGGTTGGCCGCGCATGATTTTTTCCAGCTTGCGGCGTCGAACGAAGCCATCCTCACCCGCGCGCGCAAAAGTGATGGGGCGCCGACCGTGCCCTCGCGCTGGTTATTGCGGCTGACGACATTGCTGGAGGGCGCAGATTCCAGCGCGCTGAACGCAATGCGGGAGCGGGGGGAGCGGTTTATTCGGCTGGCCGGTTTGATCGACCAGCCGCGCGCCATTGTGCGGCCTGCGCCGCGTCCGGCGCCGCGCCCGCCTCTGGACGCCCGGCCGCGCCAATTCTCGGCGACGGAAGTTGAGACGCTTATCCGCGATCCCTATGCGATCTACGCCAAAAAAGTGCTGCGCTTGCGGGAGTTGGAGCCGTTGGAGGCGGAGCTTGGCGCGCGGGAGCTGGGGCGGAGCCTTCATTCCATCGCGGAGCGGTTTGTTTGGGCGGTCCGCGATGAATGGCCGGAGAACGCCAAGGAGAGGTGGGATCAGATCGTGGCGGAGGAGCTCGCCAAGTTCGAGGGCGAGCCGACGCTGCATGCGGTTTGGAGCGTGCGCGCGGCCGGCATTCGCGACGGCTTCCTGCGCGGTGAGCGTGAGCGCCATGCGGACGGGCGGGCGGTGGCGCTGGAGAAGCGCGGCGTCACTCGGTTCCCCACCGCGCTGGGGGAGGCGACCCTAACGGCGTTTGCGGATCGGATTGACCTGCTCGACGCTGGCGGCTTTGCGATCTACGATTATAAAACCAGCCAACCGCCGACTGCGCGGCAACAGGCGGCTTTCGCCAAGCAGCTGGCGCTTGAGGCGGGCATTCTCTGGCGGGACGGTTTCGAGGGCGTGGCGGCGGGCCGCCCGGTCAAGCTGGCGTTCGTGCGCCTATCCGATGGATCTGAGCTTCACGCGGATGGCGATCCAAGCGCTTTGGCGGAGGAGGCCGTCGCTGGTTTGACCAAGTTGATCGACGCTTACGCAGACCCGGAGACCCCTTATCTCGCTCGCTTGCGCCCGGCATGGATCAGTTTTGACGGTCCCTATGACCATCTGGCGCGTCGGGACGAATGGGATGGTCAGGAAGAGGAAGGTTAGGGCTCGGCCCGTCTCGATCGCGATTAAGTCGCCTAAAATTTTGTCAGAAGTTTTCGACAGTTTTTATCAGTATTTTGTAAGAACTGTTGAACAAATGCTTGGCATTTAAATCCGAGTACACCTTTTGTTAACGGCAGTTCGCAAGGAGTTGGCAAGCGCTAAACGGCATCTTGTTCCCAACAGCGGCGATCAACGTCGCATTAAGAAACGAAGCAGGCTCAGCTTCGCGCC
>JALEGB010000054.1 GCA_022760355.1 Neomegalonema sp.
CCGTCAAGCCTAGATATCGACGTCCGGCGAGCCCCTAAACCGGGCCCGAAGGGCGCTTCCTAGCCCGTCCTCAGCTTGGCTTACCGGTCTTGACCGGACAATCAGCCCGCTCCGCGCCCGGTGCGCAGCCGAGAACGGGCTAGGAAGCGCTGACGACGCCTGATGAAGGGGTTTCGACCCTAGGCCGCAGCGATCGCCTCAAACAGTCGCGCGCCGTCGGAGCCGCCAAGCACGGCGTCCGCCGAGCGCTCCGGGTGCGGCATCATCCCGAGCACACGAAGATTCTCGGAATATACGCCGGCGATATTTCTGACCGAGCCGTTTGGATTGCCTGTCGCAGACGCCTCGCCATCCGCATCGACATACCGAACTGCAACGCGGCCCTGGTCCTCCAACGCCGCAACCTCATCGTCAGACGCAAAGAAATTTCCGTCATGATGGGCGATGTAGGAGCGGATCAGCTCTCCCTGCTGGTACCGCGCGGTAAAGACAGTGTCCGCGCGCTCCACCCGCAACTGGGCTTCCCTGCAAATGAAGTTCAGGCCGGCATTGCGAAGCAAAGCGCCCGGCAGCAGACCCAGCTCAATTAGCGTCTGCCAGCCATTGCAGACGCCCAGCACGTAGCCTCCGCGCGCGGCGTGGGCGCAAACCGCCTCCATGATCGGCGCACGCGCAGCGATGGCGCCGGGCCGTAGATAATCGCCGAACGAAAATCCGCCAGGCAACGCCACCAAATCGACCCCCGCCGGAAGGTCGGCGTCTTTATGCCATGCGCGCGCCGGGCGCACGCCGGTCGCTTGTTCGAGCGCGACCATCATGTCCCGGTCGCAATTTGAACCGGGAAATACAACAACAGCAGCTTTCATGCGGCCTACTCAGCCTCAATCCGATAGCTTTCGATCACCGTATTGGCCAACAGCTGGCGGCACATCTCATCCAACCGTTCGGGCGTCGCATCCGGGCCCGCCTCCAGCTCAATATCGAACAGCTTACCCTGGCGCACTTTGGCGACCCCGTCGAAGCCCATCCCGCCTAAAGCTTGCCGGATCGCTTCTCCCTGCGGATCTAGAACACCCTGTTTCAGCGTAACAAAAACTCGCGCTTTCATCGCGAACCCCAATATCCCAGTGATAACTTCAATGAACGAGCTTAGGCCCGGCAACGACATTGCCGCTGGCGTCCGGCATGATCCCAAGGCGGCGCGCGACTTCCGTATACGCGTCGATCAGATTGCCGAGATCCTTCCGGAACACGTCTTTATCGAGCTTCTCGCCGCTTTTCATGTCCCAAAGACGGCAACTATCGGGGCTGATTTCGTCGGCGACGATCAGACGCTGGAAATCGCCATCCCAAATCCGGCCGGCTTCGATTTTAAAATCAACCAGCCGGATGCCGACGCCCATAAACATGCCGGACAAGAAGTCATTCACGCGCAGCGCCAGCGCGACCAAGTCGTCGAGGTCCTGCTGGGACGCCCAGTTGAACGCCGTGATATGCTCTTCCGCCACCATCGGGTCGCCGAGCGCGTCGTCCTTATAATAGAACTCGATAATTGGCCGCGGCAGGGTCTCGCCTTCGTCAATGCCCAACCGTTTGGACAATGAGCCCGCCGCAACGTTCCGCGCGACAATTTCAAGCGGAATCATTTCGCAGCTGCGAATCAGCTGTTCGCGCATGTTAAGGCGGCGAATGAAGTGAGTTGGAACGCCGATGCCGTTCAACCCGTTCATCACATGCTCAGAAATACGATTATTCAGAACGCCCTTACCGTCCACAACCGCGTGCTTCTCGGCGTTGTTCGCCGTCGCGTCGTCCTTAAAATATTGTATCAGGGTCCCCGGCTCGGGACCTTCATAAAGAATTTTGGCCTTGCCTTCATAGACTAAGCGGCGACGGCTCATTCGTTCATCCTAGGTTGCTCCATCGGGCGGGAGTATGGCGCGAAGGAGAGAAGCCGCCGCGCGTGATCCGATCGCTCAAACGGCGCCGACGCCAGCGAACCGACTCTCCTTAATTGGGGTATAGGGGCTCATACGCTTCGCCACAAGGCGGGCGGGTAGGCTGATTCGCGCGTTGAGACGACTTGCGCCACGGTTCATCCTTCCTTCATCATGGTAATAGGCCCCCGATCCCGGCATAAGCAGCCGGAGCATCTGGAGATAGATTGATGACGACCTTCGACGATCGCGAACAGGCATTCGAAAAAAAATTCGCTCACGACGCGGAGATGCAGTTCAAAGCTGCCGCGCGGCGCGACAAAAAACTCGGCCTCTGGGCTGGAGAGAAGATGGGACTGGCCGGCGATGAGCTGGAAGCCTACGCTAAAACAGTTGTGATCGCTGATCTCGAAGAGCCAGGCGATGAAGACGTATACCGCAAAGTTTCCGCCGATCTGACGGCCAAAGGCGTTTCGTTCGAAGAAAACGAACTGCGCAACAAGATGGCGCAGCTGTTGAGCGAAGCCAAAGCCGAGATTCTGGAAGAATAAGTCAGCCTATGCTGACAGGAGGCGTTCAACCTCCTTTGCGAATCGCGGCAGGCGCGCGCGCTTAAAGCGTGCTCGCGCCTCCGCAGGCCCGTCCCCAAGGGCGGGCAGGGGCCGCTCATCCGGCCCGACGAACATGCCGCGCACCGAGGCGGGGCGCGCGTGCGCCCATCCCAACAAAAACTCGTCGGCCGGCTGGGGCGTGACGCCGTGCGCGCCCAGAGCTTTACGAGGAAAATCACGCAGATTGTCGGTCACAATCACGGTCGCCTTTGCCGCGATCGCGGCGGCGAGCACATGCCGATCATCCCAATCCGGCAAGCTGAGCGGCCCCTCCAGCCCCTCCCAGCCCTGCACGAGCGCGTTTGGAAAGCTCAGCCGCGCCAACGCGATCTCCCCGCGAATCGCCTCCTCCGCCCCAGACCCGGCTTCCTCCCCCGCCTGGCGCAAGAGCGCGCGCCGCCACTCATCCTCGATCCGATCGCTCCAACGCGGCTGATAATAGCCGTCTCGTCCCGCCGCCAACAGCATCTCTCGCCGGACGATCCCGACCAGCACGCAGGCGTCAAGCAGGGCGATTTGCGGTTCTTCGCCTGTCATCCAAAACGCTCCGTCAATCCAGAAGATAAACCAGCGTCTTCAGATATCGTGTCTCTAACAAGGCGGGGTGGCTTGGATGATCCGGCCCGGCGCCGCCAACACGCAACAGCCGAGCCCTCCGCCCCGCTTTGTGCAGAACACGCGCCGCGATGTCCTCAAGCGCCGATTGAGAGACAGGATGGCTGCAGGAGCATAGTGAAAAGACCGCGCCAGGCCGGGTGAGCGCCACGCCCATCCGCGCCGCCTTCTCATACGCCCGTAGCCCGGCGTCCAACGCCTGTCGGTTCGGCGCGAAGGCGGGCGGGTCAATGACCACAGTGTCGAAACTGCGGCCAGCGTCCTTCAGGCGTCGCATCATGTCGAACGCGTCGCCCTGCTCCGTTTCATAGCGGTCCGCAGCGCCCATCGCCTCAGCGCCTTGGCGCGCAAGCTCCAGCGCCGGCGCTGAAGCATCGACGCCAACAGCGCGTGCGGCCCCCGCCGCCAGCGCCGCCAAGCCGAAGCCGCCGACATGGCAGAAAACATCCAAAACATCGCCGCCCTTACTGAGACCGCCGACGAAGCGATGAGTTTCCCGCTGATCAAGAAAAAAGCCCGTTTTCTGACCGCCGGCCAGATCGGCGAAATATTTGGCGCCGTTCAGCGCAACCTCCACCGGACGCTCCGCCGCCCCGACCAGGACCCGCGTCTGCTGCGGCAATCTCTCCATCGCTCGGGCGCGGCTCATGCCGCTCCAGACCACGGTTTTCGGCCCAACAACCGCCTCCAGCGCCGCGAGCAGCGCGGTGCGCAATCGCTCCAGCCACGCGGCGTTCGGTTGAACGACGACGGAATCGCCATAGCGATCGATGATCAGGCCGGGCAGCCCGTCGCTCTCGGCATGGCACAAGCGATAGACAGGCGCATCAAAAAGCCTCTCCCGCAGCTCAAGCGCGCGCCGCAGCCGATCTGTCAGCCAAGCGACGTCGATCTCGGCCTGCGGATCTCGATCCAACAACCGCGCGGCTATTGTCGAATCTGGATTGAAGGCGAACCGCCCGAGCGGTTGCCGCGCCGAATCAATGATTGTGACGATGGACCCGGGCTCGACGCCGCGCGTTCGCCGATCCAGCGCAATTTCATTTGCATAGATCCACGGGGCGCCAGCAAAAAACCGGCCGCCCATTTTCGGCTTTAATTTAACAATTGGTCCGCCGGGCAGGGCCGGCGCGTTGCTATCAAGGTCGTTCATCCCGGCTCGATAGCGTCTAATTCCGTCGGCGGATAGAGCTCAGATTGTTTCTTGAGCTCCATGCGCCGAGGATGGAATTAGCTGGTCGCCAATCCCTTTGGCGCGACCGGCGCCGCCACTGGCGCCTCTTTCTTACCGAAGCCCAGCAATTCACGCACGGCTTCAGCCCGCATCTTCCGCGCTTGTTTCACATACGCATCGATTTCCTGTGGCGATGGTACTTTGTATTCGGTCTCTTTGCTCATTTTCGCCTCCTCATTCGCAACGCCGCTGCGTCGCACAACGAGAAGATGAGGAGATTTGCTGCGGTGCGTTAGACCGGCCATTGCATAACGGTTAGCTCATTAACGCATGGCTAACTTTTGCCCCATTTAGGCGAAATCGGGCCCGAACACGGCAAATGTCGGCTTGTGTCGCCGCGACAGGCGGCGGTTCAAGCCCTTAGGCGGCCACAGTTCTGCTATTCCTCGTCGCTGCGTATGCGAACACGATACTCAACCACCCCCTTGAGCCCCGGCGCGAGCGCTCCGACAAAACGAAAGCGCAGACTTACCCTGTCATTTCCGGAGCCCGCCTTCATCAAATCAATCCCACGCCCGACCAGGCCGGCAGGCGTTGACGCGAATTTCGCCGTTCCAGGCAACAAGACCACCCCTTTTGGCGCCACATCGACGATCTGCACCCGCTCAACTGACGCAGCGCCATTGTTTCGGAACGTCACGCGCATCACGACACACTCGCCCGATGCGACATCCTTCGTTCGCTCAAACGCCGCATCCTGCGCCGTCTCGTCGTCAAGGCGGCCGTCACAGTCCCGATCGACCGCCATGATGCGAACCGCGCTCATCACGCCGTCGCGCTGAGATCCGCGCGCGGCGACCATCTCACGGGCGCCGGTCAGCAGCCGGCCATCC
The DNA here is from genome assembly GCA_022760355.1 of Neomegalonema sp. Taxonomy (GTDB): domain Bacteria; phylum Pseudomonadota; class Alphaproteobacteria; order Rhodobacterales; family Rhodobacteraceae; genus JALEGB01. Next base: position 5,231 of record JALEGB010000054.1, read on the forward strand.
CGAGTCGCCGCGGCCGCGCGGAGCAGCGCGGAGCTCCGCCAGCCGATTGGCAAACGTTTCGCCGGACGCGCGCGAGCCACGAAGGCGAGGCCGACGCCAGCTGGGAGCGTATCGCCATCCCGCCAGACACGATCCTCAGCATCCACCCTGCCATCTTTGTTCTTGTCGAGGAAAATGGTCCATTCGAGCGCACCGCCGGCTTTGAGCACCAATGTCAGGCGCGCATCGCCATATTCGGGCGCAATCCGAACCGTGAACGGATGCCGGATCCACCCATCGATACTTTGATACGCCACCGCCGCGGCGTCGAGCAGCAGGTCGCGTCGACGAACGACCGTCGTCGAAGGTCCGAGCCCCGAATAGAGGCGGCCAGGTTTTTTGCGCGACGGCCGGCCGCGATAGGACAAGACTTCGAAGCGGGCGACGGCGGACGGGGCCGCAAACAACCCTTCGCCGGACTTCAGCGCCGTCGCTGGCCGCCGTGCAAACGCAGGCGCCCGCAGCGCGACACATGCGCCCGGTTCGATCGGCGTTTGATCGGCGGCCGCGCCGATGATGCGGCCCGCAGGATCGACAGTCGCAATGCCGTAGGGTCTCGGCCCCAGAACTTCCGGCCCGTCATCAAAGCGGAAACTTGGCGCTTCGCCCGGATCCAAGCTGAAACCAGCCGGCAAATCAGCGATAATCAAAGCGCCATAGGCCGGCGCGACGCCGCGATTACAGGCGCGGCCAACAAACACCACCCTCTCGCCAAGCTGGACCGAGCCGTCCGCGTCATCATGCAACGCTGCAAGATCCAACAACGGCTCGGCGATCTCCGCCATGATCCGCGGCGGCGACCGCCAAACAGCTTCCTTGACGCCTTTATCCGCCTCGCCTTTGCGCCGCAGCTCCGCCGAAGCCATCAAACGACGCCCACGGCTCGCGGCCTTTATGTCCTTTAGTTCGGCCGTCAGCGTCAGCGTGTAGCGACCGTCAGAGCGCGCATCGACCGCCCCGTCAAAACCAAGCTCGCCGAGCGGCACAACCAGCTCCGCCGCCCCCTTTTCATCGACGCGCAACCGATAGGCGCCGGGCCGCAATGCAATCGCCGCATCCACCGGCGCCGCGTTGATGTCGCTTGGGTTTGCGGCGGCTTTCATATCCGCCCGGCTCCGCGCCAATGTCAGGTTGAGCACCTGAAGCGCAGGACGTTCCGCTCGCGCGATCGCGCCGCCACGGCCTTCGAACCAAAATCGAAGCACGAGATCGACTGGCCCACGCCCCTCAGGCGCAGCAAACCGCCCACGCGCCAGCAAAGCGTCGCCGATCGCCGCTTTGCGCCCACGGCGCGCCAGATCCAACGTCGGCGGGGCTGGGGCGCGGGTTGTCACAGCCCATGCAAGCGTTGATTTCGGGGCCGAGCTTAACGTCGCCCAACCATCAAAACGCTTGAGCGCCTCGATATCGAGACCTAGCGGCGCGGCCCGAACGACGATCGGCGTGGACACAGGCGCGGCAATCGGCGCAGCGGCGCTCAACCGGCTATGCAGCTCCAACTCGACGCCCGCGCCAGGGGCCAACGGCGCAGCTGAGAAATCAAGGAATGCGCGCACCAAGCATGGGCTCCGCCGCGATATCGACGCAGCGGACGGCAGCCCTTTCAGCGTCAGCGCCGCGCAGTCGACAACACGCCGAGCCGCGGAACCTTCCGCCCCATCCGCCCATCCGAGATCAACGACTGCGCCAGCAGCGGGCTTATCACCGACATTGACAATCCGCAGGATCGAAACATAGCGGTCGCCCGCATCGAGCGCCTGCGCCGTCGCACGATCGGCCTCGGCCGCCTTGGCCCCGGTCCAACGCGCCGGCGCGACCAGCAGCTGTAACGCCGGCCCTTCAATTTGCAGATCGGCGGCGCCGAGCACAGCCTCCGCGCGTCCATCTTTCGCGCGAGGATCGGCATAGGAAATCCGCCCAACGACCCGCGGCAAGCGCCACGCCGCCCGTTCGGTTTGCGGCAGCGACGGATCAGCATCCGAAACCGCTGCCGCCAAATCGACGATGATCAAGCGCGCGTCATCCGGCGCGTCGGGGTCGACAACGCAGTCCCCCAACGCCCACACCGCCCGCCATCCGGCGCCATGCTCCCGCTTCGCCAACCGCCCTTTCGGATCGCCAGCGCAGCGCACGGCGCGGCCAAAGCGCGCCTCCAGCCGGTCGGGCGTGCGAAAAGCCCGGTCAAAATCGATCGTGACGATCCCGTCCGCGAGTTTACCCGCCGGCATGCGAATGGTCAGCCGATGCTGCACCCTCTCGCCCGTCCGCACCGTTGAGGAGATGTCGCGCCCCACGCTGGTCTCGGTCAACGCCATCAGCCCGGTCACCGCCGCCGTTGCAATAACCGGCCGCGCTAAAACCCGGCTCCGCGCTTCGCCCGCTGACCGCTGAACCGGCTGGGCCCCGAATTGCGCCTCAAGTTTCAGCTCGAAGGCCCGCGCAGGCGGCGTATCGGCGTCGAGCTTCAGCGCCGCGCGCCATATGCGGGCGCCTTCCGGCCGCACCAACCGCTCGCCGCCGCCTAAAGCGCCGCCGCCCGGCCCCGACCAACGGGCCTGAGTCGCTCTCGACCGCGCCAGCTTCGTCGACGCCGGCCCGACCAGCGCTGTGACGCTCTCATCTGGCTCATCCACCTCGCCATCATTGTCATTGTCGACCTTGTCGCGGTCAAATGGCAGGATCTCCACCCCTTCTGGCGCTTCGAGCCGGAGCCAATCAAAATAGCCCGGCCCGGCGCCGACATTGCGCAGGGTCATTTCCGCAACAACGACGCGCCCCGGCGGCGCAGTCCAAACCGCGCCCCCTGGCGCGGCGGACCGTTCGCCGAAGGCGGGCTCGGACTTTTTCGCCCCTTTCAACGTAAGCTCCAAACGCAGGTCTGGACGTCGGAACAGCAACGGCAAGGGCGGCGCTTTGGTCGGGCTGCCGCGCGCCGAATCGACCCCTAGCGCGACGCCATCAATGCTAAAGATCGCGTCAGCCTCCGCGACGCCGCGAGACAAAGACGCCGTAAGCCGGCCCAACGCCTCCTCCGCGCGCACATCAATCGCGGACGCGACAATGCGCAGCCGCGCATACGCCTTGGTTTCAACCGCCTTCAGACTCCAAAGCAGCCGCCCGGCGCGTCCGCGAGTTGGCGTTCGCAGGCCGACAATCTCGACATCCCCTTCAACCAGACTGGTTTCCAGCAAACCAAGCTGCGCCGGCAGAACCGATGTCAGCGCCACGTCGCCGATCTTGCGCCCCGCCGCGCCAAACCAGCGCGCCGTCAGCTCGATCGCCACCCGTTGGCCCAAATCGATGGCGCGCGCCGGATCCAAGCGCGATCCGTCCGGCGTCGTCAGCTTCTGTGTCAGCATAAAACCGACAACCGCCGCTTCCGCCCGCGCCCGCGCCAGCACCGCCCCCTTCGGCGCGCCGGCCGCGCGCGCCTCCGCGCTCGCCTTGATCCGCAGCCCGTCCGCATAGGCCTCCGCCTCAAAGTCAAGCGGCGCCGCCAGCGTAAAACGATAACGCAGTTCGCGGCTTTCACCGGACCGCAACGGGCCGTCAAGCGGACACTGAAACTGGAACGCGCCGCTGGCCGACTTATCCAACCGACAAGAAGCCGGGGGCTTTGCGCCCCATGCGGCGCCCGGCGCAAGGGTCAGCGTGACAGCCTCCGCATCGGCTTTCCCGACATTTTTGAGGGTCACGATGAACTCTTTGGCGCCGCGTATCGTCGTGACGATGGGCGGCCCAACCGGTGCGAGCGTCATCTCAAGTTTGGCCTGACGCAACGCCGTCCGCGCCCGCGCCGTCGGCGTTCGCTCCACTGCGCCGCAGCCGTCTTTGAAGCTCAACGCCGCCGAGGCTTCATCGCTTTCGGACAGAGTCGCGCGGCGCCTTACCGAGGTCAGACGCAGGACGATCCGCTGTCCCGTCCCCAGGATCGGCTTCACCCCGGCGGCGGCCGAGAAACGCGCCCGCACGGCGTCGCCCTCCCCCGGCTCCAACACCGCCCCAACGATTCGGCCGCGTCCAGCGCCGAGCGATGCGGTGAAGGACACTTTCGCGTCCCGAGGGATCACGAAGCCGTCCGGCGGCGAAATCTCGAGGACCGGCTCAAAAATCGGCGCCCCGCTATTCTCAACCGTGACGGTGATTTCCGCAATGGAGCCTGGCGCTGTCCGCCCCACGCCGCCGGAAATCGTGGGCGTGACTTTAATCAAGCTTCGCTCGGGTTTCGTTGCGAGCCAACTGCGCGGCTCTTCCCCCTCAGCGCGGATGGGCGAAATTTTTCCTGGCGGCGGCGCCGCGCAGCCATAGGTCAGCGCCACCGCCACCCGTTTTCGCTCACAACTTGCCGGCGCCCGCATCCGAAACAGCGCCGCCCGCCGGCCACCGGGGGACACGGGGCGAAGACTCATTACCCCGGTTTCGGCGAAGCTCCGATCCCCGGGCCGATCCGTGCGTTTTGCTCCCTTTATCGGCCCGGTCGGGCTGTAAATCTCAGCCCGAAGCGCCCGCGCCGTCGCCGCGCCGGTATTGTCGACCTCCAGCCGCCATTCAATCATGTCTCCAGGCGCCGCAGTCGGGGAGTCGCTAAACGGCCCGCCCCGGTCCGCATTGCGCCCGACGAGCCGCGCGGCGACCCGCGGTTTGAGCGTCGTCAACACCGTTTCCCGAAAGGAAGCCTTCGCAACCAGCCCGCACGCATCCACGGCCGCGCCGGATACGCCGATCGCCGCGCCGGGCGCATAAGGACCTCCGAAGATTTCGCCGATCGGCGCGCGCCACCGCAGCAGAAGACTGTCATCGGGGGCGCTGTTGGGCCCCAGCCGCCCCAACATCGGCGCCTCAGCAACCGTCCACACCAGCCGGTCGCCATTGCGCTTTGGCGCGGCGATCGGCTTCCAGGTTGCCCCATCATCCGCGCTCATCTCAAAATAATGCGGAGTCTCGGATTTCGGGTTGAGCGGCAAAAACGGCATTTGCCCAGGACCGTCGGGCGCCTTCAGCTCCAAACGCGCATTGCCTAATGGCGCGCCGGAGCGATTGCGGATCTCCACGATGCGATAGGCCGGCTCACACAGGGGAGACGGCGCGCGGCTGACCACGCCCACGCTCAACGCCGCTTCCGCCGCAATATCGGAAAGGCAAACCGGCCGCAGTTGCGCCTGCGCCCGATCGGCGCCGCTCGACAAACCAAACGCCGTCATCGCCGCCGCGAAAGCCGCCGCCCGCGCAGCGCTGCGCGCAATTCTATCTATGATCACTTAGGCCGCCTCTTCGCCTCAATCGCTTCTGCGAACAGGCCGCGCCTCCTCGCGCAGCCTTTGGTCCGCAGGCCGAGACTCGGCTGCGAACGGCCGGAGTTTACGCTGGTGCTTAAGGCGTCGCAAAGACTTCGCGCACAGCGATCCGCCGAACGGCTCAGGCGTTATCGAACAACCCAATGCGCGACTGTTCGGGGGCGGCGACGCACAGCAGCTCCCACACATAGTCGGCGACGGACCGAAAGCAGTACAGCTCAAATGTCTCGGGCGATCCGGACACCTGAACCACCGCGCCTGCGACCGACCCGATCCGGCTGCGCCGCACGTCGCCTGGACCAAAGGCGCTGGGATGCATATCCAGCGGACATACTTTGGCGAGCATCTCCCGCGCGCCTTGCCCCGCGACCTGGATCACGGCGCGCGCGTCGGAAACATCGACCGCCATGCAAGCGCCGGGGCGGGTCGTTTCCTCGATCAACCGTACTTTTGCGCCAACTTCGCCATACGGCGCCAAGAGCAGCAGCTCATCCGGCGCCATCCAAATCGCGCCGCACTCGCCCGCGGCGACATATTTACGCTGCTGCGGCGGCGGCGCGCCGACCGCTGTCTGCACCGCTGTGATCAACGCCGGATCCGCCAGGTCCCCTTTCACCGTGAACATGCCGCGCCGATGCGCCTCAGAAAGACGCGCCATTGCGCCATCCGGCGCTTTCAGCCCAAGAAGCGGCGACTTGCGTGCTTCGGTGCTCATGTCAGCCTCTCAATAGTGCGCGGCGCAGACGTCGGAGCCATCATTGCGCAAGACGCTCATTCTCAGGATCGTAAAAGCGCGGATCGACAACCTTCGCCCGGATCGTTTTGCGTCCGCCAAGCGGTATCGTCACGGTTGAGCCGATCCGTTCAGGGCCGCGCTCAATCATCGCCAGCGCGATGGAGCGCTTCAAAGTCGGCGACCAATAGCTGGAGCTGACATGGCCGATCATCCGTGGCAGCCCGTTTGCGCGCGCGCCCTCAACCGCATGCGCCCCTTCCGGAAGGACTTCCGTCGGCTCTTCGGTCAATAGCCCGACAAATCGCCGACGGTCAGGATCCATCAGATACGGCCGCTGCACCGCGCGACGGCCGATATAGTCCGGCTTCTTCGTTGACAGCGCCCAACCGAGCCCGAGATCCCGCGGCGTCACTGTGCCGTCGGTCTCATCGCCAATCATCGGGAAGCCCTTTTCAGCCCGCATGATATGGAGCGCTTCGGTGCCGAACGGCGTCACCCCATAAACGCGACCGGCTTCGAAAATCGTTTCCCACAACGAAAGCGTCGCCCCCGACGGAACCGCAATCTCGTAGGAAAGCTCGCCGGTAAAGGAGATGGCGAAAACGCGCACCTGCGCCCCCGCCAGCCAGCCAGTCGCGCAAGACATAAACGGCAAAGCCGACTTGGAAAAGTCGATATCGCCGCTCAGCGCTTCAAGCACCTCTCGCGCCTTGGGCCCGGCGACGTTGATCTGCCCCCATTGCTCCGTGACGTTCAGCAACCGCACATCCAGCGAGGTGAACTCGGTCTGGAGCCACTCCTCCATCCACGCATAGACGCGATCGGCGCCGCCCGATGTTGTGTGACACAAGAAGCGCTGCGCCTCAGCCCGTTCGCCATCATCGAGCCGAGCCACCACGCCATCATCGAACAGCATGCCATTGTCATCGCATGTCAGCGCATAGCGGCATCGGCGCGGCTTCAACGTCGAGATCTTGTTCGTATAAATCAGATCCAGAAACTTGCCGGCGTCCGGCCCGAACACTTCGATCTTCCCCAGCGTCGAGGCGTCCAGCATCCCCACCCGCTGACGCGTTGCGTCAACCTCGCGATAGGAGGCCTCTCGCCGCCGCTCCATCGCCGCGCCATCGCCTTTGAGCTGCGGATAGCTGAAGGGGCGACGCCAATCGCCGACTTGTTCCCAAACCGCGCCATGGCGCTCATGCCAGCTATGGATGGGCGTTTTGCGCGCCGGCTTGAACAGTTTCCCAACCGAAGCGCCGGCGATAGAGCCGATCGTGAGCGGGGTATAGGGCGGCCGGAACGTTGTCACTCCGACCTCAGAAATCGAAACGCCACGCACATCGGCCAAAACCGCCAATCCGTTAACATTGGAAAGTTTGCCCTGATCGGTCGCCATACCGAGAGTCGTGTAGCGTTTGAGATGCTCGACGCTCTCATAACCTTCGCGTGCGGCGAGCTCGACATCGGCCACCGTCACATCATTCTGAAAATCAACGAAATGCTTGGCGCCAGAAGCGTAGGCGCCATCCGACGGCGAGAACCAAATCGCCTGCGCCGCCCCTTCGCGCGGCATGTCGACTTCGAACCGATGCGGGTGCTCGGAGGCGCCAAAACCGCAGGCGCGCGCCGCTTCAAGCCCAGCCGCGGAGCCATCGGCCAAAATATCCGCCAGATCGAACCGCCCCGCCGCTGCGCCCACGCAATCCGCTATCGGAGCGCCATCGCCGCCGCGGGGCGGGTTCCCCTCCTCCGGCGCAAAGCAGATGCGCCGCTCATCCCACGTTACTTTGCCGCCCAGCTGGCTCCAGAGATGCAGCGTCGGGTTCCACCCGCCCGATACGCCCAGCGCGTCGCACTCAATGCGCACACGCGCGCCCAGCCGCCCGCTTTCCCGCCGCTCTGCGATCTCCACCGCCTCAATCCGGCGTTTTCCCTCAGCTTTGGCGATCGCCGCGCCGAAGATCACGTCGACGCCCTTTTCCTCAACCTTCCGCGGCAGATCGCCGGTGGAGCCTGAGCGCGCATCGATCACCGCCGCCACGGAGAGGCCAGCCTCCATCAATGTCAGCGCCGTGCGATAGCCATCGTCGTTCGACACATAGAGCGCCGCGTTGCGCCCTGGCGCCGCGCCATACAGCTCCACGTAATCCCGCATGGCCGAGGCCAGCATAACGCCCGGCAAGTCATTGTTTGCGAACGGAATTGGTCGCTCAATCGCGCCAGCCGCCACGACAAGCCGCCGCGCCCGCACGCGCCATAACCGTTTCCGCGGCCCGCTGGCGTCCGTCGGGGCGAGATGGTCGGTCAGCCGCTCCTCGCAAAGGATGTAATTGTGATCCAAAGCCGTGGTGGCCTGCGTGCGTGAGCGAAGGATGACGCCCGGCAGCGCCCCCAGCTCCCGCGCGGCGGACGCCGCCCATTCCGCCGCCGCGCGCCCGTCAATCGCGCCGCCATCCACCAGCGCTCGGCCGCCAAAAACGGGCGCTTGCTCAACCAACATCACCCGCGCGCCTGCCTCAGCTGCGGTTTTCGCAGCCTGAAGCCCGGCAACGCCGCCGCCAACAACCAGCACATCGACGGTGACATGGACCTGCTCATACCGATCCGAATCACGCTCCTGCGGCGCCTTCCCGAGCCCGGCCGCGCGGCGGATAAAGGGTTCAAACACATGCTTCCACGCCGCACGCGGCCGCAGAAAGGTCTTGTAGTAGAAACCGGCCGGCAGCAGCCGGCTGAACCATCCATTCGCCGCGCCGAAGTCAAATCCAAGCGAGGGCCAATGGTTCTGCGTTTGCGCGGTCAGACCGCCATAGAGCTCAACCACAGGCCCGCGTAAATTCGGCTCAAACCGCCCCTGCTCCCCAACGCCGAAGAGTGCGTTCGGCTCCTCATATCCGGAGCCGACAAAACCTCGGGGCCGGTGATATTTGAAGGAACGGCCGACGAAATGGACATCTGACGCGATCAAGGCGCTGGCGAGCGTATCGCCTGCAAATCCCGAATATTCTTTGCCATTGAGTGTGAAAGAGAGCGGCTGCGCATAGTCGACCAGTCGTCCGCGATCAGCGATGCGCCGGGGGCCAAGCGCCCCCATAGCAGACGGCCGCGCCTGTTCGGCTCCCTCATCGCGTTTCGACGCAGGCCGCTTCTCGTCCTCAATCGGCATGGTCGGCCCCTCCGCCGGCGCGCTGGTCATCGACCTGTTCTCCTTCGTGTTCCGCGCCGCGCTCAAGGCTCGTCATCGTCCGAGCGCTGCTGCTGTTCTAATTGTTTGAATGCTCAGGCAATCCACGCGCTGCGATGCGCCGACGCGCCTCGGCGACGATCTCCGCCGGAGGAGCCGGCGCTTTAATGTCGTAGACGCCGAAAATCTCCATCGTGCGGCTGTCGCGCGCCAAGTGAAACCACTTGCCGCACCCGTACTGATGCCGCCACCGCTCGAAACACAGACCTTTCGGATTGGCGCGCTCAAATAAGTACGCGCCCAGATCCGCATCAGCGTCATTATCGCCCGCCAGTCGCACGATGTGCGCTTCGCCGCCGCAATGGAAATCGGCCTCCTCGGCCGTCGCCCCGCAACAGGGGCACTGAATCATCAACATGGCTTAGCCCCCAAATCAGAAAAACGCAGGCCCGCGATCAATGCGCCACCGCGGCGGCCGCGCTCTCATCAATCATTCGACCTTCGCTGAAACGTTCGAGCGAGAACGGCGCGGCGACGTCATCTGGCTCGCCTTTCGACAGCGTCGCTGCAAAACAATGGCCAGAGCCGGGCGTCGCCTTGAAGCCGCCAGTGCCCCATCCGCAATTAACAAACACGCCGCCGACTGGCGTCTTGCCAATGATGGGACTGCGATCGCCGGTCATGTCGACGATGCCGCCCCACTGACGCAGCATCTTCAACCGGCTTATAATCGGAAAAGTTTCGACCAGCGCGCGGGTGGTTTCCTCGATCGCAGACCACGAACCGCGCTGCGAATAGTTCAAATATGAGTCGGCCCCGCCGCCAATTACCAGCTCGCCTTTGTCCGACTGGCTCATATATCCGTGGACCGTGTTCGCCATAATGACGATGTCCATGACCGGTTTAATCGGCTCGGACACATAGGCCTGTAGGGCGACCGACTCGATGGGCAGGCGAAAACCGGCCATATCCGCCAACCGCGTACTATGGCCTGCGACGACGACGCCAAGCTTTTTGCATCGGATCGCCCCCTTGCCCGTACGCACCCCGACCACGCGCCCATGCTCGATATCAATGCCCTCCACGGGACAATTTTGGATAATATCGACGCCCAGCTCGCTGGCGGCGCGGGCGTAGCCCCATGCGACAGCATCATGCCGGGCCGTGCCGCCGCGCGGCTGCCAGAGCCCGCCCAGGATCGGATAGCGCGCATTCCGGTCGTCATTTACAATCGGGCACAGCTCTTTCACACGCTTTCGATCCACCCAGCTGGTCGGCGCGTCATTCAGGCGCGTCGCGTGCAATGTCCGTTGATATCCCCGCGCCTCATGCTCGGTTTGCGCCAGCATCAGCACGCCGCGCGGGCTGAACATGATGTTGAAGTTCAGCTCCTGGCTCAGCGTTTCAAACAGCCGCCGCGACAGCTCATAGAGCGCGGCCGATTCGTCGCGCAGATAGTTGGAGCGGATGATGGTCGTATTGCGCCCGGTATTGCCGCCGCCGATCCACCCTTTCTCGAGCACCGCAACGTTGCTGACGCCATGGTTTTTGGCGAGATAGTAGGCCGTAGCCAAACCGTGCCCGCCGCCGCCGACGATAACAACGTCATAGGCCGCCTTGGGCTCCGGGTCACGCCAGGCGCGTTGCCAATTTCGATGCTGTGCGAACGCGTTCCGCGCCAGCGAAAAGATTGAATAGCGGCTCATTCAACGTCCCTTCAGCGCGGACATGCGCCCTTCGACATATTTTTCTGGCGCCGCTTGTCGAACCGGTCAAACCCAGTACCGACGCTTGAACGCTCGAAAAACCGCGAAAGCGGCCCATCGAACATTGAAATCAACGCGGATTAGAATTCACTCAACATCAGTACGCTTTCGCCGCGACTGCGTTTTGACGGCCCAAGCCGCCTCTCCTAAATCCGGCGGAGGCGAAGATTTCAAAACGCGCGCCACAGCGCCATGATGCGCCACAGCGCCATAAATTGCGGTCATGACTGAAGATGAAAGTGGAGAAGCTGCACAGGATGCGAGCCAGCCGCCTCCTCCTCCCCGCCTTTGATCACCGACCAGCCGGGCCGCCGCGCAACGTTTCGCCTCGAGGTTTCGAAACGGCGGCGGCGGACCCGGCCTTCGGCGTTCGGAGCGCCGGCTGTGAACCAGCGGTAAACCAGCTGGCTCAGCGAGGAGGAGAGAGCGGCTGTCGGCGCTCCGAACGTCCTACCGATAGCAAATCCTGCGCCGACGCGCAAAGCCGTCAAGCATCGAAATGCAGGGATAAACCGAGTTATCCACGGAAAATATGCAAAAACACCAAAAATTAAGGGTATACAAAAGCCACCATAGGTTGCGGAGCCTGTCAAGGAAGTTGCAGCCGCGCGCGCCGATTCCCGTATCTGGGCGAATCATCTGCAACCCAATACGGCTCCGTCAGCCTGACGCATTGCCTCACAGCGGCGCGTTGGGCAATGAGAATGGCGAGAAACCGATAGGAAGGATGTGAGCAATGGCACGGCGCGCGATGGTCGCAGGCAACTGGAAGATGAACGGCAAACGCCAGGCGCAAGGCGTGATTGAGCAGGTGGTCGCGGGGCTCGCCGACCGAGGGGAGAAGGCGGCCGGCGTCGACTGCATATTGTGCCCGCCCAGCACGCTGCTGGCGGGCGCAGCTGAACGCGCTGCGGGCTCCCCGCTTACGATCGGGGGGCAGGACGCGCACGCCGAGCCGTCAGGCGCCCACACCGGCGACATTTCCGCTGAGATGCTGGCCGATGCTGGCGCACAATGCGTCATCCTGGGACACTCGGAACGCCGGGCGGATCATGGTGAGACGGACGCCTATATCAGCGCCAAAGTCGCCGCCGCCTGGCGCGCCGGCCTGACCGCCATCCTGTGCCTCGGCGAAACCGAAGCGCAACGCGATGATGGCGACGCGGTTGAGACCGTCCTGGCGCAGCTCGACAACAGTCTGCCCGAAGGCGGAACCGGCGCAAATCTTGCCGTCGCCTATGAACCGATTTGGGCCATTGGCACCGGGCGCACGCCGCTGCTGCATGAGATCTCCGAGATCCATAGCGCGCTGCGAGACGCGTTGATCGCCCGTATCGGCAGCGAAGCGGGCAATGTTCGGCTGCTCTATGGCGGGTCGGTCAAACCCAGCAACGCGGCCGAGATCTTCGCCGCCGACAATGTCGACGGCGCTCTAGTCGGCGGCGCGAGCCTAAAGGCCGAGGACTTTCTGGCCATCATCGACGCCGCCGCAGCGACGCACGCTTAATCAGAGAGCGCGGCGCTGATCGCCGCGCGCCACCCGCATTGGCGATCAGCTCTTTTTCAGCGTCTTCGCCTGGCCGACCCAGTCATCGCGTTTCCAACGGCCGCGGAAAGCGCCCAGCTTCTCGTCGAGCGCTTCGAAATCCGCGACTTTCATCTTCACGATCTGATCGAAGCTCTGCACGCCGAGCTCATTCAGCAGCTTTTCCAGCTTTGGACCGACGCCCTTAATTTTCTTCAAGTCGTCGGGAACCACAGGCTTCGCCGCGGGCTTAACCGGCGCGGCCTTCGCCGGTTTGGCCGCCTTCGCCGTTTTTGCGGAAGGCGCTGGCGCAGCTTCAGCTTTGGCTGGCGTCTCTTCTTTCACCGCCGGCTCCGCGTCAGGCGAGCCGACGACGCGCAATCGCGGCTTGCGCCGAGCCGGCGCGGGCGCCGCGTCCTCAGCGCCGGCCGGCGCCGGCGAGGCGATCTGGATGTGGTTCAGCGCTGAGCGCTCTCGCGCCGCCTGCGCTGACAAGGGGCCCTTTGGCGTCGACGCGCCGCCGCAGCTTGTCGACGCGGCCGCAAGATCGGAGAGCGCCCAGCGCATGCCGAAAAACGGCGCGGCTGGCGAATAGCTCAGCCATGTCTCCATCAGGTTCGCCGGCGACTGGCTTTGGGGGCTTGCGCCTGCGGCCCAGAAACCGACTGGCCACGCATCCATCATCCCGCTTTTCTCGCCCTGAGGCAGCGACCAGATGTTGAAGGGCCAGGGCGCATTCGCCCACAGGCTCAACCAAGGCTCGATCCAAGGAAAGTTGGGCTGCAGCGTCCACATATCCGTGGGCGTCGCCCCTGTCGCGCCCGAGCGCGACGCCGCAGCTGCTTCGTTTACTTCTTCAGTCCGGGTTTCGCGTTTCTTCGCCATATCGCCGCCTTGCTCCGCGCATCGCCAGATCAGCCCTCTCTCCGTCCGGAGGGGTTCGCCGCGCCCAGCATCCCACAAGAGCCGCCTTCGCAGCGATAACCTAAGCGCCTTTCCGCCGATTGGCGCTGAAGGCTGCGCAAGGGTCGATCATTTAATAACCGAGTCGAACGCTCAACGCGTCCAAGTCCAGTTAATGTATATCGACAAAAGCACGAAAGCACCGCGGTAATCGAGGCAAATCCGCTCAATTGCCCGCAAAAACACGGCGCAAGCTTCGATATCGCCCAGAACACACTCGACGGCTGGCGAAATCGCGCCATACGGGCAACCCTGCCGGCTGTTAACCACTCCGCAACTTCGCACCGCACATATTCCTTAGTAAAGTGCCAGTTAACGGAGCAGGGGCGCGCGGCCCGAACCCATACGCCGTGTCGCGCGCTATCAAAAAACACGCGTCCCTACGCGGCGAGAACAGCGCCCCCCCGTCGGAGGTTTGAGGCATGGCCAATCATCGCGCTCGCGCGCTCGCCGGAGCAGCGCTCGGCGTCCTCATCACGTCCGGACTGTGGTTCGCCATGGCAACCGGCGAGCGCAGCCGCACCGCCGCAGCGCTTACAACCGCCGCCGCCGAAACAAGCCTGGGGCTGCAACGCTCCCTCGCCAGCATCGCCGGATTTGGCGTGGACGCGCTGCGAAGCGCGTCCGGCCCAGCGCCGTTCGAAAAAGCCGCCGATAGGTTCGCCGAACAGGCGCAACGGATGATCGACGCCGATCCCACCAGCAGCGCGGCGCGCATGGCTCTGATTGGCTCGGCGGAACTCCGGCGCCGCGAAGGAGCGCCGGTCCGTTGGGAATTGCGGCGCGCCCGCATCGGCGCCGCCGAAACGGCGAGCGTAGGAGCTGCGACGGAGTCGCTTCGCGTCGAGGCGCGGCGGGTCGCGGGATTAAAAGGAGCCGCGGGCGGCGCGCGCAGAGGGTCGCACGCGCCGCATCTGATTAGCGCCTCCGGCTCGGCCCCGCGTTTCTGGATCCTTTGGTCCGATGACAGCGCCGGCGTAGCCTTTGCGGCGCTGTTTGAGTTGAAGACAACCGCCGCCGCCTTGGGCGTCACAAAGTTCAAAGCGCCGAAAGCCGGCTCAATCTCGCTCGGCGCTGTGGAGCGCGCGACAGCGCCGACTTCTGAAGATGGGCGCTTAAGCGCGACCATCCGGTTCGCCCTCGGGGACACCGCCGCGCGCTTGCCGGTTTCCGTCGCCGAGCCGGGCCTGCTTTCGATTGATCGTTCCGTGTCCGGTCCGATCAGCGTTATCGCCGCCTTTATCTTCGGCGCGTTGTTCCTTGTGCTCCGCTTTCAACGCCGCCGCGAAGAAGAGCTGAATAAACGCCAGCGCACCATCCTGGAGAGCATCGCAGAGAAGCAGACCGAGCTCGAACAAACGGAGGCCCGCTTCCGCCATCTGGCCGAATCGACCAACGTCATTTTCTGGCGGGCCGATCTCGACGCGAACCGCTTCACTTATGTGGGCCCGCAAATTGAAGAGCTGAGCGGCTATCCGGCTTCAACTTGGCGCGCCGAAGGGTTTTGGCTGCAGCATATCCTGCCCCAAGACCGCAAGCACATCCGAACCGAAGCCGCTCAAAAAGCCAAAGAATTGAGCCATTTCACGCTGAACTACCGCATCCGAAATTCGTCGGGCGACGTTCTTCATATCCACAATATACTCTCAGTGACCAAAACACCAAAACCTGGCGGCGGTGAGCAGATTTCGGCGCAAGGGTTTATGCTCGACATGACCGAGCAGGTGACCACGGAGGAAAAGCTGAAAAAGGCGCATGATGAAGCGGAGAAGGCCAATGAATTCAAATCCGCCTTCCTCGCCACGATGAGCCACGAGCTGCGGACGCCGCTGAACGCCGTCATTGGCTTTTCCGAGATTATGAAGGACCAGCTGTTCGGACCGCTGGACCCGCAATATCAAGAATACGCAGCGAGCGTTCACGCCTCAGGCAAACATTTGCTGAACCTGATCAATGACATCCTTGATATTTCGAAGATTGAGGCGGGACGTTTTGAGCTGCATGAAGCGCCGACCGAACTGGACGCGCTGCTGATGGAATGCCGCACTCTTATGCAAGAGCGGATCACCAGCGCCGGGCTTGAGTTGCATATGTATACAGATCCTGGCCTGCCCCAGCTGCTGATGGATGAGCGCCGGATTAAGCAGGTGCTGCTGAACCTTCTGTCCAACGCGCAGAAATTTACTGAACATGGCGGCGAAATCACCCTCGCGGCCCGACGCGTGCGTGGGCAGGGCGTCACCATCTCGGTCAAAGACACCGGCGTCGGCATGACCCCTGAAGAAATCCCGCTCGCACTCGAAAGTTTCGGCCAGATTGCCGGGCACCTAAGCCGTCAGCATGACGGCACAGGCCTGGGGTTGCCGATCGCACGATCTCTTACGCAGCTGCATGGCGGCGAATTAAGCATTCTGTCGGAAAAGGGCGTCGGCACGGAGATTATTATTTCAATGCCCGAAAGCCGCATCGTTAAGGAGACTGTCGAGTAACCCGCCCGCCCGCCTTATCCGACCCGATCAGATCAATTCAGCAATCCCAATCCGGTAAATCAAGCAGTTGCGGGCCGCGCCGCCGCATCGAACAGGCTTGCGGCGCACAGTTTATAGTAAATGCGAGCCTTGTTCGCGCCTTCCGCCTCCCGTAACGTCCGCGCGCGTTAAGAGAGCCCAGGAGAGGCGTCTATGACTAATTCCGCAGCACGCTCCGCCGCCACGCCGCGGCGCACGCTGGAGAAGTTGCGAGCGGCTGCGGCGGCTGCCGTCCAAAGCGCCGAATTCGCCGAGGCGAGCGAGGCGCGACCCAGTGGTCCGCTTACAAAAATCGAAGGCCGTCAGGCCGTTGCGGCCGGCGCTCCGGCGCTGTTCGCCCCGCTCGCAATCGCGTTGTTATCCGTGACCAGCGCGCCGAGCTGGACCTTCTTAATCGCCGCGCTGAGCGTTGCGCCCTTGGTCGCCGCCATCGCGCTCAACCTGATCCGCCCGCTGCGGCCAACGGCCTACGCGATCGCGTTTGTCCCGCTGGCCTGCGGCGCCGCTTGGTTCGCCTGGCGCACAGGCGGCCCGCTTTCGCCAGCGGCGCCGTGGGTCTTCGCGGCGATCGGCGGCGTCGCGCTGATGGGCGGCCGCCGGGGGGCGCTGTTCGCAGCTCTGATGGCGATTGGATTTGGCGCGCTCTATATCGCGATCGGCAATCCAACCTCGCGGCTGCCCTATTTCCGGGACGTCGGCACCCGCGATCTCACCGCGATGCTCTCCTGGAGCTTCGCCGTTTTTTGCCTCGCCGCGACGGTATGGGCCGCGCTAACCGCCTGGCTCCATGCGCTTCCCCCCTTGCGTCGCCCGACGATCGCCGCCCGCCGCGCCCTTTCATTGCTCGCCGACGACACCGAAGTCGCCGCCTTGCGCGTATCCCCGGCCGGCGTCGTCACTCAAGCGCTCGGCGCAACGGACAAAGCCGTCAAGCTGCCGCGCGACGAGTTGCGCGGCATCGATATCAAGACCTTGGCGCATCCCGATGATCTGCCGCAGCTGATGGCGATGATTGACGCCGCCCACAAGGCGGCCGACCTCGACGGCAAGTCCAGTAAAAGCGGTCTAGCGTCGACGCGGGATCAGAAGGGTAAAGAGCCGCCAGCGCCCGCCCCAATCGCCAAGCCGACCGGCGCAACGGTGCGGCTTCGGTCGCGCTCCGGCGCGTTTGAATGGGTGGAGGCGAGCGCGTCGCCGGCGCGCGCATATCCGGAGCCGCCCAATGTCGGCGCGACAAGATGGGACGCAATGTTGGTTTTGCGCGCACGCTGGCGCGGGGGCGATGCGGTCGCATCTGACAGCAGATCAACGGACGCAGCGTTCTTAGCGCAGGTCAACAGTCATTTGCGCACTTCGATTAAGTCCATCCACGGCTATACCGAGATCATGACCAACGAGATTTTCGGACCGTTGGGCGCGGATCGATATCGCGAATACGCTCGGCTGGCGCATGAGGACTCGGGCAAACTCTTGAGCCTGGTGGACGAACTGCTTGATCTCGCCGAGATCGAGGCTGGCCGCTTTGTCGCCAACGCTGAGTTGATCGATCCCGTGCCTTTGCTGGACGGCGCAGTGCGGAATCTTTCACAAACTGCGGAGCGGCTCGGAGTCGCCGTCTCGCCGGATTTCCCGCCAAACGCGCCTTATGTTCGGGTCGACCGCCGAGCGTTGCGCCGCGCGCTGTCCGGGCTGACCCTGGACGGGTTGCGCCGCGCCGAAATCGGCGACCAGGTCACCCTTAAGCTCGATGTAGAAGATGGCGCAGTTCGGTTTTCCGTCATCGTTGCGACCAAAGCGGTTCCCCGTTCAGCGACGCCTGCGACCGACGATGGACCAAAAATCGCTGCGCCGACCCATCCTTCCGGCGCGGCGGCGCCCAACCAGCCTTCGCCCGAAGAAGTCGCCAGCCGCGAAGCTGTGCGCGCCGCGGCTCGGCTCAGCCGACTGGTCGCTCGAAGCTTGGTCGAACGGATGAATGGCGCGATCCTCGTCGCGCCGGATGGCGAAAAGGCGACGCCCGAGCGTCCGTTGATTGCATCCGAGGCGATTTTCGAAACGCCGCGAAGCGCCTCCGCGCCAGTCAGCTCACCAACGACGCCGCGGCTTTTCGCAGCCAAGAAAGTCGATCCGGTCGGCTTCGCGCCGGATGATGAGGAGGCTCAGCTGGAGGCCGAGCGCGCCATTGTCGAGGCGCAGGAGGACGAAAAACGCGTTCAACAGCCGCTGTTCGCCAAGGGTGTTGCGGAAGGGCGGGAGACGCCAACGGATGAAAGCGCCGCCGCCAAACAGCCAGACGCAGCGGATCAACCGGCGTTGAAAACAGCTGAGAAACAAGAAGAAATCAAGGAAGAAACAAAAGCAAACGACGGCTAACGCATAGAGCGATTTGAAGTTAGATGGACCCATCTAACGGCACGCAAATCGCGACCAAACAAGCTCTAGGGTGCGAACTCATAAATCTGTCCGAGCCAGCGTTCGGCAGGCGACGACCAGATTTCTGAGTGCGCACCCTAGGGGAAGAAACGATCTCCCCCGCCCCGCTCCGCCGATTTGCGCCGCGCCGTCTCGGCGCGGCCAAACTTCGCCAGTCGCAACCGAAGCTCGGCCTCTCTCGCTTGTAAACGACTGGTCTTCTCACTCGCGAGTTCGCGTAGATGCTCCAGCCTGCGCCGACGACGCTCATGCGCCGTGCGCCATGCGGCCGCCATCGCGCCGTCATGACCTGCGCGTCCCTCGGCCGCCTCCATCGCCCCATTGGCGACGCCAAGCTCGCGCAGATAAGCTTCGAACTCTATCGGCGCATCTTCCTTGCGAAGCTTCGGCGCAGGGGCGGCTTGCAACGGCGCCTCCTGCGGCGATTGTTGCGGCGGCGTAGACGGATGTTTCCGACATGCGTCTTGGTGTGTCACGCTATTGTGCGTCACGCGACGGTCCCGAGCATGCGCACGCTCCGAGCCGACATGAGTCGCGGCTGAGCGCCGAACCGATGTGGCGCCGTGCTGCGCCGCAGCGCGCCCCGTTTCTCGCTGCGCCGTGGCTGCGCCGCCGGAACTGTGCCGACGCTCATGCGCGGCCTGCCACCGCGCCTCCGCACGCTGACGCGCCAATGTCGCGGCGCCGAGAGCAACGGCAAGCACTGTGAGAAACGCCAAAAACACTGAAATCTGCTGCGCTGGTCCCAGATCCGACCAACGCCGAGCCCCATCTTTTGTCGCGACCGCCTGCTTCGGCGCCGTCGATGGGGCCGCCGGCCCGCCAAGCGTCGCTGGCCGGCCAAGCGCCGCAGGCCGGCCAGGCGCCGCCGGCGCAACGGTTGACGCTGACGGCGCGCTGCGCCCGACAGTCGGCTGCGGCCCAGTCGCCACGCGTTCGAGGATCAGCGCCGCCCCCGCGCCGAAAGCCGCGGAAAAAAGCGCGACCCGCAAAACGCCGACGGCGGCCGATCCGATCTCACGCCAATCGAGCTCGCGCGACGCAAACAACCGCCCGCGCGACTCCCCTGCAAATTTATCCGCGCCCCGCCGCGCCATTCCACCCTGCTCTTCCCGCCGCCCTGCGCCTGATCACGCTTCGGCGCGCATCATCACGCCGGGTCTGGCGGCATAGCAGAATCAAAGATGGCGCCATCGCGTCGAGCCTTCGCCGCCAATGCGCCAACGGGCCGCCAGGCCCTAAACAAATGCGTCCGGCTCTGCCTGTTTGCGACGGGTAACGAACTCTTGCAACGCCTCATCAACCCCTGAATCGATGGTTGGCGCCTGATATTCGGCCAGCAGTTGCTTCCACCGAGCGTTGGCTCGCGCAGCCGTTTCAATCGCGCCATCCTCGGCCCAAGTTTCATAGGGGCGATAATCCGCAACGTCCGAGCGCCAATAGGCGGTCTGGAAGTTCGCCTGCGTATGCGCGCAGCCCAAATAGTGCCCGCCTGGCCCAACTTCGCGCACTGCGTCCAACGCCTGGCCATTTTCGGACAGATCGATTGGGGAGCCGGCGAATCGCTGCAGCGCGCCGAGTTGGTCCGCGTCCATCACCAACTTTTCGAATGAGGCGACCAAGCCGCCCTCCAGCCAGCCAGCCGCGTGCAGCGCGAAATTCACGCCAGACGTCATCGTCGGCCACAATGTGCTGGCGCTCTCAAACGCCGCTTGCGCATCCGGCGCTTTCGAGCCGCATAGCGCGCCGCCGGAGCGGAATGGCAAGTTGAGCCGACGGGCCAGCTGCGCCGCTCCGGCCAAGATTGTCGCCGCCTCCGGCGTGCCGAAGCTCGGCGCGCCCGAATTCATGTCGATCGACGACACAAAGGCGCCAAACAACACCGGCGCGCCTGGCTTAACGAGCTGACTGTAGGCGATCCCGGCTAATGCTTCCGCGAGCACCTGCGCCAATGTCCCGGCGATGGATACCGGCGCCATTGCGCCGCCGACGATAAAGGGAGAGACAATGCAAGCCTGTCCGGCCTCCGCATAGACCTCAAGCGCCTGCATCATCGTGCCGTCAAAGCTCAGCGGCGAGTTAATGTTGATCAGGGAGACCATCGAAGGCTGGTCGCTGCGAAACTGATCGCCAAAGGCGATCTTGACCAGCTCAACCGAGTCGGCGGCGCGCTGCGGCGCCGTTACCGACCCCATGACAGGTTTATCGGACCATCGGAGATGCGCGCTCACCATATCGAGATGCCGCTTATTCACCGCGATATCCGTCGGTTCGCAGAGCGTGCCGCCGGAGATATGCAGATGCGGCGACATGTAAACGAGCTTCACCAGCTTTTCGAAATCAGCCATCGTCGCATACCGCCGCCCCTGATCGAGATCAGAGACAAATGGCGGGCCGTAAACCGGCGCGAATACAGTGTGGCTCCCGCCAATGGGAACCGATCGCTCTGGATTACGCGCCTGCAGTTCGAAGTGCGACGGGGCGCTCGCGCAGAGCGTGCGCGCCAGGCCGCGCGGAATGCGCACGCGATCCTCGACCACGTCGGCGCCCGCCTCTCGCCAACGCGCCAACGCCGCGGGATTGTCGACGAAGGTGACGCCGATTTCTTCGAGTATCGTTTCAGCGTTGCGCTCAATGATCTCGATCGCTTCGAGGCTCAGCAGGTCCATCACCGGAAGCTGACGCAAAATCGCAGGCGCCTGGAAGATGCGTTTTTCCAAGCGCGCCGCCCGCCGCGCCGCTGCGCCGCCGCCGCCTCGGCGCCCGCGCCGCGCCGAACCGCCCGTCCCATCGCCGGTGGGATCGCTCATTCCCTGCGCCCTTTCAGATAGCGTTATAAACTACGTGCTCTTTCGCCATTTTAGCCGCGCCGTCAGCGCGCGAACGCCCTTTTTCGGCGCCCGCGCGCGCGGAAGCGACGCCGAGAGTAGTTTGAGCGCCTTGCGCGACGCGAATGGGCCGACTATCCACCGGCCATGAAGATACGCTTCGCGAACATTGACCGCTCGGCGCGCCCAAGCGCCCGTCCTCAAGAGCGGAAGGAGACGCGCCCATGACGGCCAATTTGTCCTCGGGCCAGCATCCCAACTCCGAACGGGTGCTGATTGTCGATCTGGGCAGCCAGGTTACCCAGCTGATCGCACGGCGCATTCGCGAGATTGGCGTCTACTGTGAGATTAAGCCCTATGATAAGGTGGATGTCGCGCAGCTGGCGACCGATCCGCCGATCGCCATTATTCTTTCGGGCGGCCCCGCCAGCGTGACTGAGGCGGAGTCTCCCAAACTCCCGCCAGAGCTTCTGACATCAGGCGCGCCGGTGCTCGGAATCTGCTATGGCCAGCAGGCGATGGTCGCCGCGCTGGGGGGGCGCGTTGAACCCCATGATCGTCGTGAATTTGGCCGCGCTGAAATCGCGATCAAAGGCGACGCGAAGATTTTCCGGCAATTCGGCTCCGCCGGGCGCGAGACCGTGTGGATGAGCCATGGCGACAGCGTCGTCGAGCCGCCGGAAGGGTTCGAAGTCATCGCCAGCTCCGAAGGCGCGCCTTTTGCGGCAATTGCCGATGAGAAGCGCCGCCTCTATGGCGTCCAGTTCCATCCAGAGGTCGCCCACACGCCAAACGGCGCGGCGTTGCTCGAAGATTTCGTCCGCGGCGTCGCTGGCGCGCACGGATTGTGGACGATGGGCGGCTACCGCGAAGAAGCGATCCAGGCGATCCGAGATCAGGTTGGACCAGACGGAAAAGTCATTTGCGGCCTATCCGGCGGCGTGGACAGCGCGGTGACCGCCGCCCTTATCCATGAGGCGATTGGCGAGCGGCTGACCTGCGTGCTTGTCGACCATGGGCTGATGCGCGTTGGCGAGGTTGAGGAAGTCGTCACCCTGTTCAGAGACAGCTTCAACATCCCGTTGATCTCCGTTGACGCCGCCGACCGTTTTCTTACCGCGCTGGAAGGGGTGGATGATCCGGAGCGCAAACGGAAAATCATCGGCGGCCTTTTCATCGATGTGTTTGAAGAAGCGGCCAAAGACATCGAAGGGGCGCGCTTCTTGGGCCAGGGCACGCTGTACCCGGACGTGATCGAAAGCGTCAGCGTCACCGGCGGCCCGTCGGTAACGATCAAGAGCCACCATAATGTCGGCGGCCTGCCGGAGCGGATGAATTTCGAACTGGTTGAGCCGCTGCGGGCGCTGTTCAAGGATGAGGTGCGCGCGCTGGGCCGCGAGCTTGGCCTGCCGGAACGCTTTGTCGGCCGCCACCCCTTCCCTGGCCCCGGCCTCGCCATTCGCTGCCCTGGCGGCGTCGAACGCGAAAAGCTCGGCATTCTGCGCCAGGCGGACGCGATCTATCTGGAAGAGATCCGCGCTGCGGGCTTGTATGACGCGATCTGGCAAGCATTTGCCGTGTTGCTGCCCGTCAAAACCGTCGGCGTTATGGGCGATGGACGGACTTATGAGTATGTCTGCGCCCTACGGGCCGTCACTTCGGTCGATGGCATGACCGCGGATGTCTATCCTTTCACCCCGGATTTTCTCAGCCGCGTTTCCGGCCGCATCGTCGGCGAGGTCCGCGGCGTCAACAGAGTTGTCTATGACGTGACGTCGAAGCCTCCTGGCACGATTGAATGGGAATAGCGCCGTCACCTGGTGTCATACAAAGGATGAATGAACGCGATGACGCACATCCCTTCGCCAAATATTGAAACAGCGCTGCAATTTACGTCGCTTCGCAATAACGTGGTCGGCGCGTGGCGCTTTTCCGGCAATTACTGGGCCAAGTCAACGTGGGCGCCCAAAATTGGCCGATTTATCAACAAGTACCTCTATCGGATTGGCTTCGGCGCCGCGCTGAACCGCTATGATTCCAGCTTCACGATTTACTCCAGCTGGCGCGACTCCCGCCTCTACCAAGGCTTCGACCCGGACGCAAAGTTTCTAAATTTTGGCTCCGGCTCCTTTTTTCACAAGCGCTGGACCAACTTCGACTATCCGGCGCAAAGCCGTTATTATGGCGCAATTCAGGGCAAGCCGGGACAAGACTTTCACCCGATCGACTTGTGCGCGGATAATCTGAAGCTGCCTTATGGGGACAACACCGTCAGCTTGATCTATTGCTCGCACACTCTGGAGCATCTCGAGACGCCGCGCGCGTTGCATTTCCTACGCGAATGCGCCCGTGTGCTTGGGCCAAACGGGGTCTTGCGCCTCGCCCTGCCCAATACCCAAGCCGACTTAGCCCATGCGCGTATTGTCTCCAGCCAATCGGCAATCGATGCTGGGGCCAAAGCCGCCTGCGTGGATTCCGCCGCGTGGCATATTCTGTCTTCAACGAAAGGAACCGATAGCGCGCAGCTGGCGGCGTTATTCCGCGACGTCGGCTATGACAGCCAGCGCTTCTTTGACGAAGCCCAGTCCCGGTTCGGCGCCGCAATATCGTTCGATCCAGCCCAGCCTGAACGGCATATCAGCCACTGGACCCACGACAATCTGCGCGCCCTCGTCGAGCCTTGCGGCTTTGCCGCCTATCTGCCGCTCTATCGCGGCGCATCGACACAAGCGCCCTTCAAAAATCTTGAGGTGTTCGACACCACGGAACCTCATATCGCCTTCTATGGCGAGTTCGTGGGCGCCGAGACGGTTGGTTAAGAAACCAGGTGGACACCTAACCCGGAGCTGGGTCTAACAGATAGCTGCTCAATCCGACCGAACCGCGCATGAGGCCCCCAGATGCGTTACGACGAAATCTCGCCTGACTTTCGCAGGGTTCATGAATTTTTCAGTGAATTCAACGTGCAATCGTTCAGTGACGGGGAGCGCGTCTCCGAATATCTCAACCATTTCAGTTTGGACAAGATCTGCGCCAACTATCAGCCCGCAGCGCCTGGCGATACGGCGTCCCTGACCGCGCCGCCAGACTATGAGCGTTTGTGCCGACTGCATTTCATTCTGCTCAGCCGAAAGCCGTTCTGCACGCTGGCGTTTGGCAGCGGGTACGAAACCGCGGTCATCGCAGCGGCGCTTCAGCTGCTGCAGGAGCATTTTGGCGACTGGGCGGCGACCCAAACGCCTGGACGTCCCGTTTTCCATCTGCATGCGGTCGAAGAGTCTGAGAAACGAGCCGCCAACGCGCTCGCGCGATTGGACGAGCGGCTGAAAAGCTGCGTCACGATCAGCGTTAGCAGCGTTCGGCTGGCGGAGCATGATTGCCGGCCGGTCACCTTCTACGATCAACTGCCGGACGTGACGCCGGATCTCCTTTATATCGACGGGCCGACGACGAAGGCGGCGGACGGAACTATCGGCGGTCTCAGTCTAAGTGCAGCCGGCCGGCATCCGATGTCCGCTGATCCGCTCCGAATGGAGTTTCTGTTCGAGCCGGGCGCGTTGATCATGATCGAAGGCCGCAGCGCCAACGCCCGACTGTTGCGCGCCTATCTCCGACGCGCCTGGTCCTACGCGTTCGACGCTCAATCCGACGCACACTTCTTTGAGCTCAGCGAAGATCCATATGATCCCGCCAATCGCATTAAACTGGATTTCTGCATCGGCGGCGACTGGCTGCTGGATTAGGGTCGAAACCCATTCAGCAGGCGTCGTCAGCGGCGCTTGACGGTGGGCCGCCGCGACGGGCCAGTGAGACACATTCGCCGCCGCCGCCGCCCTAAATCACTGGACAGTTATTTTATGTCCTAAAAACCGGTGTTAAGCACGCCCAAGATCCTCCTGCTGTTGCGCGAGAGGATTGCGAGTTTGGGATGAGGTCGGCGGCGCAGCGCGCAGAAGCTGGCCGGCCAACAATTTCTGCCGGGAACCAGTTGAAGATGAAGCGTTTACTCAAAATTCTGGCGATTATCGCCGTCATTGGCTTCGTCGTGGTTTTTGGCATTGTCGCAGGCGCGACAGGCTATTTCGCAATGCGGGGCGACAAGCACGTGAAGCCGGGCCAAGCGGACGTTATCATTGTGCTCTCCGCTGGCGTCGACCGGGACGGCGTTGATCTGGATCCGTTCTCGCAGGCCCGCGTGCGCCTTGGGGTTAAGCTCTGGAAGGCGGGCGCTGCGCCGCGCCTCCTTATGTCCGGCGGCCTCGATCCACGCACGAGCCAACATATCGCTTGGGAGATGCAGCGCCTCGCGGCTGAGCTTGGCGTGCCCGAAGGCTTTATCCTGGTGGAAGGCAACTCTATCTCAACCTTTGAGAACGCGCGCTACACGCTTGACGTCGCGCGTCAGGAGAAATGGTCGAAGGCGATCGTCGTCACCGACGATTTTCACCTGTTGCGCGCTTGGACGCTGTTCGAGTTCTGGCGCGAGAGCGATGATGTGAAAATCGTCGCTCTCGCCGCATCGGACGGGCGCAGCAAGGCCGGGCTTATGCGCGCCTCCTGGACTATGGTTCGCGAAACGCTGGCGGTCCCGTTCAACGTAATGAAGATGGCGGGGCAGTTGGCGCTGGATACAGTCGGCATGGGCGGGCGCGGCGCAATCCGCTAATCCGTTCGACCGCCTTAGGGTCGCAACCCATTCAGCAGGCGTCGTCAGCGCTTCCCAGCCCGTTCTCGGCTGCGCACCGGGCGCGGAGCGGGCTGATTGCCCGGTCAAGACCGGTAAGCCC
>JALEGB010000055.1 GCA_022760355.1 Neomegalonema sp.
GGCCGTTAAGGCCCGCCGCGCCGATGGTACTCTGGCTTAAGCCACGGGAGAGTAGGTCGCCGCCAAACCTGATCAGAACACACAGCAAGCTCTCTCTGTACGAACAAATACAAAAAGCCCCTCCACGCAGAAATGCGGGAGGGGCTTTTTGCGTTATGCGGTTAGGCGTATTGAGCCGTGCCTAGGCCAAATGACCAGTTTTCCTTGGCGGTTTCGACCAAGTTTATGAAGACGTCCTCAGTTCGTACCCCTGGTTTTTCTGCGAGTAGCTCTGCTGTTCTCGCATAGAGTGCCTTTTTCTGTTCGACTGAGCGGCTGTTGGTGCAAATGATTTGGATGATCAGCAGGTCGTCGCTGCGCGCAATATCCATATAGTTGGCGCCAAAGACGAAATTCTCCCGCTCGACCTCATGGATCATTGCGAAGAGGTCGTCCTGGGGCACGGCGAAGGTTTCGCGCATTGCCTGATAGATCGATTGAACGGCGGCCTGTCGATATTCAACTGGTCGCCCCCGAAGCATGGTTACGCGTGTCAACGGCATGATGTTTATCCCTTTGCTTTTAAACGCCTGAGGCGCAGTCGCAGAGAGAGATTGCGGCCTCTTGAAAAATAAGGGAAACTTGCTTTTACGATATCAAAAATAAGATTTTGAAATCATGCGCAGCTTGGATATCCAATCTCTCCGAACCTTCATCCTCGTGGCGGAGACCGAGAGTTTCACCGCCGCCGCCGATCAGTTGGGGGCGACGCAATCCGCTGTGAGCCTGCGGATTCGCCGGCTTGAGGAGATGGTTGACAACCGGCTCCTCGATCGCACACCGCGTTTTGTGCGGATTACCGAATTTGGATCTGGTTTTCTTGACGAGGCGAAGCGGCTGGTTGCGCATCATGACGCGTTATTGGCGCGGGCGACGAAGCGGGATGCGATTGCTCCGATCCATATCGGCGTCAGTGATCATGCGGCGGGGCCGCGATTGCCGGAGGTGTTGCGCCGGTTTCGCCGTCGGGCGCCGACGGCGCCGCTGCGGGTGAGTATCGATTCCTCCTGCCGGCTCAATTCGGCCTTCGACGCAAGGCGCTATGACGCGGTGATCGTTCGATCCGATGGCGCGGAGAAAGGGCGTCGCCTCTTTCAGGATCGGGTTGTTTGGATGGCGGCGGATCGCGCCGTTTGGCGTCCGGGTGAGCCGACGCCGCTCATATCGGTTTCGGAGCCCTGTCAGCTGCGCAACGAAGCGGCTGCGGCTCTTGAGGCGGCGGGGCATGAATGGTTCGACGCCTTTTGCGGCGGCGGGATCGCAGCGGCGCAATACGCCATCGAGGCGGGGCTTGGGATCGCCTGCCTCGATTTCCGCAACGCTCCTTCGGGCGCCGTCATTCTTGGACCCGAAGACGGACTGCCGGAACTGCCGCGGCCGCGGGCGCAGCTTATTCTACGCCAGCGCGGGGAGGACGAAGCGCGCGGGCGACTGATCGACATGTTCGCGGATGCGATGGTCGAGGCCGACAGCTCGCTCGCCGCGCCATAGGCAAACATGTCCCCCTGGCGTGCAGGGTGGATAAATAATGGCGGGCGCGGCGGAAAAAAATCCGGTCAGCGATCCAGAGTGAAACTTTCCCCCTAAACGCGCGCCGCGGCTGTCCGCGCTCCAGCGCGTCATGGGCGCGCCAGAGATCGTCGCGGCGGGCGTCCTCCGCCGCCGCGGCGTCATTGCCGAACGGCGCCGCTAGGCGAGCCAGCGCCGCTCCTCGTCGGTCGGCCGCGCCCTTCGCCAAGGCCTGCCGCCCACTTCAATGCTGCGTTACGGATCCGTCACATTAGCTCTATTTGTACCGCGCCCATTGCATTTTCAGAGGTTTCCGCATTGCGCCGCAAGCTCAGATTTAGATGCTGCGGCTGCTAAAGAACGATAGTTCCTTCGGGAGGAAATGATGGAAGCCGCGAATATCGCGTGGTTGCTTACGGCGACTGCGCTTGTTCTATTTATGACTCTGCCTGGACTTGCGCTGTTTTACGGCGGCCTGGTGCGCTCGCGCAATGTGCTCTCGGTTCTAATGCAGTGCTTTGCGATTGCTGCGTCCGCGTCCCTGCTGTGGTTCGCCTTTGGCTACAGCATCGCCTTTGGCGGCGAGGGCGCCTTTTGGGGAGGGTTAGGCAAGGCGTTTTTGCTCAATATGGATCGCGATCCAACCGCCGAGGGCGGCGCAATGAAAGCGACCGAGTTGCTGACGGCGCTGTTCCAGATGACCTTCGCAATCATCACTCCTGCGCTGATTATCGGAGCAATCGTTGAGCGCGCGCGTTTCGGGTTCGTTGTGCTGTTCTCAAGCCTTTGGATGCTGCTCTGCTACGCCCCGGTCGCCCATTGGGTGTGGGGTGGCGGCTTTCTGAGCGCGGAGAGCGGTCTATCGATTTTCAAAGGCGTCGGCGTTCAGGACCTTGCGGGCGGAGTAGTTGTTCACGTGACGGCCGGGGTCGCCGCGCTGGTGCTGGTTGCCGTCATCGGCCCGCGCGCCGGGTTTCCACATGAATTGAAGCCGCCGCACCAGCCGGTGTTGGTAATGATCGGCGCAGCCATGCTTTGGGTCGGCTGGTTCGGCTTCAATGGCGGATCGCCAGCTGCTGCGAATAACAGCGCGGTTCTCGCGGCGCTTGTGACGCATCTTTCCGCTGCGGCGGCCTGCGCCAGCTGGGCGCTTTGGGAGCGGCTTCGTTTTGGCAAGGCGACGCTTATCGGCATTGTGACGGGCATGGTCGCAGGTCTGGCGTCAATCACCCCGGCGGCTGGGCATGTCGGCCCGATCGGCGCTGTGATTATTGGCGGCGTCGCCGGCGTGCTGTGTCAGGAAATGATCGGCGTGGTGAAGAACCGCATGAAGTTGGATGACAGCCTTGATGTCTTCGCCGTTCATGGCGTTGGCGGCATTTGGGGCACGTTGGCCCTGCCATTCTTGGCGGCGGCGAGCCTTGGCGGCGCGGGACTGGGTGAGGCGTCGGTAATGGCGCAGTTCGCGGCCCAGCTTGTGGGCGTGCTGATTGTCGCGCTGTTTACGGGCGTGGTCACGCTGATCGTGGCGCTGATCGCGAAAAAGCTGGTCGGCGCGCGGAGTTCGGACGAGGACATTGCGGATGGTCTGGACCTCGCCGATCATGGCGAGAGAGCCTATGAGCTGACTTGATCCGGGGCTTTCCGCGGCGATGGCGGAGGGGTAGGCTCATGTAAGCAGCTTAACTCGCCAAAAGTGTGTAAGTTGCTTGACTTTGTGGTCGCAGCCGCTAAATTTGCCCTGTACCGCATGGAAGCCGGCAAGACGCGCCGGTCCGTGCGGAAAACAGAAACCAGAAGGGAGCACCGCGATGAAAATGATCGTTGCAGTAATCAAGCCGCACGCGCTGGAAGGCGTTCGCGACGCGTTGAAAGAAGCTGGCGTTGAAGGCATGACCCTGAGCGAAGTGAAGGGTTATGGCCGTCAGGGCGGTCACACGGAAGTGTATCGCGGCGCCGAATATCAGATTGAGTTCGTGCCGAAGCTCCGCCTCGAGATCGTGGTTGAGAATGAGCGTTCGGGCGAGATCGTGGAAGTGATCGCGAACGCTGCGCGCACCGGCAAGATCGGCGACGGTAAGATCTTTGTCCTGCCCGTTGAGAATATTGTGCGGGTGCGCACCGGCGAAACCGATCGCGACGCGATCTAATCGCCCCTTGAACCAAGTGATCGCCCGTCGCATCGCGCGGCGGACGATCACTAAATTGCCGAGCGGCGAAACGCGATCTTCGCTGCATGCAGCAATTCGTTGAACCGACTCTTTAGAGGCGCGCTTGCGGTTTACGCCGCGTAAGAGCGCAATCGGATCAACGCTTCGCTTTTTCCACTCTTCCGGCGCGCTTTGATGGCGCGATGCGAAAAACTACCCGACGAGCCTTCGTCGCCGCTACGCCGGACATGGCGGATCAAGCGGCTGCTTGCGCCCGGACCTCTGGCGCCGACATCGCGTGAGCGGATGCGGCGAGGAGCCGAGCGGGGGGTTTTCGTCGGTGGCGTCGGAGGGTGCTCCATCTACATCGCGGGTCGCGTCCGCGTTTGATTTCGAGAATACCTACCCGGTTAAAGGCGCCTGGCCGACACTTTCGGCTGGGCGCGTTCACTGCGCGGTACATAATCATCCCTCCTCGCTGGCGGTTCAAGGAAGTATCATTGCGTCTCAGAAACGCATCTACATACGCGCACACTCTGTGGGCAGAGTCAATATGTGGGGGATTTCCACAGATTGAGTGTGTTTCGATTTCTTGGCGCCTAGGAGGGTTGAAAATTTCGCGCGTCGGGCGAACGGTCTAGACCGTCGCCGCAATCAAGACCCGTCCGGCTTCGTCGCCAAAGCTCAGCTCCGCACGTAACTTACGGGCGAGCCGATGGGCCAACAAGGCCGGCGCTTCCTTCGATAGAAGCGGCCCCTCTTCGAGATCGGCGCGCCCTTCGGCAAGCAGGGTGCGGATGCGGCTGTCGAACTTAATCGCCGGGCCTTCTCCCATCGCGACGAGCTTGACGCGATCCCCGCCCATAACGGCAATGCGTAGGATCCCGCCGCGGGGCAGCGCTTCGTACGCGACCAGGGCGATGTTGAGCAGCAGCTGAACGCAGCTGCGCGGCACCGTCTCCTCGCCAGATTGCCAATCCAGGGTTGCGCGACCGCCGGCCAGATAGGCGTTCATCAGATCCCGGAGCGTCTCGACCTGTTCAGGAGCGCCCTGGGAGCCGCTCGCGCCGAAGGCCATGCGGAAAAACTGCAGCCGTGCGCTCGCTTGGACGGCGCCGTCGGAAATCACGCCGAGCGCTTGGTCGCGTCCGCCTTGCTCCGCCACTTGCAGAAACTCCACGCCATTATTCAGGGCGTTGATTGGTCCGGCAAGATCATGACAGACCCGCGACGCGAGCAGCGCGGCGAGCATGTCGCCGTCAATTTCGACGAGTTTGTCGGCTTGCGGTGCTGTGGCGGCGGTCTGGGTCACTGTCATTCCCTCTTAGCGGTGTCTCCGCATGGTTATACGCTGATCACGGTTAACGAGAAGCCGACGACACGCGACTTTCGCGGCAATCTTTTTACATTGTCCGTAGGAAACCTGTCCAAACGCCGGGAGAAGCCATGGATCTGTTGGAAGTCGGGGCGCTGGTGCGCCATCCGGAGGAGCCTGGCTGGGGGCTGGGGCAGGTGCAGTCGATCATCGGTCATCGGGTGACCGTGAATTTCGAAGGGGCTGGCAAGCAAGTGATCGATCGACGGATCGTCACCTTAGAGCTGATCGAGTTTGACCAATAGAAAAGCCGTCGCCTGAGCGGCGACGGCTGTGTTTTCGATCGCGTGCGAAGGCCTGAGGCTCAGGCGGGGCTGACGATCAGGGTGACGCCCTCAACATTGCGGATAACCAACGCATCGCCCTTGCGGATGACTGCGTTTGCAACGTCATTGGGCAGCCGCGCGCTCCAGGGGCTGTCGGCCAGCTGCACCCGTCCTTCGCCATTACTGAAATCCGTCACGGCGAGAACGCGGCGGCCCACCAGCTGCTGGTCGCGCCGATTGAGCATTGGCCGCTCGCTTGCGGCCGGACCGACGCGGCCGCGAAAATAGGAGCGTCCGAAATAGGTGCTGGCCACCGCGACTCCAGCAAACAGAACTAATTGCAGCTGAACCGGGATTGACGGCGCCGCAAATGCGAGCGCCGAAATCGCCAAGGCGGAGAGCCCGGCCCAGATCAGGAACAGGCTGCCGGTCAGCAGCTCCAGCATCAACAGCAGCAGCCCGACGCCAAGCCAAACCCAGCCTGCATCCAGTGTCCAAATAAAGCTCATTTTCCGCCCTCCGCGTTATGTCAGGCGTTTTTCGCCTTATCCGCGGCGGCCTTCGCCAGTTCTGCGACGCCTGCGACGGAGCCGATTACGCTTGACGCTTCGAGCGGCAACATAATGACCTTTTGGTTCGGAGCCGAGCCGATATCTTTCAGCGCCTCGGTGTATTTGGTGGCGACGAAGTAGTTGATCGCTTGCACATCGCCTTCAGCGATCGCCTTGGAGACCATCTCGGTCGCCTTCGCCTCTGCTTCCGCGCTCCGCTCGCGGGCTTCCGCGTCGCGGAAGGCGGCTTCGCGGCGGCCCTCAGCCTCAAGAATCTGCGATTGCTTCTGACCTTCGGCGATCAGAATCGCAGATTGCTTGGAGCCTTCGGCTTCGAGGATGTCCGCGCGCTTCATCCGCTCGGCTTTCATCTGACGCGCCATCGCTTCGGTGATGTCGGCCGGCGGGGCCAGGTCTTTAATCTCAACCCGCGTGACTTTGACGCCCCAGGGGTTGGTCGCCTGGTCAATCACCGTCAGCAGTCGGGCGTTGATGTCGTCTCGATTGGACAGGACTTCATCGAGATCCATTGAGCCGAGAACCGTCCGGATGTTGGTCATGGTCAGGTTAATCATCGCTCGCTCAAGGTCGCGCACCTGGTAGGCGGCGGAGGCGGCGTCGATGATTTGATAGAACGAAACAGCATCCGCCTGGATCATCGCGTTGTCGCGGGTGATCACATCCTGGCTCGGGATATCCAGAACCGACTCCATCATATTGAGTCGGGCGCCGACATTTTGGTAAATTGGGATCAGGAAGTGGATGCCCGGCTCCATGGTGCGGACATAGCTGCCGAACGCCTCCATCGTCCATTGCTCGCCTTGCGGTACGATGCGGACGGCTTTAGCAATAAGCAGGATCGCGAAGACGACGAGAATGCCGATCACAATCAGCGACGCGTCAATAGTCATAGGGTTCTCCTTTCGGCGCCTGAGGGGGGCCACGGTCGCATTACTGCCTGCGGCGCAGCAAAAAGGGCGCCTTGATCGACCTTGCGTTTGGTGATCGACCAGAATCGTTATGTACTCGCTAAGGAGCGATGCAAAAATGGGCCCTTGAGGGGCTGAAACGGGGCGAAGGCGGGGGCGGCGTGGTCTTTCGTTGCGTCCGAGCGTCGCCTCTCCTAGGAATTGGCGTCGTCGGGCGCATGTCGTGCGTCTGCGGCGCTGAGCTCGCAGCGGGTTGGACTTTGTCATTTGCGGGCGGTAGGTCCGCTGTGATCGATGGTCTTGATATTACGGTTCAAGACCACGGTTCGGTAATAAGCCGGCGAACTTTCGTCGGGTGGCGACGGCCGAAATAGGGCGGCCGATCTTGGGATGGTGAGGCGCGTAGCGACGATGCGACTTGACTCTGGACGGTTTACGGTGCGTCTCGCGGAGACGGAAGAGGAGATCGCTTCGGCGCAGGCGCTGCGCTATCGCGTCTTTGTCGAAGAGATGGGCGCGAAAGCTTCCGAAGAGGATGCGGCCGAAAAGCGTGAGCGCGACCGGTTTGACCCGTTCTGCAAGCATCTTCTGTTGCTGGACAATAGCATTGAGGAGAGCGGCAACCCGGTCGTGGGCGTCTACCGGCTGCTCCACGGCGCGGATGCTCGGGGGACCGAGGCGGCGCCGGGGCCCGGTTTCTACACCGCTGGCGAATATGATCTGACCCCGATCATGAATTACCCGCGCGAGACGTTGGAGCTGGGCCGTTCGTGCGTCGCCTCCGAATATCGGGGGACGGCGGCGATGCAGCTGCTGTGGATGGCGCTTTCGCAATATATCGTCATCCATGACATCGGTTTGATGTTTGGGACGGCGAGTTTTCACGGATCGGAAATTGAGCCGCTGAAAGTGCCGCTCAGCTTCCTCTACCACAATCATCTTGCGCCGGCGGATCTGCGGCCGCGGACGTTGGATGAGCATTATGTCGACATGAATTTGATGCCGCCAGACGCGATCGACCGCACCGAGGCGATGCGCCAACTGCCAGCGCTGATGAAGGGGTATATGCGGCTTGGCGGTTTCGTCGGCGACGGCGCTTTCATTGACCATGAGTTCAACACTGTCGACGTATGTTTGGTGATGGACACGGAAAAAATCGCCGGCCGCTACAAGAAGTTCTACGCGCGTCGCGCGCCGAGCGATCTGGCGCGGATACTCGGTTAGCGCTGAGCGTCGCGAATGCAGCTCAGCTGCGCGGGGCGCATGGGCGCCGCGGCGAATAGGGGGCCAGATGTCGCAAGTTGACGCGGCGGAGACCGGCGCTGCCGGACAAAAGTCAGAGGATGCGTCGGGCGACGCCAAGTTGAGCTATAATCCAGGTTGGTCTGACTCGACTTGGATCGGCGGCGATCCTGAACCGCGGCCAACCCCGACAGCGCTGCAGCATGCGCGCGGGGTGTTCCGGTTAGCGGCTTTTGCGCTGTCGACACTGGCTTTGCTGCCGCTGTTTTTTATTGCGCGCGCCATTGGCGAACGGCGCGATCGATATATTGCGGCGATGTGGTGCGCATCCGGCGTGCGTTTGTGCGGATTGAAGATCCGGCAGGTTGGCGAGCCGATTTCCGGCGGCGCATTGCTGGTCAACCACGCTTCGTGGATCGATATTCTGCTCATCGGCGCGCGCGCGCCGGTTCATTTTGTCGCGAAGGCGGAGGTGTCGGGCTGGCCGATCTTCGGTTGGATCGGCCGGATTTCGAACACGGTGTTCATTGCGCGGAAGCGGGCCGAGGCGAAGGCTCAGGAACAGCTGCTGGCGGGCCGCGCGCGCGGCGGCGATCTGCTCTGCCTGTTTCCCGAGGGCACGAGTTCGGACGGCATGCGGGTGCTGCCGTTTAAGTCCTCGCTCTTCTCACTGTTTTTTGTGAAGGACGTCGAAGCCGGGGAGGGCGCGGCGGAAGAGCGCCCGATGTTGGCCCAGCCGGTCTCGATACACTTTGCGCCGCGGTCCGGCTTGCCCAAAAGCTTCTATGGCTGGTGGGGCAAGATGGATTTGTTCGGCCATATAATGGCGATATGCAAACTGGGCGGCGGTGTTGCGACGCTTCATTTCCACCCGCCGTTGAACCCGGCCGATTTCCCTAATCGCAAAGCGCTGGCCGCTGAGGCGGAGCGCAAGGTGCGCGAGGGGCTTGAGGCGGCGGCCAAGCGGGCGTCCGAGACCGCTTAGAGCGATTTGCGAGCCGTTAGATGGGGCCTCACCCTAGCAAAGCGAAATGTCATCCATGGCGTCGGCGGATGGGGGGGATCCGATTTGCTGTCCGCATGGTCTCGGCGCGTCGCTCAAACATCTCCCGCCATTCTTCACCGTAAAATGCGGCGATTTCCGCCTGCAAGGCGGCGCTTTCCGCCTGTGACAGCGTGGCGACCAAGGCGAACTCGTCGAGCTTGGCGCTGTCTGGCGGGAAAAGCGTGGCCAGCGGCGCCAGCAGCCAGGTGGGCTTGTTTGACGCCAGTCGAGCAGCTGCAAGCGCAATGCGGCCGGGCTGACGGCTTTTCCGGCTCGTGCCCGGACATAGGACGGCAGCGCCATTGGCGGCGATATAGACGCAGGCGGCCGGCCGATATTTGCCGCCCATACGCGGGAACGGGCCGATGCTCAGCGTTCCTGCGATCATCCGCCGGGTCGCGGATCGCTCAGCCAGCGTCGCCGCGCTCCTCTAGGCCGCGGGAAATCGCTTCCAGATACCGTCGAACGGCGGCGGCGGGGCCATCCTCATATTTCCAGACTTCTTTCGAAGCGGCGATAAAGTCGGCGTAGGGCGCCAGCTTCTCCGCCGCCTCCGGCGTCACGCCGCCTTCCGCGACAACCGGGATTTCAATCATTTGCTGCCACCAGGCAAAGAGTTCCAGCGGTGCGATATCGCCGGCTTCAAGCGCTGGATCCGCGACGATGGGCCCGAATGATACATAGCTCGCGTCCACTTCGCCCGCGCGCATGCCGGCGTCTCGCGATGCGCCGCAAGAGGCGCCGACAATTGCATCGGGCCCAAGTTCCGCCCGGGCTTCCCGGACTGCGGTGCGATTTTCTTCGAGATGCACGCCGTCGAGCCCCATTTCCTTCGCCAGGCGCCAATGGTCGGCGAGGATAAGCGCGGTGTCGCGGCTATGGCAGATGGGCGCCAGCGCATCGATGGCGAAGCGCAGCTCATCCGCCGACGCGCCTTTGAGCCGGAGACGCACACAGGCGACATCGCCCGCATCCAGCGCGTGCGCGAGTTCGTCCGCGAAGGGTTTTGGTTCAAAAATCAGCGGCGTGTTCAAATACAGGCGCGGCGTGGGATCGCTCATCCGATCTCCTTGGTCAGCAGATTCAGTCTGGTCCAGCTCGGTTCGGGCGCAGCGCGGCGGTGGCGGCCCAAAAGCTAAATAAGCGCCGCGCATCGGGTTGCACAGTCTGATTTCAGCAAAGCCGTCCCGCAACGGGTTCCCATCAACCCTAACTAGATGGCATCAAGAGGCGTCGCCAGCGCGTTGTGTCTGGGGGGACGCCGACTGAAACGGTTCGGCCGCCGTTGGCGATGTTAATCCGAGGCGTGTGGTGTGGGCCTGAGGGAATTGGGAGGATGCTATGATTCAACTGGGAGGCGTCGGCGCGACGCGGCGCGCCGTTTGGACCGCGCGCGTGCTGGTTGCTGCGTTTTGCGTGATCGCGGCGGACATCGGCGCGGCGATGGCGCAGGATGTCTGCAAACTATACTCGAATGTTCGTTTGCGCGGAGTCGCGCAGGGCCTGCAGGACGGGGAGACGAAGGGGCGGTTCAACTTCTTCTTGGACAAGCGCGTGAGCTCCGTCCGCGTTGCGCCGGGATGTCGAGCGGTCCTGTTCTCTCGTCGGGGGCTGACGGGGGATCGGCTGCCTGTGCGTGAGACCTTGACGCATTTGCCGGGAGATTGGAAAAATCGCGCCCGCTCAGCGGCTTGCGAATGTGGTCGCCGCGGCGATCGTGATCGTCGGGGGCGGGACAGTCTGGGGCGTCCGAATGATCGTCGGGCTGATCAGCGCAAATTTGGCGATGGTGCGCCGCCGCGCCTGAGCCGCCGCGGCGCCGCTTGCATCGCCTTCCGCGACCGCGGCTTCCGCGGCGCTTGGCGCAGCTTCGCGCGGGATGAAGGTAAGAAGCGGGTTGGCCGCCGTTTGCGGTCCGATATTTCGTCGATCCAGGTCGCTCGGGGGTGCCGCGCCGTGGTCGAGTTCGGGGCGCCATACCGGATGGTCCTGCGCGAGAGCGTTCGCCGGTTGCCGCGGGCTGTCGATGATCGTGCGGTGTCGTTGCGCTGCCGCTGCGGCCGCTAACAGGCGGGCGGTTTGAGCAGAAGCGAAGAGCGCCAGTCGGCGCGCGAGGCGGCGGGGCGCCGTCCTCAGGAGGTGTATAAAACGATGTTAAGATTTACCGGAATGCTCCGTTGGGGTGGGGCCGCGATTGTCGCCGCCGTCTTGTTTGCGGCTGCTGGGGCCGCGCAGGCGCAGCAATGCGGCGTTTTGCTGGGCGGCAAAGGCGTGCGGACGCCGATTAAAGCTGGCGAGCGTATTTCACCGCTGCCCTATCTGGTGCGAGGCGTCCGCGTCTCGAAAGGCTGCACCCTGCGTATAGGCGGCGCATCGGGCGCTCAGACCTACACCAGCGACAATGCACAAAAGGCGCGGGCTTGGCTGCGGCGTAATAAGCCGAACAGCTCCCGCGCCTTCGCGACCTGCGAATGTCCGGACGGGCGGAAGGCGGGCGACGCTGCGAAGAAAGCCGAGCGTGAGAAAAAGGCGCGCGAGCGGGCTGAACGCAAGAAGACAGCCGAGCGCGACAAAGCGAAGCGTGAGAAAGCCGAGCGCGACAAAGCGAAGCGTGAGAGAGCTGAGCGCGCCAAGGCGGAGCGTGAGAGAGCCGAGCGCGACAGGGCGGAGCGTGAGAGAGCTGAGCGCGACGAAGCGGAGCGTCCGAGTGAGGGGCGTAAAAAGCGTGAGAGCCGGGACGCCGACCGCAAAAACACCGACGAAGCCCGCGAACCGCGTAACGGACGCCGCGCCGAGCGGGATTTGGCGTCGCGGGATCGGCGCAATGAAGGCCGCCCGCGGTTGTCGCGCCGGGGAGACGCCTGCATTCTGTATCGCCGTGACCGATTTGACGGCCGTTGGCTCGCTTACTCCCATGGCGCGCGGGATCGTCTAGGACGCCGCTTTAACGGAAGGGTTCGCTCCATTGAAGTCGCCCGTGGTTGCCGCGCCGAAATCGATCTGCGCGACGCGCCTTATTCGGTAATCTTTGACCGCAGCATGCGGCGCATTCCGCCCTTCATCCGCAGATACGCGGCTGGCATACGTTGCACCTGCCGTCGCTGACGCGCGGGAATAGGCTGGGGCGCCTGAGTCGCGGCGCCCCAGTCAGCGGACTTATTCTTCGCCTTTGTAGATGCGGACCAGTTTGGCCAGCATTTCCA
Organism: Neomegalonema sp.; assembly: GCA_022760355.1. Classification (GTDB taxonomy): domain Bacteria; phylum Pseudomonadota; class Alphaproteobacteria; order Rhodobacterales; family Rhodobacteraceae; genus JALEGB01. The sequence continues at coordinate 12,310 of JALEGB010000055.1, forward strand.
GGGCGTCTTCGCGCGGGCGTTGGAAGGTGTTCCGGCCGATGATCGAGCCATTGCCGCCGCCATCGCGGATTGCGCGGGCGTCGTCATAAACCGCGTCCGCGCCTTTTTTCGCGCCGCCCGAGAAGACGACCAGACGACGACCGCCGAGGCAGGCCTGGACGACATGCTCAACGCGTTTCGCTTGGGTCGATACGTCGATATTGTGCGCCTCATAGACCTTCTTGGCCTCAGGCTGCTCCAGATCTTCGCTTGCGAGCTTGACCTTGATGATGTGCGCGCCCAACAGCGCCGCCATGTGAGCCGCGTAGGCCGAGATGTCGACGGCAAGTTCGCCGGCTTTCGTGATCGCCTCGCCGCGCGGGTAGGACCAAATCACAGTCGCCAGGCCGAGGCTTTTTGCTTCCGCGCTCATTTCCGCAATCTCTTCGAACATTTCGATGCTCGACGAGCTGCCTGGATAGACGGTGAAGCCGATCGCCGAGCAGCCCAGGCGCAGCGCGTCTTCGACGCTGGCGGTGATCGCCTGGTCTTTCGGCATGTCGCTTGGCAGCAGCGAGTTGGCGGAGTTTACTTTCAGGATCGTCGGAATTTGTCCGGCGAACGTGTCCGCGCCGGCCTCAAGCGGGCCAAGCGGCGCCGCGTAGGCGTTCAAGCCCGCGTCGATCGCCATTTGGTAGTGATAATGCGGATCATAGCCAGCTGGGTTGGGCGCGAACGAACGATGTGGGCCGTGCTCAAAGCCTTGGTCCACAGGCAGAATGATCATCTTGCCGGTGCCGCCGAGGGCGCCCTGCATCAGCATGCGGCACAGATTCGCCTTCACGCCAGGTGTGTCAGATTCGTACTTCGACAGGATGTTCTTGACGGTTTCAGTCGCCTGCATCGCTTATCCTCCTCAAATTCGCCGGGGCGCCGCCTACCCCCTCTCACCTTCGCAATGAGAGACGGCGCGTCTGCCGGCTAGTTCGCGGCGACGCACAAATCAAGCCATACAAATCCATTCGATGGCGCTGTTTGCGGGTTTCTGCGCATCTTGGCGCGTCCACGTCATTGTTTCGCCTGCTCGGCGAGTCAAGAAGGGGCTGCGCGCCATTGCTTCGGGGGGCGGCGTCTGCGATGGAGGCGCGGCGCAGACATTCGCGCCGGCATTGGAACGATGTTGGTAAAGGTTTAGATTAACGCCGTGCTGAGCGCGACTGAATCGCGAACTGCGCCAACGGGGCGGCGTCAGTTGCTGCAGCGCTCGAAAAAGAAGGGGACGCATCGATGCGCCAGCTGTTTCTTTTTATTGTTGGGGTGATCGGCGCCGGCGTCATGAGCCAGGCGCCAGAATTCACCACCCAGTATGAGCAAAATTTGCGCGGAGGCGTGCGAGAACTCGCCCGCGCGGCGCCGCGACCGGGGGAGCCGGACCCGCGTGGTCTGGTTGAGCGGCATGAGCGGCTTGACGACCAGAAGAAGCGCCTCGCGGAGGCCGGTCCGTTTAAGCGCATTCTGGAGCTTGTGAACGGGTTCGACATTGAAATTGCGCGCGATGCGTTGGAGGTGTTCAAACCCGCCGTGCCCATCACGCCGGAGGGCGGCCTGATGGCGGGAGTCGGGTTCTTCGCCGGGCGCGGGGCGGCCCTGCTGTTCATTAGCGGGTTGGGCGCGCTGCTGTTCCGCCGTCGAGCGCGCAGTGAAAGCTGACGAAAGCTGACCACCGGCGCGTCATAGGCGTTGCGGAAGAGGGATCCTGTCCCTCTTCCGGTCGGGATTACCCGGCGCTGAGCGCTGTGACGCCGGGCAGTTCCTTGCCCTCCAGCCATTCGAGGAACGCGCCGCCGGCGGTGGAGACATAGGTGAAGCGCGCGGCGGCGCCGCTTTTGTTCAGCGCGGCGACCGTATCGCCGCCGCCGGCGATCGACACCAGAGCTCCCGCCGCGGAGAGTTCCGCCGCTTTCAGCGCGGCCGCGTTGGTCGCGGCGTCAAAGGGCGTCAGTTCAAATGCGCCCAGCGGCCCGTTCCAAACCAGCGTTTTGGCCTCCGCAAGCTTGGCCGCCATCGCAGCCACGGCTTTGGGGCCCGCATCCAGGATCATCGCATCGCTCGGGCACGCGTCGGCGGCCACAATCTCATGGGGCGCGTTGGCGGCGAATTCGCGCGTTACAACAACATCTTCCGGCAGCAGGATCTCACAATCGCCCGCGGCGAGCACGGCGGCGGCGGTCTCGATCATGTCCTTTTCGCAGAGCGACTTGCCGACATCGCAGCCCTTTGCCGCCAGGAAGGTGTTGGCCATGCCGCCGCCGATCACGAGGATATCGACTTTCTTGGCCAGGTTGCCAATCAAGTCCAGCTTCGTGGAGATCTTGGCGCCGCCGACAACGGCCATCACAGGGCGCTGGGGGGCCTCAAGCGCGGCGGAGAGGGCTTTCAGCTCCGCCTCCATCGAGCGGCCAGCGCAGGCGGGAAGCAGCCTGGCGAGCCCCTCGGTGCTCGCATGGGCCCGGTGCGCAGCGGAAAACGCGTCATTGACGTAAATATCGCCGACTTTAGCCAGCTCGGTCGCGAAGGCGGGGTCGTTCTTCTCCTCGCCGGGGTGGAAGCGCGTATTTTCGAGCAGCAGCGCTTCGCCTGCAGCCAGCCCGTTGGCCGCAGCGATTGCGGCGTCGCCGATGCAGTTTTCGGCGAAATGAACCGGCAGCCCGAGCGTTTCCGACGTCTTCGCAACGATTTGCTTTAGGGACATCTCGGCGACAACAGCGCCCTTCGGGCGTCCGAAATGCGCCAGCAGGATCGGCTTGCCGCCTTGGGCGACGACATCGCGAATGGTCGGCGCAATCCGTTCAATCCGGGTGGCGTCGGTCACCTCGCCGTTTTCGACCGGCACGTTGAGATCCACGCGGATCAGAACGCGTTTGCCTGCGAGTTCGATATCGTCCAGCGTTTTGTAGCTCATCGGCGAGACTCCGTGCGCGGGCGCAGCAGCGCGGCAATGTCCCTTGACCGCCGCGCCGCCCCCACATGCGTTTTCAGCTCGTTTTCGTTTTGTCGGAGAAGCGGACCCCGCCGATCGCCCAATTGGCGCGGTCATGCTCTTCGATCACAACATGCGTCGCTTCCGGAGGCAGGTTGAGCGCCTCCGAAACCGCTTGGGTCAGTTTTTCCGCCAGAACGCGCTTCGTGTCGTCGTCACGCCCTGTCAAAATATCGACCTTAACGATTGGCATCGGCTTAGATCTTCGCGGCCAGGGCGATCGCCGTATCGCTCATGCGGCTGGAGAAGCCCCACTCATTATCGTACCAGCTCAGGACGCGGACGAAGTTGCCGTCCATGACCTTGGTCTGATCCAGATGTGCGACGGAGGAATGGCTGTCATGGTTGAAGTCCTGGCTGACCAGCTTGTCCTCGGTGTAGCCAAGAACGCCTTTCAGCGCGCCATTCGACGCCTCTTTCAGCGCTTCGTTGATCTCTTCAACCGTGGTGTCTTTCTTCGCGTTGAACTTGAAGTCGACAACCGAGACGTTCGGGGTCGGGACGCGGATGGCGACGCCGTCCAGCTTGCCGTTCAGCTCCGGCAGAACCAAGCCAACCGCTTTCGCCGCGCCGGTAGAGGTCGGGATCATCGACATCGCGGCTGAACGCGCGCGGTACAGATCCTTGTGCATCGTGTCGAGCGTTGGCTGGTCGCCGGTATAGGAGTGGATGGTGGTCATGAACCCGCGCTCAATACCGACCGCCTTGTCAAGCACCGAAGCAACGGGCGCCAGGCAGTTCGTGGTGCAGGACGCGTTCGAGACGACGACATCGTCGCTGGTCAGGGTCTCGTGATTGACGCCAAAAACGATGGTTTTGTCAGCGCCCGAGGCTGGAGCCGAAACCAGGACCCGTTTGGAGCCGTTTTCCAGATGCATTGCGGCTTTATCGCGCGCCGCGAAGATGCCGGTGCATTCCAGCGCGACATCAACGTCCGACCAAGGCAGCTCTTTCGGGTCTCGGATGGCGGTGACGCGGATTGGGCCGCGGCCAACGTCGATCGTGTCGCCGTCAATCTTGACCTCGGCCGGGAAACGGCCGTGAACGCTGTCATAGCGCAGCAGGTGAGCATTGGTTTCGACCGGGCCGAGATCGTTGATCGCAACAACTTCGATATCGGTCCGACCCGACTCGATAATTGCGCGCAGAACGTTGCGGCCAATGCGTCCAAATCCGTTGATCGCTACGCGGGTCGCCATTTTTTATACTCCTTGTCCCGGTATGCAGGCCGCTCGTCGGCCAACCTATGCCAGATTAAACGAGGCGTCTCCGCCCGCTCGCCGTCGTCATGATCGCTTCAACTCCGAAAGGCAATGTTCTCAACCATGCGAATCTCGACCTTTTTATTCCGATCTGTGCGGCTTGCCGCTTTTTGCGCCTTTGTTGTCGGCGCGTCGGGCCCGCTCGCGGCCGAAGAGCGGACCTATGGCGCGGTCACATTGACCGGGCTGGCGAAAAAAAGCTGGGCCTACAACCCGCGCGGGGAGAGCGCGACGATGGTGTGCAATGTGAGCGGGCCGGATGGGTTCCTGGCGATCCGCAGCGGGCCGGGAACCGACTATCCCGTCGAGCGTCGATTGAAGCGCTTGGCGATTGTCGTTGTTGATACATCGCGCGTGCGTGGCGCTTGGGTCGCTGTGACGGACGCATACCGCACGCATAGCGAAACAGGGCGGGCGCTGGCGTCGTCAAAGCCGCTAACGGTGCTTGGCTGGGCGCATAGCAACTATCTGTGTGATTTCATCGACTAGGGTGGGAACTCGCCGACGGATGGCGCGCGGTCGTGATTGAGCGCCGGGGCGCCGTCTAATCGCCTTTTGTCTGCGCTACATTTCGGCGCGGAAACGGCGGCCATGGCGGTGACGGGCGCCAGCGAATACAAGGAGCGGGATATGGTGCGGGCGTGGCGTTTTGCGAGCCTCTTGGCGGCGTGCGCGATGGCGGCGACGGCGACGGCGTCGTCGGCGGCGGCGCGGTCGGTGGCTTTGGTCATTGGGAACTCGGCCTATCCGGACGCGCCGATCCGCGCGCCCAAGCATGATGCGCTGGAGATGGCCGAGCGACTCAAGGCGATTGGCTATGACGTGCGGATGGTCGCGGATGCGAACAAAGCGGTGTTTGACGCCGCCATCGCAGAGTTTGCGCGGCGTGCGCGCGGTTCGGATAAGGCGGTCATTTACTATTCGGGCCATGGCCAAGCCTATCGCGGCCGGAACTATCTGATCCCGGTTGGGGTCGCGATTGAGAAGCCGGGGGATGCGCGATTTTTCGCCAAGCCAATCGGACATCTGATTTCGGCGGTCGCCCGAGCGAAGAGCTTGGGCGTTGTGGTGATCGACGCTTGCCGGCCTCCTTACGCTGGCGAAGCGGGGCGGGCGTGCCTTGCGTTGCTCGAAACCAGTCGCCCCAATGTCGCTGTCGTGTTCTCAACCCTGATCCCTGCGCCGCCAGCGAAAGATGATCGGGCGATCCTGTCGCCTTTCACGGCCGCGCTCAGCGAGGCGTTGGCCAGCCAGCCTGACCGAGATGTGCGGCTGCTGCTTACCAGCTTGACGGGGCGTACGTCTCAATTGGCGGATCGGGCGCAGATCCCTTGGGTCAGCTTTGGGCCGTTTGGATCTGATCTGGCGGCGCTGGGCGGCGCAGTCGCGTCGGCTACGAAAACGCCGGCTCCGGTGGCCGCGGAAAGCTCCGACACCGCTAAGGCGCCGGCGGCGGCGACGGCTGGCAAGGATGGCGCGCGCTTTCGCGATCGCTTGGCGTCCGGCGGGCGCGGGCCGGAGATGGTGGTGGTGCCGGGCGGCGTCTTTGCGCTGTCCGATCCAAGCGATGACCGCAAGCGCGAGCGCCTGCGGGTGACGCGATTTGCAATCGGACGAACGGAAGTGACTGTCGCCGAATATCGCCGGTTCGTGCGCGCGACGGGCTATAAAGCCAGCGACCGGTGCGCCGGCTTTAAGGAAGGCGACTGGGAAGGGAGCGACCGCCGCAGCTGGCGCTCGCCGGGCTTCGCTCAGGATGATCGCCACCCCGTCGTCTGCGTTTCCTGGCGCGACGCGAAAGCCTATGCTGATTGGCTGTCGAAAGAGACGGGCGCTGACTATCGCCTGCCAACGGATGCTCAGTGGGAGTATGCGGCGCGCGCGCAGGGGCGCGGCCGGTATATCTGGGGCAATTCGCTTCGCGACGGATGCCGCTACGGCAATGGCGGGGACCGCGTCGCTCTGCGCTTCAATCCGGAATGGAGCGTGTTCCCATGCTCGGATGGCCGCCATCAGACGGCGCCGGTCGCCTCCTATCGCGGCAATCTGTTTGGCTTGTATGATATGATGGGCAATGTCTGGGAATGGACCCTCGATTGCCGCCGCCGGGTCGATTGCACGCAGTCGGCCGCGCGGGGCGGCAGCTGGCGCAGCACGCCGCACGGGCTGCGAATCGCCGCGCGGCATTTCCTACGGCGCAGCGCGCGGGAAACCGATGTCGGCTTTCGCGTCGCCCGGGTTATGAAAGCGCGATGATCCGGTCGGAGAAGGCCGAGCGAAGGCGTTGTTCGCCTTCGCCGATTTCAGCGGCTAGAATATAGGATGTTGGTGCGGCGCGTTTTGCGCCGCCGTACGGATCCAGATGAGAGCCGGATGCGCCCTGACTGCCTTTTTCCGCTTTACGCCGATGTCGGCTCCTTGCCCGGCGTAGGTCCGAAAACGGCGCCATTGCTGGAGAAGCTGGCCGGACCGTTGGTGAAAGACGTCTTGTTTCTCGCCCCAACGGGGCTGGTCGATCGTCGGCCGATGGCGACGGTTCAGGCGGCGGCCGAAGGGCGGGTGGCGACGGTCGAAGTGGTGATCGGCGCGCACCGCCCGCCCCCTGGCCGCCCTGGACCGGGGCGCGGCAAGGCGCCCTATCGGATCTCGGTCACAGATGCGGCGACTGATTTTCAGCTGGTCTTTTTTCGCGCGGATCCGAATTGGCTGCGGTCGCTCGCGCCAGAAGGCGAGCGCCGGGTCGTCAGCGGCAAGATCGAATTCTATGACGGGATGGCGCAGATGGTGCATCCCGATCACGTGCTGCCGTTAGACGAAGCCGCCGACATCCCCGCAATCGAGCCGATTTACCCGCTGACCGCCGGATTGACCCAGCGGGCTGTGCGCAAGGCGGCGCTCGGCGCGCTGGAGCGTGCGCCGGAGCTTGAGGAATGGATCGACCGGCCGTTGCTGGAGGCCAAGGGCTGGCCGAGTTGGCGGGCGGCGCTGGAGGCGCTGCACCATCCGGAGTCGGGCGGGGATTTGGATCCGAGCGCGCCGGCGCGCCAACGGTTGGCCTATGATGAGCTGTTCACGCATCAGACCGCGCTGGCGATTGCGCGGGAGCGCGCCCGCCGCGGGCCTGGGCGGTCCAGCCAAGGCGATGAGAGGTTGCGGGCCCGGCTCTATGCGGCGCTGCCCTATGAGCTAACTGGCGCGCAGAAGCGCACAATCGCCGAAATCCGCGACGATATGCAGGATGAGCGGCGGATGATGCGGCTGCTGCAGGGGGATGTGGGCGCCGGCAAGACGCTGGTCGCTTTCGCCGCCATGCTGGTGGCGGTCGAGGCGGGCGGCCAGGCCGCGTTGATGGCGCCGACGGAGATTTTAGCGCGGCAGCATGTGGCCTCCATGCAGGAATATCTCGATGCGGTGGGCTTGCGGATGGCGGCGCTTACCGGGCGTGATAAAGGCCGTGCGCGCGCTGAGACGTTGGAGGCGCTGCGCAGCGGCGAGACTGACATCGTGATCGGCACGCATGCGTTGTTTCAGCCGGACGTCGCGTTCAAAGATCTGCGCCTTGTCGTGATTGACGAGCAGCATCGGTTTGGCGTTGAGCAGCGGATGGCGCTGGGCGATAAGAGCCCGGAGGGCGCGCCGCCAGCGGATATGCTGTTGATGACGGCCACGCCCATCCCGCGGTCCTTGGCGCTGGCGCAGCATGGGGATCTCGATATCTCGATCCTCGATGAGAAGCCGCCCGGACGGAAGCCGATTGAAACCAAGTTGGTTTCGCTCGAACGCTACGATGAAGTCGTTGATGGGCTGAAGCGCGCGCTGGCGAGGGGGGCGCGGATCTATTGGGTGTGTCCTCTGGTCGAGGAGTCGGAGCTTTCGGATCTTGCTGCGGCGGAGGAGCGCGCGCGCACATTGTCGGCGGTGCTGGGCAAAGAGGCGGTTGTTCTGGCGCATGGTCGTTTGACGCCGGCGGAAAAGGATGCGGCGATGCGCCGTTTCGCCTCCGGCGATGCGCAGCTGTTGGTGGCGACGACGGTGATCGAAGTTGGCGTCAATGTTCCCGAAGCTACTGTTATGGTGGTTGAGCGCGCCGAGCGATTTGGTTTGGCGCAGCTCCATCAGCTGCGCGGCCGCGTTGGCCGCGGTGAAGCCGCATCGCACTGCCTGCTTCTGTTTGGCGCTCCGCTGAGCGCTGCGGCTCGTGCGCGGCTATCGATCATGCGCGAAAGCGAGGATGGATTTCGTCTGGCTGAGGAGGATCTGAGATTGCGCGGCGCCGGCGATTTGATCGGCGTGAAGCAATCTGGCCTGCCGAAGTTTCGCATTGCGGATCTTGAGCGGCAGGGGGATTTGATGCGGGTCGCGCATCAGGATGCGCGCGTCGTGATTGAGCGTGATCCGGATTTGCAGAGCGCGCGTGGTCAGGCGTTGCGGGTTGCGTTGCATTTAACGGAGCAAATGGCGGCGAATGCATTTTTGTCCGCAGGATGATCGCGGAGCGCGCGCCGGCTTGCGTCATCGACCTCTGTCGCCTCATCTATAACGATGATAAAAAATGATCCGAATTTCCTGGCATAGCTATTAGCGTTAATGTAATGCCGCTTTTTTATCTCTAATTTTTTTTATTAAATATTGGCGTACTTGCTGCTTTTTTGTCTGGTTTATTTCGGCTTAACTTGAGTTATTTTTTAACTCCCCTCCGAGGAAGATGAGCACATCGCGGGCGGCTCAATATCGCTGTGCGCTTTCATGCGCGCACTGCCTGTGACTAGCGACCTAAAGGCGGGGTGTCTTATCGTGTTGAAGAAACTATTTTGCGGCCTTGTCGCCGCGGCGACTATTGCTGGCGCGGCGCAAGCGTCAGATGATCAGAAGGGCGTTCTTAAATTCGGTCAGTCCGCTGCGCTTGACGGCGCGGCGAAAGCGCTGGGCGAGGGGATGCGGCTGGGCCTTCTAGCGGCGTTCAACGAGGTGAACGCAAAGGGCGGCGTGCATGGCCGCAAGCTTGAGCTGGTGAGCAAAGATGACGGGTATGAGCCGGAGAAGGCGATTAAAAATACCCGCGAACTGTTGGCGGATTCGTCGATCTTTGCGCTGATTGGCGCCGTCGGCACGCCAACCTCGAAGGCGGCGCAGCCAATCTCGACTGAAAAGAAAGCCCCATATATCGGGCCCTTCACCGGTGCTGGGTTCCTGCGCAATCCGGATCTGGGCAATATCATCAACTTCCGCGCCAGCTATGGTCAGGAGACCGAGGCTTGGATCAAACATCTGACCGAAGATCGCGGCTATAAGCGCATCGCTATCCTGTATCAGGATGACAGTTTCGGCCGCGTCGGTCTGGCGGGTGTTGAAAAAGCGATGAAGAAGCGCGGAATTGAGCTGGTCGCGAAGGGCTCGTACGAGCGTAACACGGTCGCGGTGAAGTCGGCGCTGCTGAAGATCCGTAAGGCGAAGCCGGAAGCGGTTGTGATGGTCGGCGCCTACAAGCCAATGGCCGAGTTCATCCGCCTTTCCCGGAAACTGAAAATGAACCCAACCTTCGTCAACATCTCGTTCGTGGGATCGCGGGCGCTGGCGAAGGAGCTCGGGAAAGACGGCGAAGGCGTTATCATCTCGCAGGTTGTGCCGTTCCCTTGGGATGCGTCGGTTCCGGTTGTCGCGGATTATCACAAGGCTCTGAAAGCGATCGACGCGAAGGCGGAGCCGGGTTTCGTCTCGCTCGAAGGCTATCTGGTCGGCCGGATGACGATCGCTGCGCTCGAGCGCGCTGGCGCGGACCCGACCCGTGAAGCGTTTTTGAAGGCGTTCAAAGCGGGCGAGATGGACCTTGGCGGCCTGAAGCTGACTTTCGGCGACAAAGACAACCAAGGTTCCGAAGCGGTTTATCTGACCGTGATCCAGGCGGACGGCAGCTTCAAGCCGGTCGCGAAGTGATCATGCGCTAACCAGAAAATAGGGAGAACGCCGCTATGCTGATAGCCGGCGTTCTCCATACGGGGACGGGGTGGCGAGCCTTGCTCAGGCGCGCCCTCAAGGGGACGCGCTGACAAATGAGTGCTTCAAGTGACGTTCGGCAGCAGGGTTAGGCGGATATGAGCAGGTATTTCAAAAGCTTAAGCGTTCAGGCGCAGGTCAACGCGGCGATGTTCGTTGTCGCACTGTTGATCGCGGCGGGTCTTGTCGGCGCATTGAGCGTCAGCGGCGCCGTCAACCGCACATTCTCCGACCTGACGGAGAAACAGCTGCCGAAAGTTTTCGCCGCGCTGACCGCGCGGGAAGAGATTGCGGAGATCCGCGGCGCTGCGGATGCAATTCGGCTGGCGCCGGATGAGCCCGCGCGCAAACGCGCAGCGGCCGCGTTCGATGGCAAACTGGCCGATCTGGAGAAGTTGATCGCCAGGCTGGGCGCCGCCGAGGGAACAACTGAGAAGCGTTTTTCGGTGCTGCGCGCGGCAATGGGCGATGTGTCGAAGTCCGTCGCCGCCAAACATGCGGCAGAGGCGCAAGTGCGCGAGTCCTGGGCGCGCGCACGCGCCATGCATGCGGATGTGCGTAAGAAGTTGGCCGAAATCGCAGATGACACGTCGTTCCAAATGGCGATCGCATCTGAAGAAACACGTTCAAGCCTGGCCGCGGGGATCGAAAAGGTTGTGTCGGCGGATGTGCCGACGATGGTCGGGCTCATGTCGATCAAGCTTGAGCTGGCTGCGATTGAAGTTGAGGCCGAAGCGCTGAAAACCGCCTTCAGCCGCGCGGCGATCGCCGCGAAGTCGGATCAGTTGACCTCAACGCTGGATCGTCTGCAGGCGCAGATGGGCGAAATCAAGAAACAATTGCCGCCGGAGTCCCTCAAAGAGCTGCAATCAACGGCCGCGCAAGTGAAAACGGCAATCGACAAACTCGTTGCCGGCCCTGCAATCCGCTCAAAATATCTAACCAGCGGCGGGTACGACGCTCTGCGGACCCAATTGGCCAAAGTTAAAAAAACGGTCGGCGGCCTTGTGGATGACGCCAGCTTCAACATGGCGATCAGTGGCGGCGAGCTGACTGAAAAGAGCAGCGCCGAGATTGAGAAGATCGTCAAAGCCGCGTCAGGCGACTTTCGCGTAGCGCTCGAGGCCGCCGCGACAATGAACGCCGCGCTCGGTTGGCTCGGACAGCTCGCCAATGCGGCGTCGGTTGACAGGTTGGAGCAGGCGCTGCGCGATTCCGTCAGTGGGCGCGAGAAGCTGACCGCCTTGACCTCCGAGAAGATGATCGTCAAGGCCGGCTTAGCGGATAAGATCGCCAGTTTGGTTGGCATGCTAGGAAGTGACGGCGCAATCGCGACGGCGCGCCGCGCCGAGTTTGCCGCGTCCGCGCGGGTCGATGAGAGCGGCGCGGTGGCGTGGAAGGAGCTGAGCGCCCTGTCCGCGCATGTCGGCGCGCTTGCAACGGCGCAACGCACGGCCAGCGCCGAAGCGTCAGCGGCGGCGGTAGATGCGGTCGACAATGGTCGCGCGCTTCAGATCGGGATCGCCGTAGCCTCTATTCTAGCGATCTTGGCGATCCTGCTGTTCTTTATCCGTCCTCGGATCGTCAAACCTCTACGCGATATGCGCTCCGCGGTCGCGCTGCTCGCCAAAGGCGTCCCGACGAAAGTGCCTGGCGCTGAGCGGGGCGATGAGATTGGGAGCCTGGCGCAGTCCATGAGCGCGATCTATGACAGCTCCGTCGCAGCGCAGCGGGTTGAGACGGCGCTTTCCAGCTCCAACGCGATGGTTCTGATCGCATGCGAGCAAGGGCGGATTCGTTACGTCAATCGCCGATTGCAGGAGTTTTTCACCCGCTTCGCAGATGGTTTGCACGCAGAATGGCCTGAGTTTCAGCCGGCCGACCCGGTTTCTTGTTCGCTGCTCTCTGTCGCGGCGACCCCAGAAATGCGCGCTGCGCTTGAGAGCGGGGAGCGGTTCTCTACGACCATGGAAATTGCCGGGCGCTTCGTCGACATTGACGTCGCCCCCGTCAACGCCAGCGATGGGGGCCGCCAGGGCACGGTTATCGAGTGGCGGGATCGCACCGAAGTCGTGTCCATGCGCAGGGAAATTGATCGGGTGGTTTCGGCCGCGGCGCAGGGCGAGTTCGATACGCGGGTTCAGGTCAGCGATCCTGAGAGCATGCTCGGCAAGATCGGAATTAAAGTTAATGAACTGCTGGGCAGCGTTTCGGGCGGGCTGGAGGACGTGACCCATGTCATGCGGGCAATGGCGGCGCGAGATCTCACGCGCACAATGTCGAGCAGTCATGTCGGCGCGTTCGCTGACCTGAGCCAGAACGTGAACCAGACTGTCGCCAGTTTGCGGGAGCTGCTGGCGGAGATGGTCGCAACCAGCGCATCGCTGGAACAGGCAAGCGGCGCCATGCGTATGAGTTCGACCGATATTTCGCGTCGGGCTGAGAGCCAAGCCGCCTTCCTGGAGGAGACGGCGGCGAGCATGGAGGAAATGGCGGCGTCGACGCAGCGAAACGCCCAAAGCGCTACGGAGGCGACGCAGCGTACGCAGGCGGCGGCCGAGCAGGCTGGCCGAAGCGATGCGGTTGTGCGCGACACGGTGGACGCGATCAGCCGCACGGAGAGCAGCTCCGATAAGATTGCTGAGATCGTGTCCGTGATCGATTCAATCGCTTTCCAGACCAACCTTTTGGCGCTGAACGCTGCGGTGGAATCCGCCCGCGCGGGGGAGGCGGGCAAAGGGTTCGCCGTCGTCGCCTCGGAGGTGCGCGCCTTGGCGCAACGATCGTCCGAAGCCTCCCGCGATATCCAGGAGCTGGTCACGCAAAGCGTTGTTTCGGTGCGGGAGAGCGTCGGCAAGGTGCGTGAAACCGGCGCAATGATTGCGCAGATCAATCAGGGTGTTGAGTCGGTCAACAGCTACTCAGCGGAGATTGCTAAGGCGTCGCAGGAGCAAGCGTCGAGCGCAAACGAAATCCGGGCGGCGTTGCGCGATCTGGATGCAACGACACAGCAGAACGCCTTAGGCGCCGAGCAGGCGGCTGCGCAAGCTGCAGAGCTGTCGAGCTACGCGGATCAGCTGTCGCAACTGGCGAACTCGTTCACGCTCGAAGCGGATGGCGAAGCGTTGAACGACGCCCTGAGGGGCGCCGCCTAAGCCGCACCCTAGTCGACGAAGGCGCGCTCAACGACGAAGGTCGCTGGCGCGTTATTCGCCCCCTCGACGAGCCCGCGCTCTTCCAGCAGTTCTTTGACATCTTTGAGCATCGCCATCGAGCCGCAAATCATGCCGCGATCTTCTTCGGGATTGAGCGGTGGCTGGCCGATATCCTCGAACAGCTTTCCACTGACGATGAGGTCCGTGATGCGGCCCATATGCGGCGTCGTTTCCCGTGTGGTGGTCGCATAGTGGATCAGGCGGCCGGCGGCGAACTCGCCGACCAGCGGATCTTCGGCCGCGATCTTCGCCAGCTCAAAGCCATAGGTCAGCTCTCCCGCCTCGCGGCAGGTGTGGGTCAGGATCACCTTATCAAACTTCTCGTAGGTCTCAGGATCGCGGATCAGGGACGCAAATGGCGCAATCCCGGTGCCGGTTGAGAACATATACAATCGCTTGCCGGGCAGCAGCGCGTCATTGACCAATGTGCCGGTCGGCTTTTTCCGCATTATGATCGTGTCGCCTTCCTTGATCTTTTGCAGATGTTCGGTCAGCGGGCCGTTGGGAACTTTGATCGAGTAAAACTCCAGCTCCTCATCCCAGGCGGGGCTGGCGATGGAATAGGCGCGGAATACCGGCTTTTCGGCGTTCGGCAGCCCGATCATGACGAATTCGCCGGAGCGGAAGCGGAAGCTGGCTGGCCGCGTCATCCGAAATCTGAAGAGGCGGTCCGTGTAATGCTGCACCTCAGTCACCGTTTCCGCAAAGACATTGGCGGGAATTGGAAAAGAGGCGGCGGTTGGGGCGGCGGTCATTGCGTCAGTCATTCCTGGTCTTCATTCGGCTGGCGAGCTCGTTGGAAACCCTACTGTCGCGTTTCCATCGCGCCCCTGTTGATATCTGGGCGATCCGAAGGCTTGCGTTTGGCGCAGCGCAGCAAGCCCGAACATGGCCATCTTCTGCTCGGAGGCAAGGGCGGTTTTCCTCTCGAACCGGGGCTTAGGCCGAAGGCGTGCGAACGCATATTTCGTCGATGGCCACATTCGAGAATATCTTTCTACATTGTCGGTCTCGGCGCCGCCGTAGGCGTTGACTGAGCCGCTTTACCGGAAACAGCGCCCGATCTCGAAAAACTGTTTCGAAACGCGGGAAAATGCGTTGATGCGGATCAATCTTCCATCGCTGTAGGCGTCGCGATCTGTTTGACCCCCGTCAAAGCTGCGCGGCGTTGGGCGTGCGACCCTGATCACGATCAAGTCGGAGGTTGCCGATGAGAAGCCTGGTGGTTGCTTATTCGCTGAGCGGAAACACAAAAAAGGTCGCCAACGTCATTGCGGCCGGATTGAATGCGGACAGCGAGGAGATTCGATATCGCATTCAGCGCGGCGCGTTTATGAACGGGTTGCGGATTTTCTGGGACATCGCGACCGGCCGGGCCGGCGATGTTGAGGCCGCGGCGAAAGATCCGGCCTCCTATGATCTGATCGTCCTCGGCGGCCCGATCTGGAGCTGGAAGCCCTGTGGACCGGTGTTGGGGTGGCTCGACGCCAACGCTTCGCGCTGCCGGCAGTTGGCCTTCTTCTGTACGATGGGAGGCAATGGCGCGGAAAGATCATTTGACATGATGGCCAAGCGCTGTGGAAAGACGCCGGTTGCGACCCTGGCGGCGACTGAGCGCGAGGTGCGTGAGGATGCGTTTGGCGCAAAAGTCGATCAATTCCTTCTCACGTTGCGTAGTGCGTCTGACGCGCAACGCTTTTGATCGGCGCCGCGCCAATAAATCGCCCTTAGCGGCGCCTAGCATCTCGCAAAGGACGAGGTTAAGGAGAATCGAGCGGGGTTCCATATTCCGCGCGTGTTCCGCCGGGTGGATCTGAGGGAGCCTGATCATGGTAGACATCGTAGGCCGAAGACCGAGCGCGAATGTGATCGACCGACGGACCGCTGCGACGAGCGGCACGCTGGCCGCGGCGGCGGGGATTGTCGGGTTGCTCGGTTCCGCCGCGGCCAGCGTCGGGTTCGCGGGGATCGATGCGACGCTGTGCTTGTTCAACGTTGGCGAGTGCCAGGCGACCAGCTCTAAGGTCAGCGAACTCAGCGACGACGCCTTTGCAAACGATCCGACCCCTTGCGCGCGTGATCGTGCGGTCGATCTGCCGTCGCCGGCCGCCGTTTCCGCGGCCTCGACGCCCCCTTCTGGGGACTGCCCGCCCGTTATGTCGGACAAACGCAAAGAGCGGTTGAAGGAGCTGGTGGCGGTTATTCTCGGCGATACGGAGCGGGTCTGGACGGCCGTGTTCGCCGAGCGCGGAAAGACGTATCAGGCGCCGAAGCTGGTCCTGTATGATCGCGCGCAAAAAACCAAATGTGGCGATCTCGCAGCCGGCTCCGCGCCGGTATATTGTCGCAAGGACGAAACCATCTATATGGATTTCACTTTTTTCGATCAGGCGATCGACCGCTATGACGCAACCGGCGACGCAATTCCGGCTTTTATCGTTGCGCACGAAGTTGCGCACCATATCCAGCATCTCAGCGGCGATTTCGACCGGTATCTAGCGGCGCGCAAGGCCGTCGAGACTTTGGGCGAGGACGAGTCGACCAAGGAAGACACGCCCAATCAGCTGTTGGTGCGGCTAGAATTGCAGGCGGATTGCTTGGCTGGCGTTTCCGCCAAGCGCGCGCAGGTCAAGTTCTCCCTTCTGTCGCCGAAAGATCTGGAGGACGCGATCAAAGGCGCGACTGTATTGGGGGACGACAATATTCAACGGGCGGAAAGCGGTTTCATCAACGAAGCCGCGTTTACGCATGGATCCGGCAAGCAGCGTCTGAAATGGCTTGAGCGTGGCTATACGAGCGGAAAATCCTCGAGCTGCAATACCTGGACGATTGCGTTTTCGGACTTGTAGACTGGCTCGCCTGCGCAGATGCAGGCTTTCGGGGCGGATCGCTGGGGCGCGGGCCCGAGCCGAGGAGGAGGATGGGGATGAAGTGGCGCGGCGGTCGACGCAGCACAAATGTGCAAAACCACACCGGGCATGGCGGACAGGCCGGAAAAGTTGCGGGCGGCGGCATCGCGGCGCTGATCATCGCCGGCGTCGGATGGCTGTTCTTGGGGGGGGAGCCGGAGGAAACGAAGCCGAGCGGGCCTGACGCGCCGGCCGGCGTTGAGGCTCCGACAAAAATTGCGGCCCCAGGCCCTGCGAGCAGCTCTGCGCCAACTGGTGCGAAGGACCCGGCAAAGACCGCGCCCGATTCGGTGGTGACGAGCTACCAGGAAAACCCTGTCGAGTTTGCTGAAGTCACCGTTGCCTATACTGAGGATGTATGGAGCGAAATATTCAGTGAAGGCGCCTTTGAAAGCATGGGCAAGAGCTCCTACACGGCGCCTACGGTTGTGCTCTATGAAAAAACCTTCAAGACAAAATGCGGCGACGCCAAGCTTTCATTTGGGCCTTTCTATTGTCCGCTCGACCAGACGGTTTACATCGACCCGTCTTTTTACAAAGAGCTTGCAACGACTTACGGTGCGCCTGGCGATTTTGCGGCAGCTTATGTCATCGCGCACGAGGTTTCGCATCACGTGCAGTATATCAGCGGGCAACTTGGGCGCATATACACGCAACAGCTTAAAGCAACCAAAGAAGAGGCGCGGCAGCTCGGGGTGCGCGTTGAGCTGCAAGCCGATTGCTATGCCGGCCTCTGGGCGCGCAAGGCGCAGGAAACCGCCGGAATTTTGGAGAAGGGCGATATTGAGGAGGCGCTGCGGGCGGCTCATCGTGTCGGGGATGACATGATCCAACGTATGGGCGGACAAAAGGTCGATAAAACCAAGTTTACCCATGGGTCGTCTGAACAGCGGATGCGCTGGTTTAAAAAGGGCTACGACTCCGGCAAAGTTGACGCCTGCGATACGTTTAAGCCGAACTATGCGGCGCTCTAGATGTTTAGTCCTGCGTGGGTCCTGTAAGCACGTAGCTGATTGCGTCCGGCGCCGTTTGGCGCCGGGGGGATGGCTGGAGCTGTCCGGGACCAACTCGCGTCAGGTGCGGCGTTTGCCCGCTCCCTTGCGCATCGAGCCGACGATCGCGGCGACTTCGGTTTGGAGGCCTTCAATGCGCACCCGGATGTCCCGCGTTGCGCCAGCGGTTTGATCGGCAAGCGCTTTCACTTCTCCGGCCACGATTGCAAAACCGCGGCCGGCCTCGCCTGCGCGGGCAGCTTCGATGCTGGCGTTCACCGCAAGAAGGCTGGTGTGCTGGGCGATCTGCTCAATCGCGCCGACAATCTGACCAATTTGCGCCGAGGCGGCGTCGAGCTTGTCCACCCGGGCGACGGCTTCGTCGGCGGCTTGTTTGCCGCCCGCGCCGTCAGTGCGCGCCGCTTCGGCTTGGGCGAGTTCGCTCACCCGTTGCAGCAGCTTTTGAGCGCGCTCATCCAACACCGAGTCGTCATACGCCGAACCGGCTAGCGCCGCTTCCAGCTGATCAACCACAACGTCGAAGTTCGCCGGCGTCGAGGCAAACGACTCCTCCGGCTGCAACTCAGCAAAATTCATTGGTGCTCGCCCTATTCATGAGGTTCAGGCGTAGAGTACGGTTTGAGGGTTAGTGAACCGTGAAAAGCGGGCGGATGTTTTTACGGCTTGCTGGCCGCGTTCGGAAGGGACGCCAGCGCTTCGCCGTTGAATTTTCGGACATTCCGCGGGCTCATCCCATAGGCGCGTTGAAAGGCGCGGCTCATCGCTTCAGCGGAGCGATAGCCATAGCGCCGTGCGACGGTCTGCACCCTTTGGCCACGCTCCAAATCCCGCCGGGCGAGGCTCAGCCGCCATCGGCGAAGATAGGCGGATGGGCCTTCACTGACTGCTTCGGTAAAGAGTTCGGCGAACCGGCTGCGGGACAGGCCCGCAATCTCCGCAAGATCTTCGTTACGCCAATCACGGCCAGGGTTCTCATGCATCGCGACGACGGCTCGCGCGAGCCGGGGATCTGACAAGGCGCGCAACACGCCGGGATGCGCTACGCCCTGGGCCATCTGTTCGCGCAGCATTCGAACGATCAGAACCTCTCCCAGCCGGTTGACGACGGTCGCCGCGCCACATCGCGCAGCCGTCTGTTCGGCCGCCAGCAAGGTCGCCAGCATATCCAGTTCCTCGCCTGGCGCGATGCGTCGCTCGACACATGTGGGCAGGGCGGAAATGAGTGGATTATCGCGTCCGCCCCATGAAAAGGCGGCGCTAAAACTGGGCGCATTGCGCGGTCGGTCCGCCGTGCAGAGGGGGGCGTACGGGCTGAGCTGCAGCAGCCAACCGCCGTCTCCCGGCTGCCGCCATAGCAGCAGCGAGGCTTCCGATGCCGGGGCGGGGCGCACGACGAGTTCGAAGCGCCCCAGGACGGAGGACAGACGGTCAAGCTTGGTCATGCGTTCACTCACGCTAATGTCGTCGCGTTCGGCGTTCTGATCAGAAATGTCGGATTTTTCTGGGTCAAAGTCCTGTCACATGAATGACGTTTCGGCAAGAACGCCAGGATAAGGATCTCTCAGATGCTCACCCCCCGTCAAAAAACGCCTGATCTGAAGCTCGAGACACTCGCGCATGGCGCGTTTGATCTGAGCGCGGACGGCGCGGAGTTTGGTACGCTCGTATGCTTCTATCGCGGCGTCCACTGCCCGATCTGCATCACCTATCTCAAAGAGCTTGAGCGTCTGACGCCTGAGTTCGCCAAGCGCGGCGTAAAGACCGTTGCGGTCAGCTCCGACGGTGAAGAGCGCGCAACGCAAATGGCTGAGAAAGTGGGCGCGAAGGAACTGCGTTTTGCGCATAGTCTGCCGCTGAAAGAAGCAAAAGAGTGGGGGCTCTACATCTCGACATCGCGCGGCGTCACATCGATTGGGATTGAGGAGCCGGCGCGGTTTTCTGAGCCGGGGCTGTTCATCGTCAAGCCGGACCAGACCCTCTATTACGGCGCTGTCCAAACGATGCCGTTCAGCCGGCCGCATTTCTCCGAACTGGTCGGCGCGCTCGACTTTGTGATCGCAAAGGAATATCCGGCGCGCGGCGAATATGTGGGCGAGGTTTAGGCCCTAAGCCCCTTCGCAGCGCCGATTTTTTCGGCCATTCGATGGGGCGTTTGATTTCAGACCACGCAAACGGGCGTGGCGGCGCGCTGCACTCAAGTCAGGCCTTCGGCCAGCAGATCGGCGCGCGCCGCCATCAACGCAAAACCTAACAGGTTAAGCCCCGGCCATTGGTCGGGCTGTTCAGCGATTGGACTGTTTTTGGAGACGCCGGCGCCCCAAATCCGGTCGCGCGGGCTGGCTTCGACCAGCACCCGGTCGCGCGTCGCCAGTAAGAACGCGCCCATCTCCGGATTCTGTGCGAACTTTGCGCGTGATCCGCGGCGCACAATCTCAAACCGCTCCGCCTCCCACGTTGCTTGGACGAAGTCCCTGACTTCGCGACCGACGGCCTTGGCTGCGCCGGGCGATGTCGCCGCCCACACACGTTGGCGCGCTGCTTCATCGCCGAACAATCTGGCCTTCTCCGCCATCATGTAGTGCTCCGCCGTGGGATAGGCGATCTCGTCAACTGTGAAGGCCGCCGGAAACCATTGGCTCAAACATGCAGCGCCCAGCGGCGACGTGGGCGATTGGGGCGTGTGCCCCCAAAACAGCACGAACTTTGGCCGCGCGCCGTCCGCGATCGCCGCGATGAGATCGTCCTTCGTAAACACATCCATTTCGGAGCTCCTGCGCGGATTGAAGGTCGGAGAGGCGATCAACGGCGCTGCTGAAATGAGACGTTGAATTTGGCCAGATTTCGCCATCGGCGCGTTTTATCCGAGCCCCCCTTCGGCGATGATAAAGTCGGCGACTTGCCGCACCCCTTCACCATGGCGCAGCTGCGTGAAGATGACCGGGCGGGCGCCGCGCTGTTTCTCGGCGTCATGGGCCATAACCTCCAGCGACGCGCCGACATGCGGGGCGAGGTCGGTTTTATTGATCACCAGAAGGTCTGATCGGGTGACGCCCGGCCCGCCTTTGCGCGGGATTTCTTCGCCAGCGGCGACATCGATCACATAGATGGTCAGATCCGCCAGTTCCGGGCTGAAGGTGGCGGAGAGATTGTCGCCGCCGCTTTCGATCAGGATCAGCTCGAGGTCAGGATGCGTCGCGCGCAGCTCATCGATCGCGGCAAGGTTGATGCTGGCGTCCTCGCGGATCGCGGTATGGGGGCACCCGCCGGTCTCCACGCCTTTGATCCGATCGAGGGGCAGCGCCTGCAGCCGCATCAGCGCTTCGGCGTCCTCTTGGGTGTAGATGTCATTGGTGATCGCCGCCATTGAGACGCGATCTCGCAATGCGCGGCACAGGGCGGCGGTGAGGGTGGTTTTGCCAGCGCCGACGGGGCCGCCGACGCCCACGCGAAGCGGACCGTTCGTTGAGTTCATGAGCGATAGAGCCTTTTGTGCAGTGTTTCATGGCGCATCGAGGCGATATCGGCGCGAAACGCGGCGCCGCCGATATCCTCCAGCGCAGCGTCTTGCGCCTCGGCCGAGACGGCTTCGATATGATCATTGAGCGCCGCAATAGCGCGCTGGGCGTCCGTTTGGCCGAGCGGGACCAGCTTTTGCCCCGCCACCGTCAACATCCCGCAGTAACTGTGAAGATAGAGCGCGAGGGTGGGGCGCAGCGGGCAGTCATGCGCCGCCGCGGCGACGCCGACGGCGATCGGGTAGGCGGGCGGCGCGGTGAGCTGCGGCGCTCGCATCGGCCAAACCGCCATCGCCGTCCGCCAGAACGCCGCGCCTTGATCAAGGCTCTCGCGCCGCCGCTCCGACGAGGGTTGGAGCGCGCTCGCAAGTTCAGCCGCCTCCTGCAGCATCGCCTCGTTGCTTTGGCGCGTGGCGCGCCAAGCGTGCGCTAATAAGATCGCGTCATTTCGCCCTGCGCCATGGCGCAGACAGGCCTCCGCCCAGCTGAGAAAGCTGCTGAGATTTGCGACCTTGTTGTCAGCGACCAGCTGCTCCAACCCGTGCGAGTAGGCGTAGGGGCTGGTGGGAAAGCTGGGAGACAGCCAGGATGCGAGGCGGAGCAGGGCGTCCGGCTGGAGATCAGCCTTAGTGGTCATGATGAGGCTCGTGCGTATGCCCGCCTCCATGCGTAGGCCCGCCTCCATGCGTGTGGCCATGGGTGCGGCCCTGACCATAGGCGCCGCCTTCTGGGTCAAACGGGGCGTCCAGCCGCGTCACCTGCGCGCCAAGGCCTTGCGCCATCGCCTCCACAACATGGTCCTGACGGATGCGCAAGCGGTCCGGGAAAATCTGCGTCGGCAGGTGTCGATTGCCGAGATGCCATGCGAGCTTCACCAGGTGCAGCGGGTCGCGCGCTTCGAGATCCGCAACCGCCTCAGGCGCCGCGCGGACGACGATCATCCGGTCGTCTTCAAGGCGGAGCCCATCCCCGTCGCGCAGCTCTGTCGCTTCAGGCAGATCAAGTAGAAACGCCAATCCGCCATCGCTGCGCATTGTGCGGCGACGCCGAAACCGGGCGTCGTAATCCAGGGTGACGGCGTCCGCCGCGTCGCCAGACCAATCGTCGGCGGCGTGGCGTTCGATTGCACGCGGAAGGGTCACGGCTGGGCCTGCATCGCGGCGACGGCGCGCTCCCGCGCGCGGCCGGCGGAGGGGCGGCTGGCGACGCGGCCGAGATAGGCGAGCGCGGCCTCATTGCTGATGTCGAAATTGACGATCTTGGCCCAGGCGGCGGCGTGTCCCGCCAGAATATCAGGCGTCGTGAAGCGCTCTCCCATCAGGAACGGCCCTGCGCCGACCCGCGCGACCAGCCGCTCTATCCCGCGATCAAACTGGGCCCGCATTTCTGCGACGAACGCCGGCGATTGCTCAGCTTCATCCTTGCGCAGATGGCGCGTCGTCGCCCAGAGCGCGCCCTCCAGCTCATCGACAATGAACTGGGTGTGGCCATCTTGAACGCCACGCTCATAGGAGCCGGCGGCGAAGGCGGGGCCGGTGGCCGGGTCGCCATGCTTATCCGCGAGATAGGTCATAATCGCGACGCTGTCGGTCAGCACGCCGTCAGGCGTTTCCAGTACGGGGATCTTGCCTTCGCTATAGCGTTCAATGACTTGAGCGCTGGTTGGCGTCGCTGGGTCGAGGTCATAGGCGACGCCGAGTTCTTCGAGCAGCCATAGAACGCGCATGACGCGCGTACGCGGATATCCAATGACTTTATACATATCGCTTCCTCTGTCAGCTGTCGGGCGGATTGCATCTTGTTAACGGCCGCAAAGCAAGAGCTTAGGCGCGACGAGAACGGCTCCGCTGCGTCACGATCAGCGCGATGCCGCCGAGCACCAGCGCGGAGGCGAGGATGAGCCGCGCAGTGATCGGCTCGGCGATCAAAGCGGCCCCGGCGTAAGCCGCGATAACGGGGGCCGAGAGCTGAACCGTCGCGGCTTGAGTTGCGGTGAGGCCGGGCAACGCGGCATACCAGACGACATAGCCGCAGCCAGAAGCCAGCGCGCCGGAAGCGATCGCCAGCAGGCCTCCATGCAGCGTTGCGCGGGCTTCATCCGCGAAGATCGTACTGAGCAGGATCGTCGCGGGCAAGGCGAGCACAAAACTCGCCGTCGTCGCGTTCAGAGGGCTGGCGACGCCGCGCCCCAGGAGCGAATAGCCGCCCCATGCGACGCCGGCGATGATCATCAGGCCGGCGCCTGCGAGGTTCGGCGCCTGCGGCGAGTCCGGCGAAAGCAGATAGCCAAGTCCGCCAACAGCAAGCAGCAGCCCGAGCCAGGCTGGCGCGCTCAAACGTTCGCCTTGAATGAAGCCGACGGCGAGCATCGATATCTGGACCGCGCCAAACAGGATCAACGCGCCGACGCCCGCGTCAAGCCAGCGATAAGCGAAGGAGAAGCAAGCGACATAGGTGAAAAGCGCGAGCGCCATTCGCCAGTTCGCGGCTTGCCGCAATTGAGCGCCTCTGACCGCGGCGATTGCGCCGAGCGTCAGTGCGCCAGCAGCGATGCGGATGCTGGAAAAGCTGGCGGGGTCGATCAAGTCAGGCGCCAGCGCGGCGCGGGTCAGCACCGAGTTTGCGGCGAACGCAATCATCGCCAGCGTTGTGAGAAGCAGAATGCGCATGCGGGCTGTCTACCCGGCTACGCAGCGCGCAGCGATCACGCTTGCGCGACGCGGTCATGCTGCTGCGGTTTATCTAGCTGCGGGCGTTTATTTGGGCTCTGGCCTCCGCCTGCCGAACGCTGACGGCGTCTGATAAAGGGGTTTAGCCCCTAGGTCAGTAGGCGCCGTAGGAGCGGGCGTTGCTCGCCGCCGCGGACATAAGGCTCAGCGCGCCATATCCTGGCGTACTGGCGCTTGGCGACGCAGCGGCGTCCTGAGCGACCATGTAACGACGCAACAGCGTGGTGATATTGTCCGGATCCGCGAAAACCGATGGCGTGTCGCCGCCAAACAGCTGCTGCGCCCGTTGGCCGTACGCCTCGTTCTGATCTTCAATATCAAGGTTGACGAAGCCGGCGGGCATGCCGAACGCCGCGTCGAGCACGGAGCGCATCGGTTGATCGCCCAGCAGCAGATACCAGTTGTCTTTCTCTGTATAGTCGCTGATCAGCCGCTCAAAGTTGAGGGCGAGGCGCATGCTTTGATCTTGCTGGCCGACGGCGATCTCAAAACTGCGCGCTTCGTAGCGCTCGATCAATTCAGTTTGGAAATCTTCATTTCCCGTATTGCCGCCGACGCCGACAAAGCTTCCCATCAAATCTACAACTTCTTTCCATCGGTCATCATCGTACAGATTGACGAGGGAGGTCGGCTCCGCTGGGTTTGAAATGACCATACTGACGAAGAACTCAGTCGACGCCTCGCCTTTCGGAATGTCAAAGGCGCTCAGCACGACGTCCATCAGATCGGGCAGCAGTACAAGATCGAGGTTTTCGCTGACGATGTTCCAGTTGTCGCGCAGATACTGCAGATCTTCGTCCGACGCGTTTCGATCGATCAAACGTTGCTCAATTTCGTTCCGCCAAATCGCAGCATTCGCGTCGACGCCGTTGAAAGCCTTTGAGAACGAGGCCCAGCGGGTGTCCGACAGCTGATTGACAAACGCGCCGTCGCTGGTCGGATCCTCCGCCAGAATCGACTCAATGTAACTGGTCGACTTACCGGAATCTTCGAGGCCAAATGCGCGCAGGGCGACGTCGACCAGCCGGTCATCCGCAAGAAATGCGCTGACGCTGTCGATTTCTTCGATGTTTTCACTGAAATAGGCGAGTTCAGTTTCGCTGACCGAAGATACTTCCGCAGCAGCGGTTGAAAGATAGTAGACCGATTCAAGCTGCTGCTCCGCAATCCCCAGCTCGATCGCATATTCGAAATGTTTGACCTCGCTGGCCGCGCCGCCATTGACGCTGGCGGCGAAGGAGGTCGCCAGTTGCTTCCAGGCGCTGTCCGACTGCGCCTCCGCAGCGCTGAAATCTCCCGCGATCGCTTGATCCAGGATGGTCGCAATTTCGGTGTCCGTCAGCGAGGTTTCAGCCAAACCATACGCCACCAGCGTGACTTCTCGCAGCTGCGCATCGGCGACGAGATCGGCGCCTGAGGCGACGGAATCGGCGTTGGCTTGGTAGTACAACACGTCGCTGGCGGAAATCCGGCCAGTGGCGGCGTCCGCCTCGTCGGCGTCATACAATGTGACCGCCCGCCGTGCCAATTCCCGTTCGGTATCCAGGCGAAAGCCGGTGACGTTTTCGAGCGTCCCGCCGTCCGCCAGACCGCTGAAGGCGGCGGCGAAGCTGATCCAGCCTGAATCATCGAGCGAATAGGCGTAGTCATTCGCGCTGTCGTCGACGCCATCCGTCAACAGCTGGCGAAAATGATCATCATTGTAATAGCCGCGCTCCAGCCCAAACGCCGCCAAGGCGACCTCGAGAGTAATGGGATCCGCCAGCAGATCGTCAACGCTGGTGATAGAGCCGACATTGGCGCGGAAATGACTGAGTTTGAACGCGTCGAATTTCGATTCTTCAGCCGCGGCGGCGTCGCGAAAGCGCGTTTCGACCGTTGCGCGGAACGCCGCCATGTTGGAGCTTGCATTCAGGTCGCCGAAGCCGAAATCGGCGGAAAAGTCGACCCATTTGCTGTCGCTCAGCAGATTGGCGAACGCGGCTTCATCCGTCGTGCCCTCGTCAAGCGCCCGCTTGATCATCGCGGTCTTGTCGATTTCGCTTTCCAGCCCATAGGCGGTGAGGGCGACTTCGAGGAGGCGCCGATCGGCGAGGAGCTCATCGCTCGACGTGACTTTGCCGAGCTGCGCCTTCACATAACTCGTCTCATTCGCAACTTCGGCGCTGTTGGAAAGCGCTTGGCGTTGCGCGTCTTCCGTTTGTTTCAGAGCCTGATAGCCCAGAAATCCGGTTGAGACGAGGATCGGCGTGAACATCTAGGCCCCTCCGAGGCTTTCTGTCGGCGGCTCGCTTGGCGTGGCCATCGCGGCGGGCGCGCCGCGCCCCTGGTCCAGCAGCTCGCGTTCGACGGCGATCAGCGGATGGATTGAGCGCATGACGGCGTAGAAGTTGCGGTTGCGCAGGGCCTCCTGCGCCGCGGACACCTGAGCGAACTGCTCTGGCAGCGTTTCAAACGCCAGCGCCAGCGCGGCAAGCTGTGGGCGAAGCTCCTGCGACGTCTGCTCCGCATCATTTGAGCCGGCCACAGCCAACTGCGCCGCATAATAGGCGCGCGTAACGGGCGTGGTCGCATCATCCGGGTGCAGCGCGTCCCGCAGCCGGAGGATTGACGCGTTGGGCGTCTTGACCTTCAGCGTCGTCTTGCGGTCGCCATTCTCCATCACGACGCCGTTAACGAGCACACGCTCCTGAGGCGCAAGTTTTAGAACGAGACCGGCCATTTTTCTCAGGCTCCCGCTGCGGCGTGATGCGCGTCGGCGGCGTCCGCTGGCCGAGCGGCGGGGGTGGCCGCCTCCGACTCGCGCAGCCCGCGCATAATGATGTTGTTGATCTCGACCAACTCCTTCGGGTCGGCTTGGCCAGTCATCGCGCGCAGGCCGGTTTTACGCGCATATTCAGACAGTCCAAACAGCTGCGCGCGCAGCTCCTTCGGCAGTTGGTTGTTGTCGGAAAGAAGGTCGGTCGCGAGGATCGCCCACAGGCGATTGTTCAAATGGATCGCCTCGGCGAGTTTAAAGAGCGGCACGCCGTCCTCAAGCGCCGCCGATAACTGTGCGGTGACGCGTTGGAACGCCTTGAATTCAATGCCGCGCGGCGAGCTGACCGAAGCGCTATGCTGCGCGTAAGCGTTGGCGGCAAGGGCGTGGGATGGCATCGCGGAGGTTCTCCTCAGGGCTGTAATTATCTAAAGCGCCTAACGAACGTTGAGGGAGAGGCCGGGCCCGAAGGCCCGGCCGAAGTTTGCGGCGTCGCTTAGCGGAAGAGCGACAGGATGTTCTGTGGAGCCGAGTTGGCGATCGACAGCGACTGGGTGCCCAGCTGCTGTTGAACCTGCAGCGCTTGCAGGCGAGCCGAAGCCGATTCCATGTCGGTGTCGACCAGAGCGCCGATGCCGGTTTTCATCGAGTCGACCAGGCTGGTGACGAACTCTTCCTGGATCTCCAGACGCTTTTCGCTCGAACCGAAGGCCGCCGCCGCATCAACTGCGGTTTGGATCAGGCCTTCGATGGTGGTCAGAGCGTTGGTGGCGTCGGTGTTGGTGGTGACCAGGAGATCGCCAAGCTCGCCCAGGCCGCCGCCGCGCGTGCCGCCGGAGTTCGCCGCGCTGGCGATGCCGATCGTGCTCGAGCTGACGTCGAACTTGACCAGAACGTCTTCGACGGTCGGATCCGAAGCTTCGTCAACGAAGATCGAAACGTCGTTGAAGAAGTCGTTGGCTTCGATCTTCTCTTTCAGGCCGTTCGCGACGTCGTTGAGCGTGTCGCCCGAACGCGCGATATAGTCGAAAGTGAAGTTCTCGTTCGTGCCGTCCGAGTTGGTGTCCTTGGTCAGCGTGATCGAGTAGCCGTCATCCGCAGCAACAGTGCGCGAGTTCAGGGTCAACAAGGTCGAGCTTGCGTCGAGCGTGTTAGCCGTGGTCGATGCGCCGTTCAGCTGAGCGGCGGTGCCGTTAACCGACGATTCAACGTTGAAGCTTGCGAAGCTGTTGGTGTTGGTGATCAGAACCGTGCCGTTCGCAGCCGTCGCAGTGACGCCCGAGATCGATTGGTTGTTGATCGCATCCGCGATCGCCAGCGCAACCAGGGTTTGGTCAGCGTTGGTGTTCGCTTGGGTGTAGGTGAAGCTCGAGCTGCCAACAGTGATGTTGAAGGTCGAAGCCGCGGTGCCTGCGGTGACCTGCAGCTGAACGGTGCCGTCGGTCGACGCGTTCATCTCCGTGGTGCTGAGGCTGTTCGAGGACGCGATCGCAGAAGCGCCGGTGGTGCCGGCGTTTACGCCAAGGTCTTGGCGGTTAACGGTGATCGACGAGCTCGAAACGGTTGCGGTGCCGCGGTCGAGCGACGAGAGAACCGACACGGAGGTGGTGGAGCTGCCGTCGATCAGGTTCAGGCCGTTGAACTGAGCGGCTGCGACGATCGACGAAACCTGGTTGGTCAGCTCATCAATGTCGGTTTGGATCTTCGCGCGGTCGACGTTTTCGCCGTTCGCGGTGATGACCTTCTCTTTCACTTCGCGGAGCAGATCGGTGATTTTTTCCGATGCGTTCCGGGCGACAGTGACGGTCGCTTTGCCGAGCGAGAGCGAGTCTGAGATTGCGTTGAAGCCGTCAACGTCGGCGTCCATGATCGTGGTCACAGCCCAGATCGCGGAGTCGTCGGCCGAGCTGGCGACGGTCTTGCCGGTCGAGATCGCCGATTGGGTCTCGAGAAGGTCGCGGTTGATGGTGGACAGGGTGGACAGCGCCACCATGGCGCCTGCATTGTTCAGAATGCTGGTCATGACGTTCCTTTCCGTCTGCGACGACGCGTTCGGCGTCGGGTCGATCTCCGCAGCGCTTTTGCAACTACGGTGTCGGTCGCCTTCTGACGGACCGTCTGAAGTGGGTTGGTCTTTCTAGACCCGGAGAACTCTACTTTGGCCGCATAAAAAATCGCTTAAATTACTTAGGCAATTTGCGAGTTACTGTTTAATCCGTTGTTATTCTTAATAGGGTGTCCATCTCTTCCATAAATCCCCAAGTCGCCATCGCTCGAATGCATCATGGCGATGCGGCGTTGGGCGGCTTGGACGCCAGCGGCGGCGGCGCGCAACAAGGACTGGTTCTCGACTGCGCGGCGTTTAATAATGTCGAACAGCGTCTCAAGCTCCGCGCGTTGCGCTGGGCTGACGCCGCGGCCCGCCTTTGAGTCGGCAAGGGTTTCCATTTCGGAGAGGAAGGCGACTTTACGCGCGTTCAGCTTTTCCAAACCGGACAGATCGCCCTTGAGCGCTAGTTCGCGCTCCTCTTGCATAATCGCAATGCCTTGGCGCGTGAGTTTTTCGATCCGAACGCCATTAGCCATGGGGCGCGACCTTTTGTTTTAGTTTTTCATAGAGTTTATCTGCAATTCCAAGCTGTTTTTGCTCGGAAACTGCTGTCGCGTATTCACGAATTAAAAAGCTGCGAAACGCTTCTTCACCGTGGCCGCCAGTAAATGGCCCCTTAACCTCGCCTAATTTCGCGGCCTTGAGCATCTCTGCGACAAAGGCGACTTCAAATTCCTTCGACACCTTCCGGAGGGCGGCGTCAGTATCGCTCGTTGGGGCCGTTTTTGCGCTGAATATCGCGCTAGCGGCGGCCGGCGCGATGGCGGCGGATGCGTCTGTCATCGTTCCTCTCGCGGTAATGCTGCTTGAAGGCAAATAAAACACGAGTGCTGTAAATATTTCATAACCTTGCTGGCGTAAAAATCAGATCAACACTTGGAGTGATCATTTAGGAGTCGTCATGGATCCGCTGGCGCCCGCCCCCTTCGCGTCGCATCCTTTGCCGTCCTCGAGCGAGCCGGCAAATCGTTCTGAGCATGTCCACGACGATGCGGAGACGACGTTCGATGCGGCTTATGCCGAAGCTGACGGTCAGTCGGCGGAGGCGGATGCGCGCCTCGAGGCGGAGGAGAAACCGACCCGCGCAGATGATGCGGATCATACGGACAGTGATAAGGCGGACGCCCCGGCGGAGCCGAGTGCGCCGGCGGCAGAGGCGTCCGATGTGAGCGCGCCGCGGGCGGAGGCGCCGAAACCGGCCTTTGAGCTCTTGCCGAGCAGCGCGCCGAAGCCCGCTCCGGACAAGGCGAATTCGGCTGAAGCGGTTGAAGCGGCTGAAGCGGCCAAGCCGAGTGCCGGCCCTGCGACTGAAGCGCCTTTAGAAGCCTCTCCTGAGCTCGAAAGCGCGGATGGGGAGGCGTCCGACGGCGTTGATCTCGTAAGCGACGCGTTCGCCCCAGCTGCGGAAAAAAAGTCGGCTTCGATCGCTGCCGAGCCAAAGAATGCGCCGGCGGCCGCAATGGCTGCGCCCTCGTCGCTGACGCCGCCCCCCGCAGATGCGGAGGAGGGGGCGAAGGCTTCGCCGCCGACCGCCCCATCCACAGCGCCGCCTGCGCCAGTCCGGGATAAGGCGGCTGAGCCGGAGGAACTTGCATCAGCAGCCGCAGCGCCGCCCGCTGCCGATCGTAAGCCGAGGGACGCCGCGACGGCGCGTGAAGGGGACGCTATTGAGACCGACGCCGCGTCAGAGCCATCGGCGGCCCCGGCCGCTCGTCTTGGGAATGCGGCTGACGAGCGCAGCGCCCAGGATGGGGCGCGGCGCGAGCCTGAGCGCGATCCGCGAGCAGAACCAGAACAGCGCCGCGGCGTGGAGGGCGCCGAGACGGCGACAGGCAAAGAGGCGAGCGCAGCGCGGTATAGCGCGGCCTACGAAACGCCTGCGGCGCGCATTACTGGGCTTGCCGCCAATGACGCGCCATTGCCTGGGGGCGCGCTTGATCTGGCCTTAGACCCGATCACGGGCGCGGACGGCGTCGTTGGCGATCTGGTCCGCGAGCGGGTTGAGAGCGCTGCGCCGAGCGGCGCGACCGCGGCGATGTTCGGTGGGCGCGGGGCCGAAGCCGCGCGCGCCGCCGCCAGCCAGATCGGCTCGGCTGTGCTCAAGCGGGGCGACAACACTCGATTGGAGATCACGCTCGATCCGCCTGAGCTGGGCAAGGTGCGGCTGGAAATGTCGTTCAATGAGGCTGGCAAGGTGAGCGTTATGGTTCAGGCCGAGCGGGGCGATACGCTTGACCTGCTGCGCCGACATAGCGACGAGCTCGCCAAAGAGCTCAAAGAGGCCGGGCTGAGCCTGGACGATATGAGCTTCGCCGAGCGTGGCGACGCGCAGAGCTTCGCAGAACAAACCCAAGATCCCGGTGTTAGTCGCCGGGTCGCCGTGCTGCATGCGGCGGCCGCCGATGTCATGGCCCCGCCGCCTCCCGCGCGCGGCGCCATGCTTGATGGTCGTCTCGACCTCCGAGTCTAACAGTTTCCCGTTGAAAGGAGCCAAGAAATGGCTGACGCAGTGACAACTTCGACCGCGGCAAAAGCCGCGACGGCCTCAACGGCCACTTCGACCTCCACCACCTCGACGACCTCCACCTCATCCACGTCCATCACGGACGCGGCGCTGGCGGATTATGACGATTTTCTCACGCTGCTGACCACCCAGTTGAAAAACCAGGATCCGCTGAACCCGCAAGACGGCGCCGAGTTCGTGGAGCAGATTGCGACTTTCACCACCGTTGAGCAGCAGGTGAACGCAAACGAACGGCTTGACAAGCTGATCGCTGCGACGGTGTCCAAAAGCGTGGGCGATCTCGCAGGCTGGGTCGGAATGGAAGTCAGCGCGCCCGGGCTTGCTTACGCCTTCGACGGCTCCACGTCCTTGAGCGTTGATGGGCTGGTGGACAGCTCCGCCGAAAGCGCAAAGATGGTGATCAAGGACTCGAGCGGCGCCGCCGTGGCGGAGATTTCCTACGATCCAAAATCTGAGGGCAAGGTGACCTGGGATGGGACCAAGAGCGACGGTTCGAAAGCGGACGCGGGCAATTATTTCGTCGAGTTCCAGGTCTCGAAAAAAGGCGATGATGGCGAGCTGAGCACCAGCAGCTACACCAGCGCCGATTTCTCAAAAGTCGTCGAGGCGCGGATGATTGACGACAAACCGTCCTTGATCCTGGCCAATGGTTATGTGGTCACGTCGGATCAAGTCACCGCGGTGCGGACCCCGGGCTGACGGCGTCTGATGAAGGGGTTTCGACCCTAGTCTGATCCATCCCTCGCCGCCGCAGAGGAGCTGCAACTCCTTCTGCGGCGTCTCGTTGCGCCTCGAACAGGCGTCCGGATCATGAGACAAGCATTTTCAAAACAAGTGCGGTCGTGAAAATGCTCTATCTCTTTGACGGGCTGGCGACGACCAGATGTATGACTAGGTCTTTGTTTCGACCCTAAGCGCGCGGCGTAATCGCGACTTCGAAGTCGCGCGGGCCCTTTTCGCGGCTGGTCATACGCTCCTGCAGATACTCGGATAAGTTGGCCTCCGGCCGGCGCACAGGACGGAGATCCATCTGATCAAACCGAGCGATAAAGCTGCGGGTCGTCTCCAGCGCGTCTGCGCGCGCCTCAGCGTCGGATCGATTTTGCGCGCGGGCGGATTTGTACAGCGCGCTTGGATGCAGGGATAACAAAGTCGGCGCTTTGCGCCCGAGGACGAGCGTCGCGATTTGCTCCGCCAGCGCAAACTCAAATCCTTCAATGTCGATTTTGACCACCAGCTGCTCGCCTGGCCGCGCCTCCGCCGCCAAGGTTTCGAGCGGAACGGTCGCCGCCTCGATCGGCTCGCCGGCCCCCGCCGCCGCCACTGCGGTGGTTTCCGACGATCCGAACCCGTCCTTCGTCGCGAACAGCTGCAGCCGGCCGGGCTTCTCTGCGACCGCTTGTTGGCGAATATCAATTGCCAGCCCTGGATTGGCGGCGACGGTGTGCGAGAGTTCGGCCCAGGCGGTCGGGTCCGGCTCCAGCGCAATCACCCGCGCCCCTCGGCGCGCCGCAAACAGGGCGATCGGCCCGATCCAGGCGCCGATATCCAGCAGCAGCCGATCTGGCCCAAGATGCGCGCGGAGGAATGCAAATGTTTCCGGCTCCCAGTCGCCTGCGGAGACCTGGTCCCAAAATCGACCCGAGTAAACTTCCTGCACAGCAACCTTCGCCGGCTCGCCGCCGATCGTCACGTTCCGCAATTCCATTCAACAAACCCCTTTTGACGCCGCTCCAGCGGTTGATTAGCGGTCATGTCGTGATAAGCCCATCGCCGAACCACTCTCGCGAGGATCACGATGGACGGAGCGGAGATCAGCGATCTCGAATCAGTGAAGGCGCGCTGGCTGGCCGCGATCGCCGATGCTGGCACCGAAGCGGCGCTGGAAGAGGTGCGCGTATCGGCGCTGGGCAAAAAAGGCGAGATTTCGCTGAAGATGCGCGACTTGGGCAAAATGTCGCCCGAGCAGCGTAAACAGGCGGGGCCGGCGCTGAATGCGCTGAAGGACGCTATTCACGCCGAGATCGGCCGCAAGAAAGAAGCGCTCGAGGATGCGGCGCTGAATGAGCGGTTGGCCGCCGAATGGATGGACGTCACCCTGAACCCGCGGCCGATGCAGCCGCCGCAGGGCGCAGGGACTGTGCATCCAGTCAGCCAAGTGATGGCGGAGATCACCGCGATTTTCGCCGATCTTGGCTTTTCGTTCGAGGAAGGCCCGCACATTGAGAGCGACTTCCATAATTTCGATGCGCTGAACATTCCGCCCGAGCACCCGGCGCGGCAGGAGCATGACACCTTTTACATGTCGCCGCGCCCGGACGGGACGCGCCATGTCCTTCGCACGCACACATCGCCCGTGCAGGTGCGGACCTTGATGAATAAGGGCGCGCCGGTTCGGTTTATTGCGCCCGGTCGGGTGTATCGCTCCGACTATGATCTGACCCATACGCCGATGTTCCACCAGGTGGAGGGCATGGCGATTGGCGCGGACATTAACATGGCGCATCTTAAATGGGTGCTGGAGGAGTTCCTGCGCGCCTATTTTGAGGTCGACAGCGTCGAGCTGCGGTTCCGCGCCTCTCACTTCCCGTTCACTGAACCGAGCGCGGAAGTTGACGTGCGCTGCTCCTGGTCCGGCGGCCAGTTGAAGATCGGCGAAGGCGATGACTGGATGGAGATTCTGGGCAGCGGCATGGTGCATCCGAAGGTGCTGGCCGCTTGCGGCGTGGATCCGGATCAGTGGCAAGGCTTCGCGTTCGGCATCGGCGTCGATCGTCTGACCATGCTCAAATATGGCGCGCCGGATCTGCGCGCCTTGTGGGAGAGCGATCTGCGGTGGCTGCGCCATTACGGCTTCGCCTGCCTGGATGCGCCAAGCATCGCAGCGGGGTTGAGCTCGTAGGCCAGAGCCGCGCGCGGCTGCGGGGGCGCTGTCGCGGCGTGGTCGGCGCAAATTGGGGGCGATGAGGGTGACGGTCCAGCCGGAGCAGAAATATCTGCTGCTTTGCATCAATCTCGAACGTTCGAAGGAGCGTCGGCAGGAGATTGAGGCGCAATGCGGTCGTCTCGGGCTGGCGGTCGCGTTCGTGCCCGCAGTCGACGGTTCAAAGCTCAGCGCCGCGGAAAAAGCGCATTACAGCCGCTGGCGGCGCTCGCTGACCTGGCGCCGTCATCTGACCGACATTGAAGTGTCGTGTGTGCTGAGCCATCGCAAAGCGGTGGCGCAGTTCTTGGCCAGCAGCGCGTCGGCCGCTGTGGTGCTGGAGGATGACGCGCTGCTGTCGGACGATTTCCCGGCGGTGACGGCGGCGCTTGTAGACCATCCCGATGGATGGACGATCGTGCGTCTGGAAACCCGCGTGGCGGACAAGAAAACCGAGCGCGTCGCCCCAATCGACGCGACGCACGCCCTTGTTCTGCGACAGAAATTGACCCTTGGCGGCGCCGCAACGCTCTACTCTCGCAAAAGCGCCGAAATCTTCATGCATCGATCCACCCGGTTTTTCGAGGCGTTCGATAATTTGATCGGCCGCCCCGGCGTGGTGGGCGACGTGATCCTTGAGGTCGATCCGCCGCTGGTGCGGGAAAGCGGCGCGCCGAGCACGCTGGAGGCCGGGCGCTCCGGTCCGGAGCGGGCGGCGCGGCGCATGCGGGTTTGGTGGCGGTTTGTCGCCAAGGCCATTGAAGGGTGGAGCCGGCTGCGTCGGCGCCCATAGAAATACGGCGCGCGCATCAGAGGAGGGAGCGCTGACATGGACGCGGTTTTCCTGCTCACCGTCGGGGTTGTCGGTTTGGTGCTTGGCGCGGTGCTGTTTTCAGACAGCGCCCGCCCGCTCTCGCGGTTACATTTTTGGATGTACCAGTTCTTTGGCTTGGCGGGCGCCGTGCTGCTCAGCCCAGCGTTGGCCCTGGGCTTCGGCCAGTTGGGCGGCCCCACCTACGGCGCGACCCGCACGCTGAGCGAGGAGGGGATGCGGATCGCGCTGTACGGGCTGGCCGCGGGGGCGATTTTTTATCTTGAGCTGGCGGCGTATCTTTGGGTGCGCCGTATGGGCGCGCTTGGGTTCTCGCGGTTCTGGGTGGTGTTGCTGTTCCCCGCAGTCGCCATTGCGCTGTTATTGCCATGGCTGGGGGCGCCTTTCTTGTTGGCGCTGCTGTCAGCCCCCGGCTTCTTTGAGGGCCGCGCGGCGGAGGGCGACGCCGCGCAACAGATGTTGGCGCTGCCGAAATAGGCGGCTAGAGCTTTCGCCGATCAAGTTGGATCGGCTCAAGGCTCTAACTCTTTGTTTTGTCGCGTGCTGCTCCCGCCAACCGGTATCCACTTGGTCGGCGCA
>JALEGB010000056.1 GCA_022760355.1 Neomegalonema sp.
CGCCGACCAAGTGGATACCGGTTGGCGGGAACAGCACGCGACAAAACAAAGAGTTAGAGCCTTGAGCCGATCCAACTTGATCGGCGAAAGCTCTAGTCGTCTGACTTTCGGCGGTTTTTTGCGACTGCCGAAAGTGACTTTTCGATTATCGAAGCTGACTTGGCGCTCATACCTCGCGCGTATCGGCGTTTGGGCGGGGCGCAGCGCTTAGCTGTTGCTGCGGCGGCTGAAACGGCCAGCCTCCTCCGCCGCGCGTATGACCGCTTTTGCTTTGTTGATGGTTTCCTGAAGCTCTGCTTCCGGGTCGCTATCCGCAACGACTCCGCCGCCCGCCTGTACGTAGACGGCGCCATCCTTTACGACCGCGGTGCGCAAGGCGATGCAATTGTCGATATCGCCATTGGCCGAAAAATAGCCGATCGCACCGGCGTAGACGCCGCGCTTCTCCGTCTCCAACTCATCAATGATTTCCATCGCGCGAATTTTGGGCGCGCCGGAAACCGTGCCGGCGGGGATGCCCGCGAGGAGCGCGTCCAACGCGTCCTTATCCTCACGCAGAACCCCGTCAACATTCGATACGATGTGCATCACATGGCTGTAGCGCTCTATCGTGAACTGCTCGTTCGGATCAACGGAGCCGATTTCAGAAACGACGCCAACATCGTTGCGCCCCAAATCGAGCAGCATCAGATGCTCCGCAAGCTCCTTCGGGTCGGCGAGCAGTTCGCGCTCAAGCGCCAAATCTTCGCCAGCATCGGCGCCGCGCGGCCGAGTGCCGGCAATCGGCCGCACCGTAACTTTGCGCTTGGGCGCGCCCTCGGTCGTTTCTGTTTGCACCCGAACCGCAATCTCAGGGCTGGCGCCCACAAGCTGAAAAGCGCCGCCAAAGTTGAAATAAAACATATAGGGCGATGGGTTCGTCCGCCGGAGCGCGCGATAGAGGGTGAAAGGCGGCAGGCCAAACTCAAAGCGCCAGCGTTGAGACGGAACCACCTGAAAAATATCGCCGGCGCGGATATAATCCTTCGCCTGCTCCACCATCTCGCGATAGCGCTCCGGGGTCGTATTTGAAACCGGCTCAGGGGCCGCTTCAGGCCGCTCCGCCCCCTCGCCAGCCAGTCGCGCTGGCCGATCGAGATTGTCAATCGCGTCTTGGATCCGTTCCGCCGCCCGCGCATAGGCCGCCCGCGCCGACACCCCGCGCGTTGGCCGCACCGGCGCGACAAAGCTGACCGTATCGTAGGCGTTATCGATCACAGCGACAACGGACGGACGGATCAGCAGCGCGTCCGGTAGGCCAAGCCGATCAGGGTTAACATTTGGCAATTTCTCGACCAGCCGGATCATGTCGTAGCCGAGATAGCCGAACAAGCCCGCAGCGCTGGCCGGCAGCTCTGGCGGCAGGGTTATGCTGCTTTCATCCAGAACTGCGCGCAGCGACGCCAGCGCGCCGGCGCCAAACTTTTTAGTGCGCGGCGCTGGCTTGAACGCGTCGCGGTCATGCGCCGCGTCGCGGTTGATTTCGGCTTTATCGCCAAAGCAGCGCCAGATCAGATCGGGTTTCCAGCCGATAATAGAGTATCGACCGCGCGCTGACGCGCCGGTAACGGATTCAAGCAGAAAGCTGTCGGCGCCCGCCCGCGTCATCTTCAGCGCAAGCGAAACCGGCGTTTCCAGGTCTGCCGGCTCGCGCCGCCACAGCACTTGCGACTCGCCGGCTTTGTATTTGGCTTCAAACGCCTGAAATGACGGTTGCAAAGCGCCGTCCGCGGCGCTGTTGGATTCGGCGACGCTCACCTTGCGCTCGGCTCCTGTTTAACGGCCCGTCGGCGCAGCGGTGACAGGCAGGATGCCCGCACGCTGCATCGCGACAATCGATGCTGCGCGGTCGATCGACGTCACCTGCCGACGGGTCACGTCATACGCGTAGAGCAGGAGAATATCGCGCGCCAGCTGCTGCTTTGCCGCGTCGGCCACCTTTTTATAGGCCGTCGCGTCCGCCTTCGGATCAAGCTCGCGCACGGCCGCGACACGACCGATGACGCGCGACGAGCCTCCCGCCGCCTCAGCCAAAACGGTATGGCCGACCGCTTTCGCCGGCGTGGTCTCAAAGGCCGAGGCGATCAGGGCGGCTGGAAGATCCGGGAACGCGGCGCCGCGTTTAAGGCCTTTTGCTTCCTTCAGTTCGAGCGCGAACTCTGTGGCGACGGTTTTCGCGTCCTCACCCGCCGCGAGACGCTTACGAATGCTCTCCGCCCGCTCGCCGAGCAAGCGCCGACGCTCCGTCGCCTGCCATGATGAAATCACCTTCGCCTTGGCGTCTTTCAGCGGCGGCAGATAGCTTTTGGTGATTTCAAGCACGACCATGTCGTAGAAACCGCCGGTCTTGGCGATTTCCTTGATATCGCGCTCATCGCCCACCTTCATCTTGAAGGCTTCCGAGGGCAGCCGCGGATCCTCGGGCAGGCCCTTCGCCGGCGCGCCCGTTTCGTCCAGGCCGCTGGCGTCGATCACACGCTCGACAATTTTCCCACGCAGCTGTTTTGCGATTTCAGCGAGGCTGACGCCCTGCGCCCGCAGATCGGTCGCGTCGGCCAGACGTTGGCTCATCCCGTCTTTGGCCTTCTCAATCGCAAGGCCTTTGGCGATGTCGGCCTTCACG
This sequence comes from Neomegalonema sp., assembly GCA_022760355.1. Lineage (GTDB taxonomy): Bacteria > Pseudomonadota > Alphaproteobacteria > Rhodobacterales > Rhodobacteraceae > JALEGB01. Next base: position 2,663 of record JALEGB010000056.1, read on the forward strand.
TCTTCATATTTCTTTTCAAAGCCTAGCTGTATTCCCGCGATATAGACGACGGACCATTTGCCGCCTTTAACCGGGGTCGGCCCCACCACGCTTTGATCTTTGACCGCCGGGTCGAAGGCCGCCTTGGCCAGTTCCGGTTGGAACTTGCCAACGCTCGCCGCGGTGACATAGCCGAGATCGGTGTCCGTGCGCTTCGCCTTAAGCTCGGCGGCAATGGTGGCGAAGGTGGCGCCGTCCTTGATCCGCGCCATCGCGGCCTCCGCAGCGGCCTTATCTTTGAACAGCAGCTGCTGAAGGTTGCGCTTTTCATCCTTCTTATACTTCGCGATTTCCGCGTCGTATTTCGCCCTGATGTCCGTCTCCGGCACCTTGCTGACATCCGCCACATGTTCCGGCAGCAGCATCATGATGCGCACTTTGCGACGCTCCGGCACGCGGAACCGCTCCGGCTTCGCGTCGTAATAGGCCTTGAGTTTCGCGTCATCAGGCGCCGCCGGCTCGGCAATCGCGGAAATCGGCAACTTCACATAGACAAGGTCCCGCTCCTCGCCTTGACGCCGCCAGCCGAGTTCAGTCATCGCTTTCGGGGCGTCCAGCGACGCGTCCAGTGCGCCGATCAGCATATCCGCCGACAGCTCGCGCCGCAGAGAGGCCTCAAAATCCTTTTTGGTGACGTTCAGCCGCGCCAGCGCGAACTCGTAGCGGCGAACATCAAACGCGCCCCCCTCGGTTCGGAACGCCGGGTTGCCGCGCAGCGCCTCTCGGACGGCGCTGTCCGGCGCGTCGACGCCAATTGCGCGCGCTTCGGCCGCCAGCGCCCAAATCTGAGCCAGTTCGCGAAGGATTTGCCCACGGGCCTGCTCAAACAACGCAACGCGACGATCCTGGGCGCCGACCTCCAGCGCGCGTTGGCGAACCGCACGCACATAATCCACCGCTGAGATTTCCTTGCCGCCCACCGTCGCGACTGAGCTGGCGCCGCCCAGGCCGCTATACCCGCCCTGAACCTGTTGGAAGACCGTGACCACCATCGCGCCGGCAAACAGGCCTATGACGATTTTTGCGACCCAGGAACGAGAATATTTCTGGAAAAGCTCGATCACGTCGCTTGATCCTTATGCTGAACGGTATTGAACGGCGCGGCGCCGCTTGAGTGCTTCGGATAGGACGCCGCGGCCGTCGGTTCAAGCTGGGCGTCACGCTTGAGTGTCTGCAAAACGTTCAATTCTCGCTTTGTCTCTGCATTATGCGACGATATTGCGGTTCGATCCGCCATCACGCGGTCAAGAATAACGAAATGAGGAGAGCGGCATGACTGCAGCGTTGAACATTAAGACGGCAGAGAAAGACGCGGCGGCGATCGCGGCCTATGAGGGGGCGTTGATCGGATTCTACAAGCCTGGCGACAGCGCGGGCGCGCCTGTAGGCGCCGCGCGGGCGCTGGATGAGGCGGCGGCCGGTCAGTTGAGCCGCGCGCTGGCGGAAGCGGCTGATGCGCTCGGCGAGACCGTAGTGATCCGCGCCCCGCATGGCGCAAAAGCGGAGTTCATCGCGATGATTTGCGTTGGCGCGACGCCTGTCGACGCCGCCGGTGCTCGAAAACTTGGCGCAGCCGCTGCGAAAGCAATCGCGACGGCGAAGTCAAACGCCGCTTCCGCCGATCTTGCCGAGATCTTCGAGCCCGCGAAAGCGGCGGAGCTCGCAGCTGAATTTGCATTTGGCGCTCAGCTGCGCGCCTACAAATTTGACAACCATAAATCTGAGCCGGACCAGCAGGGGGCGACAAGCCTTGAGATCAGCGGCGTCGATGCGGCCGATGCGTTGGAGAAGGCGTTAGGCCTCGCCGAAGGCGTGTTGATGGCGCGCGATTTGGTGAATGAGCCGGCCAACATCCTGACCCCGGAAACATTTGCCGATCGCATTCAGGCGCTTGGCGCGGCAAAGGGTAAGGCAGCGGTTCCAGGTCTTAAGGTCGAGATCCTGGACGAGGCCGCGATGGCTAAGCTCGGTATGAACGCGCTGCTCGCTGTTGGCCAGGGCAGCCGCAAAGCATCCGCCCTTGCGATCATGCGCTATGAGGGGGCGGCGGATCCAAAGACGGCCCCGATTGCGTTTGTCGGCAAAGGCGTCTGCTTCGATACTGGCGGCGTGTCGCTAAAGCCCGCCGCCGGGATGGAAGAGATGACGATGGATATGGGCGGCGCGGCCACCGTCGTCGGAGCCATGATCGCGCTGGCGCGCCGTAAGGCGCCGGTGAATGTTGTCGGCGTTGTCGGCCTCGTTGAGAACATGCCTGACGGCGACGCCCAGCGGCCGGGCGATGTGGTTACGGCCATGTCCGGCAAAACGATTGAAGTCATCAACACCGATGCGGAGGGGCGGCTGGTGCTGGCGGACGCGTTGTGGCACACGCAAACCGCCTTTAAGCCGCGCGCGGTCATCGATTTGGCGACGTTGACTGGGGCCGCCATTATCGCGCTCGGCCACCATAACGCCGCCTTGCTCGCAAATGACGACGCGCTGGCCGCTTCGCTGCTAAGCGCGGCGGAGGCGGAGGGCGAAGGGCTATGGCGCCTGCCGCTCGCGAAAGAGTATGACCGGCAGCTAAAGTCTCGAATTGCGGACATGAAAAATGTCGGCGGCCGCCCTGCCGGCACCATCACTGCAGCGCAGTTTCTGCAGCGTTTCGTGCAAGATGGCGTGGCCTGGGCGCATATCGATATCGCAGGCGTCGCCCTGGTTAAGGAGCCGACGCCGCTCGCGCCGAAAGGCGCCACAGGATGGGGGGTTGCGACTCTCGTCCGCTATGCGGAGACCGTTGATTAACGGTAAAGATACAGGGGGCGCTTAGCGTCCCCTGTCGCATCGATCATCGACCGACGCCCAGGGGCCGCTGATCGCGCCATGATCGGCCAATGACGGCGCGATAACGGGAGATGGGGATGGCGAACAAATGCGGAGTGCGGACATTGAGGCTCGCCGCCGTGGGCGCGGCGACTATGCTAAGTTTTGCGCCGCATGTCGCGAGCGCAGGACCTGACTTAGTTGTTTCGCGCGATGCGACGCGAATAGAGTTCGGATCCTGCGCATTAAGCGCGCCGGTCGCCTCCGGCGAAGCCGCGATTGCGAATGTTGGCGATGCTGACGCGGATCTGCCGCTTGGCATTATCGACCGGTATAGCCGCTCCTTGATCGCCGTCTACGTGCCGGAGCATCTGGACCTGCTGGATCATGGACGGGAAACGACGTCTCTGGCGCCGGGCGCTCGGACGACGATCCCGTTTCAGATCGGCGAGGGCAAGCTGAAGCGAGGGCGGTTGCGCAGCGGCAAAGCGCTCGGCGATGCGGACCTTGCGCCGTTGACGGCGCTTGGGGACGAGGAAATCAAGGAGTATCAGCGTGCGCTGGAGCAGCTGAAATACTACTCCGCCGGGATTGACGGCGTGCCTGGTCGCGGTTTTCGCGCCGGCGTTCGCGCTTTTCAGGAGCAGATCGGCCGTCCTGCAACAGGGGTGTTGACTGTGGGCGAAGCAAAGCGGCTCGCCGAAGTCACCGGGCGCACGCTCGCGACGAGCCCGACATTGAAGCCGGGGCAAATTACGGTGACGGTTTATATCGTCGTCGATCCGTACAACCTTGTCGCCGAAGATGATGAGAGCAACAATATCGAAACCTGGACCGGCGTGCTCGACTGCTCATAGCGGCGACCTTCGTCTCCAGGTCGCAGACATAATGGTGTGTCGATGCCGGCGGAGCCTGCGCAATCAGAAGTTTTCTTTTATCATCTGACCCGCCGGCGGTTGGAGCAGGTGTTGCCTGGGCTGTTGAGCCGCACCCTCGAGCAAGGCTGGCGCGCGATCGTGCGCGCCGGCTCCGCTGAGCGGCTGGACCATTTGGATCGCTTGCTCTGGAGTTTCGCCGAGGAAAGTTTTTTGCCGCACGCGACGGCGTCGCTTGGCTTCGCTGACCGACAGCCGATCTATCTGACGGTCGGGGACGATGCGCCCAATCAGCCCGATTTACTGTTTCTGACCGACGGCGTAACGGCGGAGCCCGCCTCGCTTCGCGCCTTTCGGCGCACCTGCGTGCTGTTCGACGATCGCGATCACGAAGCCAAGCATCGTGCGCGCGCCTTTTGGAAGGCGGTCGTCGCCGCTGATCTAGCAGCAACCTACTTTGCGGAGAGAGAAAGCGGGGGCTGGGAAAAAAAGGCCGAGAGCAAGGGGTAGCGCACTAAAAGCTGCCCCCTATGTTTTCTCGATCAACGTCGCAGCAAGCGGCGCGCGGATCACTCCGCCGCCACCAACTTACGCCGTGCGCGTTTCAGGATCGGCTCCAAATACCGCCCGGTATGGCTGCCTTTATGCCCGGCGACCTCCTCTGGCGCGCCCTGCGCCACCAGTTCGCCGCCGCCATCACCGCCTTCCGGACCGAGGTCGACAATCCAATCCGCGCATTTGATCACATCAAGATTGTGCTCGATCACCACCACCGTGTTGCCTTGCTCAACCAATTCATCCAGCACTTCCAGCAGCTTGCGCACATCCTCGAAATGCAGACCCGTTGTGGGTTCATCTAGAATGTACAGCGTCTGCCCAGTCGCGCGCTTCGACAGTTCTTTCGACAGCTTGACGCGCTGAGCCTCGCCGCCCGACAGGGTTGTCGCCTGCTGCCCGACCTTCAGATAGCTCAACCCGACCCGCTGCAGCGTTTCCATCTTGTCCCGGATCGTCGGGACGGCGGCAAAGAACTGCGCCGCATCTTCGACCGTCATATCCAGGACGTCGGCAATCGATTTGTCGCGATATTTGACCTCGAGGGTCTCGCGATTATAGCGAGCGCCCTTGCAGACGTCGCAAGTAACGTAGACGTCGGCCAGGAAGTGCATTTCAATTTTCAAGACGCCGTCGCCCTGGCAACTTTCGCAGCGGCCGCCCTTCACGTTAAAGGAAAAGCGCCCTGGCTTATAACCGCGAGTTTGGGACTCCGGCAGGCCGGCGAACCAGTCGCGAATCGGCGTGAAGGCGCCAGTATAGGTCGCAGGGTTGGAACGCGGCGTGCGCCCGATCGGCGACTGGTCGATGTCGACCACTTTATCCAGATATTCCAGCCCCTTGATCGCGTCACAAGGCGCCGGCTGGGTGCGGGCGTTGTTCAGCCGCGCCGCCGCTGTTTTGTACAGCGTTTCAATCGTGAAGGTGGACTTGCCGCCGCCGGAGACGCCCGTGATGCAAGTAAGGGCGCCCAGCGGGATTTTCGCGTTCACGCCCTTCAAGTTGTTGCCGCGCGCGCCGAGCACTTCAAGAAACTTGCCGTTGCCAGGGCGTCGCGTTTGGGGGACGGCAATTTCACGGCGACCAGAAAGATAGTCGCCGGTAACCGACGCTGGATCGGACGCGACGTCCTCGGGCTTGCCGGCGGAGACAATCTCACCGCCATGAACGCCGGCGCCGGGCCCCATATCAATCAGCCAATCCGCCTCCCGCATCGCATCTTCATCATGCTCAACCACGATCACGGTGTTGCCCGCATCGCGGAGGTTTTTCAGCGTGCTGAGCAGCCGGTCATTATCGCGCTGATGCAGCCCGATGGAGGGTTCGTCCAAGACGTAGAGCACGCCGGTCAGGCCCGATCCGATCTGGCTCGCGAGCCGGATCCGCTGGCTTTCCCCCCCCGAAAGCGTGCCCGCCGCGCGGCTGAGCGTCAGATATTCAAGGCCAACATTGACCAAAAAGCCCAAACGCTCGCGGATTTCTTTGAGGATGGGTTGGGCGATTTGACGCTTTGCTGGCGTTAGGTTGGCCTGCAGCGTATCGGCCCATTCGGCGGCGTGACGGATCGTCATCGCAACGACTTCGCCGATATGGCGCTTCGCGCCGTCGTCGCTCAAAAGTTTGACCGCCAGCGCCTCAGGCTTCAACCGATGACCATCGCAGGCCGAGCAAGGCTGCGATGATTGAAACCGCTCAAATTCCTCCCGCATCTGGTCCGAGCCGGTTTCACGCCAACGGCGTTCAAGGTTCGGGATCACCCCCTCAAAGGCGCGCTCAACCTCATAAACACGGCCATTATCGTCAAAGCGGAACTTAATTTTCTTACCGCCCGACCCGAGGAGAAGCGCCTTTCGCGCCTCTTTCGGCAGGTCGCGCCAGGGGGCGTGCACGGAGAATTTGAAGTGGCGGGCGACCGCTTCCATCGTTTGCCGGTAATAGGGCGCCGGCTGCCCGCTCTTCGACCAGGGCGCGATGGCGCCGTCATAGACCGAGAGATCCTGGTTCGGCACGATCAGATCCGGATCGAACACCGCTTCTTTGCCCAGGCCGCCGCAATCGGGGCAGGCGCCAAAGGGCGCGTTGAACGAGAATAGGCGCGGTTCGATCTCAGGGATCGAAAAGCCGGAGCTTGGGCAGGCGAAATTGCGGCTGAAGGTGATCCGCTCCGGCTCGCCATCGCTCGGCGCCGTCTCCAGGATTGCGACGCCATCGGCAAGATCCAACGCGGTTTGCAGGCTGTCCGCCAGCCGCGTCTGGATGCCGTCGCGCACCGCAATCCGATCGACAACCACATCAATGTCATGGCGAAATTTCTTATCGAGCGCCGGAGCGTCTTCGATCTCGTAGAATTCGCCGTCGATTTTCACCCGCTGAAACCCAGCCTTCTGCAGCTCCACGAGTTCCTTCTTATACTCGCCTTTGCGATCGCGAACGATCGGGGCCAACAGATAGGCGCGGGTCCCCTCCTCCATCGCGATGATGCGGTCGACCATCTCCGAAACTTCCTGCGCCTCAATCGGCAGCCCGGTCGCCGGAGAGAACGGCGTGCCGGCGCGCGCGAACAAGAGCCGCAGATAATCGTAGATCTCCGTCACAGTCCCGACCGTTGAGCGCGGGTTCTTTGAGGTGGTCTTTTGCTCGATCGAGATGGCGGGCGACAGGCCGGAGATACTGTCGAGATCCGGCTTCTCCATCATATTCAGGAACTGCCGCGCATAGGCCGAGAGGCTTTCGACATAGCGGCGCTGGCCTTCCGCGTAGATCGTATCGAAGGCCAGCGAGGATTTGCCCGACCCCGAAAGGCCGGTCAGGACGATCAAACTGTCCCGCGGCAGATCAATGTCGATATTTTTGAGATTGTGTTCACGCGCGCCGCGGATCGATATCTGGCGCATCTCCGCCGATGCGTCGATGCTCGAGGCGGCAGCGCGAGCCGTCTTGGCGGTTTTCGCCTTCGCCTTGCTCGTCGTGTTTTTTGCCGATTTCGACGCGCTCTTGCGCGGCGCAGCGGTTTTCTTGTCCGCCGCGCTGGATGGGCTCGCTTTCGCCATCGCTTTGCTCCCTCAGCCGATCGAGCAGATATAGAGCGTTCTGGCTGGAACGGCGACGGACAATCTTCATTTGTTCGCGAAATGCGCCAGTTTTTGCGCGTGCGAGCCCAATTTCATACGCAGCTTGTCCTAGATCCGAACAGCAGCGCCGCCCGGCGCTTCAACCCGGCTGTCCGATGACAGCAGCAGCCGGCTCAGCACATAGTCCAATGACAGGACGCCCGCGCCGCGCATGGCGAGATAAATCAATGGAAACAGCCATAGCAGGCGCTGATCCATGATGGCGTCGGATGGGGTGGCGTCGAAAGTCTTTGTAAGATCAAACGCGACGGTGCCATGCGCTGTGACATCGACATACGTCATCACGGCGATAAAGGCGATCATGCCAAGGGATGCGATGCGCGCGAACAGACCGATGATCACAAGCGCCGGCAGCAGAAATTCGCCGTAGGTGCCAGCATAGGCCATCAGGTGGTAGTGAAAGCCGAGCTTGCTGGCGTCATACTCCGCCGCCTCCAATGCTTTCGGCGCCATCTGGGCCAACGCGTTGGTCACATCGACCAGCCCCATCGCGTCGACCTTCGTCAGGCCGGATTTCCAGAAGAAAAACAGCAGCGTGCTGGCGAATATCGCCCGCGCGAGTGCGCCGAGCAGCCAATCTTGCAACGCCGCCTCGATCGCTGCGAAAACGCGGTTATGCAGCCCCACAAGGCCTGTGATAAAATCACTCATGATCCAATCCCCTTTCTGATCGATCAAATATACGGCAGTCGGCGGCGGTCAGCCGCGAATCGCGCCGTTTTGGATAAGCGTCGACAGGGCGAGACTGAAATCGCCGCCCGCTTCGGCGACTTGTTCAGCCGCCTGCGTCAAATCTCCGCCCTGCGCGAAGCAGCCGAGCGCCAGGTCGGTTCCCGTCGGCGCGGCGATGATGGATGCTTCGTCCTGCGGCCGCGTCACCAGCGCGGTTTCCGCGCCGCGCAGCTCGCCCTCGCCGCCCAGCAGCGCGCGGGCGTGGATTGAGACAATCGGATAAGCGGACGCCAGAGCGCGCGTCGCCGGATGGGGCGCGAAACGCAGCCCGCCGAGGCCTTCAGCTCCCGCCCTCTCCGCGATTTGGGCGAAGCCCTGTTGGCTGAGCGGCTCAGCATCAGCCGCATTGCGCGCCTCTAGAACCAGTCGCTCCAACCGCGCGACATCGGGCAAGTAAGGCAGGTTCGCGGCCGGCTCAAACCGCTCCAACCATTCAGCGAACCCTTCGCCGTAGTAGATCATTAATGGCGAGGATGGCGGGTGTGACCGCACAAACAAGCCGGCGGCGGCGTTGAAAAACGCTTCGCCGACCAGCGCCTGAACCGCCGGATACGCCGCCGCCAAAGCTTCCACCAAGCTGACGATGACGTTATTGCGGTAAACGGCGAAGCGCCGTTCCTGGCCCGAAGCGATTGCAGATGGCGCTTGCGCGTTCGGGTCGAGCAACGCGGCGGTGAATTCCGCCTGATACGCGCCTTCTTCCTCAGGCTGCACGACCGCGCCCCGCCTCTGACGTTTCAGCCGCGATCAAGACCTCGTTCGCCCGCTCCGCTTCGGCCGCGAGGATTGGCCAATCGGGCACGTCATTATCCCACTCAATCAATGTCGGCTTCGGCCCGATACGATCGATCACATATTGGTAAAGCGCCCAGACCGGGTCGGCGACCTCGCGATCATGCGCGTCAATCAGCAGCGGCGCGCCGTCATCATCCGCGTCGGTCGCATGGCCGCCGAGATGAATTTCGCCGACGGCTTCCAAAGGAAAAGCGTCGATATAAGCCTCAGCCGACATCTGCAGATTGGTCGCTGATACGAAAACATTGTTGACGTCCAGAAGCAGGCCGCAACCGGTACGCTGCGCCACTTCTTTCAGAAAATCAGTTTCGCGCAGCGTCGAGTGTTCAAAGCGCAGATAGCTGGATGGGTTCTCCAACAACATCTGCCGACCCACCGTCTGCTGAACCAGATCAATATGCGCACATACGCGCTGGAGCGTTTCAGTCGAGTAAGGCAGGGGCAGCAGATCATTGAGATAGCCGACATCGTGGCTCGACCACGCCAGATGTTCTGAAAACAGCGAGGGGCCATATTGCTCAACGACGGATTTCAGCCGCGCGAGATGATCCGGATCCAGACCTTTTTCCGCGCCGATGGATAACCCAACCCCATGGATCGACAGCGGAAAGCGCTCGCGCAGCGCCGCCAGCATTCGATGCGGCGCGCCGCCTGCGCCCATATAGTTTTCCGCATGGACCTCAAACCAAGCAACGCCGCCCGGCGCCTCCATCGCCGCATGAAAATGCTGCGGCTTAAAGCCGACGCCTGCGCGTTGAGGCGCGTCTGCGGGCGAATCGAAGATTTGCTGGGCCGGCATATCCATGTTCTCCGTTTCGACGGGCGGTTCAGGAGCCGCGCCGCCCGTGGCGACGCGGCGGGGCGAGGCGTTAGCCTTTCGCAAATGGCTCAAAGCCTTCAACAGGCTTGTAGCCTTTGATCTGCTCTTCGTAGGCTTTGCCTTTGCCTGGGAACGCTTTTTCGTGCGCGTCGATCGATGGAAGATCACGCGCCAGCGGCTTCAGGCTGCCGTTGCGCTCTTTGCCGTCAGCTGCGTCGGTGACGGTGATCGTCTCACATTTGCCCTTTGGGACCAGCGACCAGGCGTTGCCCTGATAGTCGATGGTTGAGGTGCCTGCGCAAGTGGTGCCTGGGCCGGCGGCGCATGCATTTTCACCTGCTTTGGAGACGCCGTAGCATTTCTCTTTGCCGGCGGCTTGCGCATGTTCTGCGGCGCCAACGCCCATCAGAACAGCGGCGACTGCAGCGCCAACAGCGCCAGCACTTACTTTTGCGGTCAATTTTTTCGCCATAACCAAACTCCTTGGTCGCGTCACATAACTCAGCGCCCGGCCCGTGCGCCGTCCGCCCTGTTTGCTGAAGATCGGAAACAATCCGCGCGAACGCCAATCACGTACTCGTAAGCTAACGTGTGAGCCCACATACCCGTGAGCGGTGAAACCTGCCAGAGGCCTTCAGAAGTGTTACCCGCGTTCGGCGCGAATATTGGCAATTAAAAACATTGAATGGTTGTAATTATGTTCAACGATGACATTAATGTTGCGATAATGACAAACGTGAGAAAGCAGCTTCTGCGCCAGCTTGTAGATATAATTATTTGTTTCCGGGTTTCTTTTACAATAAATCTGCGGGAGCATTGGGGGGAGCGCTTGCAACCAGCACATCCATTAGATTTGCTTGCGTTGAGCGATGATCGCCACGCCCCGCTGAATTGGACTTCGTAACCTTATGGAGGAAGCCATGAAGGCCGTAAAAATCCTTGCGCTGATTCTGCTTCTCGGTGGAATGGGCGTCCTGGTCGAGGCGCAGAAAGCCTCGGCGCAGAGCCGCGTTGAGTGCGTCGCCGCCGCCTACAGCACGCGCGGCGTCTATGTCCGCGGCACCCGAAGCCGTGCGCGCGACTACACCCGCTACGGCGCATGCCGCGCCGCAGTCAGCCGCTGTATGTATCGGATGCGTCGCGCTCGTTACCGCTACTACTACCGCTCGCGCTATGCGAGCTGCTCGGTCATCCGCAGCTACGTCGTGCGCGCCCGGCCGCGTTACTACCGCCGCCGCTCCTATGGCTACTGCAACTACCGCGCTTGTTCGCGCCGGTATCGCAGCTTCCGGGCTTCGGACTGCTCGTTCCAGCCCTACCGTGGCCCACGCCGTCGGTGCGGCCTCTAAAATTTGCCGATCGAGCGCGCTCCTTGTGAGCGCGCTCTTCGCGCCGGGCTCGCCTTTTGCCAAAGCTGGCGTTACTGCTGCCGTCTTAAGCATGGGAGTCGCAGACGCCGCCCGGCGGCTGGGGCTAAGAACTGGAGAGCGGCATGGCGGGCAGCGTCAACAAAGTTATTTTGATCGGAAATCTCGGCGGTGATCCGGAAGTGCGCAGTTTCCAAAATGGCGGCCAAGTCTGCAACCTGTCCGTTGCGACGTCGGAAACCTGGAAAGACCGGAACACCGGCGAGCGTAAAGAGCGCACGGAATGGCACCGGGTTGCAATCTTCTCCGAACCGTTGGTGAAAGTGGCGCAGAATTACCTGCGCAAAGGCTCCAAGGTTTATATCGAGGGACAGCTCGAAACCCGCAAATGGCAGGACCAAAGCGGCCAGGATCGCTATACGACTGAGGTCGTCCTCCGTCCTTATCGGTCCGAACTTACGATGCTGGATGGCCGCGGCGATCGCGATGGCGGCCAGTTTGGCGGGCCAAGCGGCGGCTATGGCGACCGGATGAGCGGCCCTTCGAGCGCGCCAAGTAGTGCGCCAAGCAGCGCGCCTTCGGGGCCTGGCGGTCCGGGCGGCTTCGATAAAGACCTTGATGACGACATTCCGTTCTAGGCCGCCAACGCCGCCAGATTTGTGACGCAGCGGCGTAAGCCGGCGCGCCTGTGGGCCGCCCCGATTGTTCAATTTGGGCGGCCTGATCTTGAGACATTCGTGGTCGCGTAGGAATTTACGATAATGGCCTTTGATCTGACCCAGCGCCTTGTTGTGGGCGTTGCGTCGTCGGCGCTGTTTGATCTAACGGAGTCCGACGCAGTCTTCCGCAATGAGGGATTAGAAGCGTTTCGCGATCATCAGCGAACGAATGCGGATGTTCCCTTTCCACAAGGGGTCGCCTTTCCATTCGTACGGCGACTGCTGGGGCTTAATGAAGTGCGGCCGGACAATCCGCCGGTGGAGGTCGTCCTTCTGTCCCGAAATGACGCGGACACCGGGCGTCGGGCCTTCCGCTCAATCGCGAGTTTCGGGTTGGCGATTGAGCGCGCGGCGTTTCTCTCCGGCGAGGCGCCGCATCGCTATATTGAGCCGTTCGACTGCGAGCTGTTTCTTTCGGCCAATGAGGCCGATGTGCGGGCGGCGATTAAGGCCGGGCAGCCGGCGGGCCACGTCACCGGCCAAGCGGCCGGAACCGCGCGATGGGATGCGGAGAAAGACCCGGCGCTGCGGGTTGCATTCGATTTCGACGGCGTTCTGGTGGACGACGCCTCGGAGCGAGCGTTCCAAGAGGGCGGGCTGGACGCGTTTCGCCTGCATGAGGAACAGCGCGTCGCTGAGCCGCATGAGGCCGGACCGTTGCAGCGGCTCTTGATGCGTCTCGCGGCGATCCAGCAGCTGGAAGCCGACGCGGCCTTGACGAAGGGGTATGCGCCGCGTTTGAAGACCGCGATCGTGACCGCTCGGGGCGCGCCGGCCCATGAGCGCGTGCTGACGACGCTTGAGAATTGGGGCGTACGCGTCGATCAGTCGTTTTTCCTCGGCGGCGTCGAGAAAACGGCGGTGCTGGCGGAGCTAAAGCCCCATATCTTTTTCGATGATCAGCGCCGACATATCGAACGGCTTGCGGATGCGGCGCCCGCGGTTCATGTGCCGTTCGGGGTTACGAACCGCGATTGAGCCTTCGTGCGCGCGCCGTTGCGGCTAGGGTGCGACTATGATGGCGGTGCAATCGCAGATTTGTCGCGCTCACGCCGCTCAAAATAATGGAGGATCGCTTTGACATCTTCCTCAGTCAGCGCCGAAACGGTCATACGCACGGCTGGGTTCGCCGACTTCTTTTTGATATCAAAAAACTTCTGTTTAAATTCGGCGAATGGTAGTTCCCAAATATCGGGGATGCCCGATCGGCGCGCGGCGCCGCTCGTGCGATCCACATGACATGCGGCGCAGGTCGACGCCAGATGCTTTCCATATTCATAAAGCGGATCACGGGTTTGAGCGGTTGATATATTAGCTGCGGCGGAAATGAGTATTCCGAGGATGAACAAATACCGGGGTCGTAATCGCGAATTTCGCATCTTTCGGCCTGCTGCTTGCGATCGCACACATAAAACCTGACGAGGTTTATTTTACGCGCGGCGACTCATGCATTCGAGATCGGTCGATTGATTATAGACGTTGGATAAATTGTGACAGGCTGTCAAACTTAGAGCTAAGCTGAACGCGCCAGTCCTGGTTCAGTTCCAATTAGGTTGAGGGCGCCATGCGGAAATGCTCGGATAAGGCGGATAAGACGGATAAGGCCCGTCGCGAGGCTTACCTGACCAGCGCCACCCGGCGCAGCGCGTCCAGGATGATTTTGGCGGCCGGCGCCAGCGTCTTCGCACCCGCCATAGCCCAAGCGCGGCCGCGACTTGTCGTCGTCGGCGGCGGCGCGGCGGGCGCGACGGTAGCCAAGTATGTGGCGAAAGACTCGCCGAAAATCCAAGTCACTCTTGTCGAAGACTCCAAGGCGTACACCAGCTGTTTTTTCTCGAATCTGTACCTGGCCGGGCTGCGTACGCTGGCGTCCTTGACCCACCGATATGACGCCCTCGCGGAGCGCTATGGCGTAACGCTCGTCACAAGCCGCGCCAGCGCGATCGATCGTGATCGGAAATTGGTGCGCCTCGCGGATGGGAGCGCTGTCGCCTACGATCGTCTCGCACTGTCGCCTGGCGTCTCCTTTGACTACGACGCGGTTCGCGGCTACACTCCATCTGCAGCGGAGCAAATGCCGCACGCCTACCAGGCTGGTTTCCAGACCTTTTTGCTGCGAAGGCAGATTGCGGCGATGCGGCCGGGCGGCGTGTTTGTCCTCGCGCCGCCGACATCTCCCTATCGCTGCCCGCCCGGCCCCTATGAACGGGCGTCAATGATCGCAAAGTACTTCAAACGCCGAAATCCCACCGCGAAGATCATTATCCTCGATGCAAAGGACTCGTTCGCAAAGCAACCGCTGTTCGAGGAAGGCTGGGCCGCCTCTTATCCGGGGATGATTGAATGGCGTCCGGCAAGTTTCTCAGGCGGCGGCCTAAAGGAAGTTGATGTCAAGGAGATGCTGCTGATCGATGGCGAAGGCGAGCGCATTCGCGCCGACGCGGCGTCGGTTATCCCGCCGCAACGGGCTGGCGACATCGCATTGTCAGCAGATTTGACGGATAGTGACGGCTGGGCCGTGGTTGACGGATCGCAGATGCGATCGCGGCTGGATCCGAACATCTTCATCGTCGGGGACGCCGCCCGCGCCGGCGCAATGCCAAAATCCGGCTTTGCGGCCAACAGCCAAGCACGTGTGGCGGCGCTCGCGATTCGCGCTGATTTGGACGGGGCGACGTTATTTCCCGCGCGCTTTCGAAATACATGCTGGAGCTTCATCGATAACCAAAATGTCGTCAAAGTCGGCGCGAATTATGCGTTTCGCGATGGCGACATTCGGGTCGTCGATCGCTTCGTCAGCAAAGTGGGCGAGCCGCCGTCGGTTCGGTTCGACAACACGCTTGAAGCGAACGCTTGGTACGGCGCGATCGCGTCCGACATGCTTGGCTAGGGCGCCGGGAGCGCAATGATGGGAAGCCTGACCAAAGGACCAAGCCTAGCGCCTCGGGCATGCTGCGCGGCGTTGGCGCTCGCGAGTTTTCTCGCTCCAGTCGCTCGCGCTCAAGAAGCTTTGCATGATCTCTACGCGCAGGAGCTGAAGCCGAAGCCGCAGGAATGGGTCGTGATCGGCCACCATTTTCGCCATTCGGACAATTGCACGTCGGATGGTTGTGTCGTGATGGGACCGATGGATGATCGGGAGGCCTGTGAGGAATGGGCCCGCGACTACAACAGACACGATCCTTATGACCATACGCGCTGCGTCGAGGCCAAAGACTATCGAACCAAGGCGGAGTAGATCCCGCAGGCGAAGCAGCTAGTCTTCGGACTTCTTCTCGTCCCCGCCGACAACGACGTCCGCCGCGCCATCGACAACATCGACAGCGGTCGACCCCGCGGTGGTGACAACGCTCCCTACTGCGCTGACCCCGGTTCCAACGATTGCACCGCAGCCGGCGAGACCGCTGAGCGTGATCAAAGCGGCGGCTAGAGCTGTGGCTGCGTTTCGCGACATGGTGATCTCCCGGCGCTATAGGCCTGTTTGTATACCGCGCCCATCTGACGCGCGCTCCGCCCCGTGAACCTACAGGGATTGGATTACCCGTCGCTTAGTTCAGAGCCTACTGAAAGTTCTTCACGTTCTTTAAGCCGATGTCCCACTTCGACGATCGCTTCGATCGCGGGCACCAGCTCGGCCCCCAAGTCTGTTAGCGCATATTCGACTGACGGCGGCGAGGTTGGCATCACGCGCCGGCTTACGACGCCGCGCTCCTCCAATTCGCGCAACCGGGCGGTCAGAACCTTCGGCGTGATCGGCGGAATATCCGAGCGTAGTTCGCTGAAGCGCCGCGCGCCAGCCCGCAAATGCCAGATTACGTTTGGCGTCCAGGCGCCTCCAATGACGGAAAGACACTCCGTCAACGGGCAGGCCCCTGGCGGCTTTGGGCTTTTATTTTTCCTCATTTTCAGTGACATAAGATGATTTTCCTGATTTGTTTTAGTTTCCGTTTGGATACTCGGTTTTGTAAGTTTCTAGTAGATATCACATTTACATTGGTGATTCCGAATCCCAGTTTCCTGCAGCGGTCATTGATTTCCGCAGAGTTCAAATTGCTGGAGACGCAAATGAAACTGTACATGAAACCAGGCGCCTGCTCGCTCGCAAGCCACATCGCACTTTACGAGACCGGCGCCGCATTCGAGATCGAAAAAGTCGATACGGATGAGGGGCGGACCGAGACGGGCGCGGATTATAGCGCCATCAGCCCAAACGGCTATGTGCCAGCCTTGGCGCTTTCGGATGATGATATCATCACCGAGGGACCAGCAGTACTGCAGTATATCGCCGACCAGCATCCTCAGGCGGAGCTCGCCCCGGCAAGCGGCACTCGGGCGCGCACCCAGCTGCATCAGTATCTGAACTTCCTTTCGTCGGAACTGCATAAATCCTTCAGCCCGTTTTTCTCCGGCGCGACCTTGGCTGAGGATGAGCGCGCCGCCGTTGTCGCCAAGATTTCCAAGCGGCTGGACTATCTGGAGAGCCAGCTCGCGGACGGCCGGGCGTACTTGGTTGGCGACAAATTCTCAGTCGCAGACGCGCACGCCTTCGTTGTTGCAGGTTGGGCTGTTCCAACCGGCGTCGGCCTTGATCGGTGGCCAAGCCTGAAGGCGTTCATCGCGCGGATCAGCGAGCGTCCAGCGGTTCAAAAAGCGCTTAAAGCTGAAGGTTTGGCGTGAGCGCCGAGGTGACCTCAACGGTCGCGGAACAAACCGCGTCGATACTGGCCGTCATGCAGGTTTACTTTGACGGTCTTTATCACAGCGATTCGCACCGGCTGCGCCAAGCCCTGCATCCGCAGGCGCGCTATGTGTGCCCGACGGAAATGCCGATGATCCAGTTGGATCTGGACGCGTACCTCAAGATCATCGATACGCGGGAGGCCCCTTCCGCTCGCGGTGAAGAGCGACAAGATCAGATCGTCAGCATTGAGTTCGCGGGGCCGAGCGCCGCGTTTGTGCGGGCCCACTGCGCCGTTGGCGAGCGTTGGTTCACGGATCTTCTGACGTTGGTGCGGGATCAAGGGCGTTGGATGATTATTTCCAAAGTCTTCCACTACGATCTCACGACACCAGCTAATGAGCAAAAATAGGAGTAAAAAGTGCCCTACGTGAATATCAAAATTACGCCTGAGGATGTCACGTCCGAAAAGAAGGCGGAGCTGATCGCGGGCGTAACGGAGCTGCTGCAGCGGGTCCTGAATAAGAACCCGGAAACCACCGTCGTCACGATCGAAGAGGTCCAGCTGGACGCTTGGGGCATCGCGGGACTGCCTGTCGAGGCTTATCGGGCGCGCAAGCGGTCGCAGTCCTAGGGCGATTTGAAGTTGGGTGGGCCGATCTAACGGCTCGCAAATCGCGACCAAACAAGCTCTAGCCGCCAATGCTGGCGGCGATCGTCTCAAAGACTTGATCATCATCTAGAGTTTCGCTGAGCAGCATTGCGCCTTCCAGGATCGCAACAATCCGCAATGCGGCAGTCCTCAACTCCTGCTCGGCGATGTCGGGCGACGCACGTCGCCCGACAGCAATCAGCCATGCAATCGTCTGCTCGAAAAAAACGGCCCCCGCCCTTGCGACACGCGGCGGGAGGGACGCGCGTTCGGCCGCAATCAGTCCACAAAGACACATGCGCCGCTCGGGCGCCAGCATTGATCGAAATTGCGCCACGAACCGCGAAATAAGCTGGTGTGGCGCTGCATCCGGTGCGTTCGGGGCGCCTAACGCACGCAGAAAGCGCGCCGCGTAGCTTTCGATCACTGTAACGGCGAGGTCCTCTTTCGTCGCGAAATGATGGTGGACGCTTGCGCTCTTGACGCCAACCTCAGCTGCGATTTTCCGGAAAGAAAAGCCGTGATAGCCCGCGTTCCGCATTCGGCGTTCGGCCGCAGCGACAATTCTCTCGCGCGTTACGCTGGTCATTTTCACCTCCTGCCGCGATGCGCCGCGTCTACCATGAGATAGGTAGGCGGGAAAATGGCGCAGAAGGCGCGCATTGAGGGCCTACCGAATGGTAGATAGAACATCTACCTAGTGGTAGATAGCGCCAAATCGAGCCGTCTAACCTCGAAAATCCGACTTAGAAGCGTCGCCGGTTTGCGCCGCGCTGCGCGAAGACCTAAGGTCGCGCAACGTGCGCATTGATCAGCATCTTGCGGTAGGCTAAACTCGCACTAACGAGATATCCTCATCTAGGCGTCGGGTGCGCCGCTCGGAGAGCAAATAGCGACCCCCAATCCATGGCCTGTTGGGCACAGTTCAGGGGCAAAGCCGTTCAGCCCCCTTGAGCGCAGCGATAACGCCGGATTTCTCGAGCAAGTTTGGCGCCGTGGAGATCAGGAGCGGACACTGACGCGGCGATCAGAGGCGCATACAGAGCAAACAGAGGCGATTGAATTTGGCTGACGACATTCCGCCGACCGATGGATCCAACGGCGACGACACTCCGCAGCGACCTGAGCGCGCGAAATATGATGGGCCGCTGATCGCTGTCGAAGATGAGATGCGCCGCAGCTATCTCGATTACGCAATGAGCGTGATCGTAAGCCGCGCCATTCCCGATCTGCGCGATGGGCTCAAGCCCGTGCATCGGCGCATCCTGTATGCGATCTACGAAAAGGGCTACACCCACAACAAAGCGTACAAAAAGTCAGCGCTGATCGTCGGCGACGTCATGGGTCAATATCACCCCCATGGCGATAGCGCGATCTATGACGCCTTGGTGCGGATGGCGCAGGACTTCTCAATGTCCGCCAAGCTGATCGATGGCCAGGGCAACTTCGGCTCGATGGACGGCGATAGCCCCGCGGCGATGCGCTATACCGAATCGCGCACGACCAAACTCGCCGAAAGTTTCACCATCGACATCGACAAGAGCACGGTCGATTTCCAAGCGAACTATTCGAACGATCTGCAAGAGCCGGTCGTGCTGCCCGCCCGTTATCCGAACCTGTTGGTCAATGGCTCGCAGGGCATCGCCGTCGGTATGGCGACCAATATTCCGCCGCACAATCTGGGCGAGGTCATCGACGCGACGCTGGCGCTGATCGAAAACCCGGATCTGAGCATCAGTGAGCTGATGGAGTATGTGCCGGCCCCGGATTTCCCAACCGCCGGCGTGATCCTGGGGCGCTCGGGCGCGCGCGCGGCCTATCACACTGGCCGCGGCTCCGTGATCATCCGCGGACGCGCGACCGTGGAAGAAGTCCGCAAGGACCGCCAGGCGATCGTCATCACCGAGATCCCGTATCAGGTGAATAAATCGACGATGGTGGAGCGGATCTCCGAGCTCGCGAAAGATAAGAAGATCGAAGGCATTGCGCATGTTCAGGACGAATCGAACCGCTTCGGCGTCCGGGTCGTCGTTGAGCTGAAGCGCGATGCGACCCCGGACGTGGTGCTCAATCAGCTCTATCGCTTCAGCCAGCTGCAGACGAGTTTTGGCTGCAATATGCTGGCGCTCAATGGCGGCCGGCCGGAACAGCTCGATCTCAAGGCGATTCTCTCGGCCTTTATCGCGTTTCGGGAAGAAGTCGTTTATCGGCGCACCGCTCATCTGCTGAGCAAAGCGCGGGAGCGGGCGCATTTGCTGTGCGGCCTGGCCGTCGCGGTTGAGAATGTCGACGAGGTTGTCGCGCTGATCCGCGCCGCGGCGGATCCAAGCACCGCGCGCGAACAGTTGATGCAAAAGAACTGGGCGGCGGACGAAATCCGCGACTATCTCGATCTGATCGACGATCCCACCAACCGTATCCGTGAGGACGGCACTTATCGCCTCTCCGAAGCCCAGGCGCGGGCGATCCTGGATTTGCGGCTGCAGCGCCTGACGGCGATGGGACGAGAGGAAATCGGCGGCGAACTGAAAACGCTCGGTGAGCAAATTGCGGACTATCTCGATATTTTGCGCTCACGTCCCCGCATCCTGACGATCATCTCCGAGGAGCTGAGCGAAATCCGCGAAGCCTTCGCCGTGCCGCGACGGACGGAAATCATCGAGCATGAGGGCGAGGTCGATGACGAGGATCTGATCGAGCGGGAAGATATGGTCGTCACCGTCACCCATGGCGGCTACATCAAACGCACCCCGCTTACGGATTACCGGGCGCAAAAACGAGGCGGCAAAGGCCTCTCCGCAATGTCGATGAAGGATGAGGACTTCGTTACTCAGATCTTCGTTGGCAATACGCACACGCAAGTGCTGTTCTTCACGACCGACGGGATGGTCTTCGCCAAGAAGGTCTGGCGCCTGCCGCTCGCAAACCGCGCCGCGCGCGGCAAAGCGGTCGTCAATCTCCTGCCGATTGAGCAGGGCGTTTCGATCGCGGCGATGCTGCCGATCGACGCGCCGGAAGATGATTGGGGCAAGCTGCAAATCGTCTTCGCCACCAGCCAGGGCGACGCGCGACGGAACGCGCTGAGCGATTTCGTCAATATCAAAGCGAACGGTAAGATAGCGATGAAGCTTGGCGAAGGCGTTCGCCTTGTCGGCGCCGCGATCTGCGACGAGCAAAGCGACCTGCTGCTGACGACGGCCCTGGGCAAAGCGATCCGGTTTAACGTCACGGACATTCGCGTGTTTAAGGGCCGCGACTCTACGGGCGTGCGGGGCATTAAGCTGGCGAAGAGCGACGAAGTCGTCAGCATGGGCGTGTTGCGCTCCGTCGATGCTACGGCGGAGGAACGCTCGGCCTACTTCAAGATGCGCCGCGCGGTTGACGGGGCCCCCGCTGAAGCGGACAACACCGCCGATGATGAGGCGGTTGGTGAAGATATCGCTTTGAGCCCAGAGCGTTACGTTGAGCTTTCCGCTCAGGAAGAGCTGATCTTGACCATCACCTCGCGGGGCTTCGGCAAGCGGACGTCGGCGCTGGAATATCGCACGATCGGGCGCGGCGGCATGGGCGTGGCGGCCATCGACCTCTCATCCAAAGGCGGCCAGGTCGTCTCCTCCTTCGCGGTCGAGGAAGATGACCAGATTTTGCTCGTCACCAATGCGGGCCAGTCGATCCGATGCACTGTCGCGGGCGTATCGCGTCAATCCCGCTCCGCCTCCGGCGTTCGAGTTCTGAACGCGGCGAAAGAAGAGGATGTGGTGTCCGTCGCCCGTTTGGCCGAAGGCGGCGAGGATGAGGAAGCGCCTGAAGCGCCTGCCGCAGGGCCCGACGGCGACGAATAACAATGCTGCGGTCCGCCCTCGCTGGCGGACCGCGCGCACACGCTCTCGGTCGGCGCCATCTTGTCAGACAAACACCGCTTTCGCGGCGGCGCCTACAGCGCTATCACCCGCGCAGGTGTTTACTTGATGCGAATCAGCGGGCGATCAGAATGATTTCAACACATGTGCTACGCGCCATCCTTTGCTGCGCGCTCCTTTTGGGACTGTCGGCTTGCGCCGGCCCATCGCTTGATCGCCGTTTCGGCATCGAGCGCAGCGCAACCAGCGAGGGCGCTGAAACGGAAGGCTTCGCCTATAAGCGCCTTGCGTCGACGACCTTTGAGCTGTCTTTCACCGCTGCGCCGGGTCAAAAGCGTCGGATCAATGTGACGCTGCCGACAGCGGCCGGGCTCGAGGCGGAGGTGGTCAAAAACAAGTCTGGCCGCAAACGGCTGCGGCTGAAAGTGACCGAAGGGCTGCTGAAGGTGCGCGTCAGCATCACGCCTGTCGCTTGGGGGCCAGGCGACGTGCAAGCGATCATTGCCGGCAAGCGGTTTTTGAGCGCCGATGAGATGGCCGAAATCGTCGACGTCCGGAATCAAAAGTCCAAAGACTTCGTGCGTGGCGCGATTGAGGTTCGTAACAGCCCTTGGCGCGTCCGGGACCAAGCGATGTTCGGGAACAGCTTCCTCCGCGTCGCGCATCGCTCCACGATTCTGCACGGCGCCCGCCTTGTGCGCGATGGGCTGTGGATTACTGTGAGCGTCAGCCGTTCGCCGACTGAAGACCAAAAGCCTGTGAACGCCATCCTCACGGATATTATCCGGACAATTGAGCCGGAAGCGCCTTCAACGAGCAGATAACGATCGCCATGCGCTGCGCCTCGCGGAGCAGAAGGGGCGCCGACGCTTCGCCGTTCGCACCGGCCGACGAATTGCAACAAGATGTCGCAACTTGCGACATCTGAAAATATCATTCACGTTTTCAGTGAGTTGCGCCGGACGCGCCAGCCGGAGCCGTTGGACCTCTCGCCGCCGATCAGAAGCGCGGCGAATTTGGAGGCGCCAACATGACGCGAATGACCACAATCAAAGCAGTTGCAGCAGCGCTTATCGCGACCCTTTCACTCGGCGTTGCGGGCGCGTCTGCCGAACCGAAGGTTAAGCCTAAACGGCACGATGTCGTTAAGCCTGTTGGACAGCCGAAGCCACCTGCGCGCAAGGCTGGGCCGGTAAAGGCGAAACCGCATAAGGCTGGCCCGGTGAAGCCAAAGCGACACAAGATCGCGCCGAAGCCCAAACACAGCCGCGATGCCGCGATTGCTCATAAACGCCGCGAAGTGGCGCAGGCGGAGCGTGAGCTGACCCGGCAAAGGCGTCAGCGGGCTCGGGCGATTCGGCGCGGCGCTCCAAAACGCGTGATCCGCAAGGAGCAGCGAGATGTTGCGTACGCTAGGGCTCGCCTGCGCGAGCTGCGTGCGGAACTGCGTCGCCTGCAAACGCGGCGATAGCTGGCGGCAGACCGCCCCAATTGGGGGGCGGCCCTTGTCTTGGCGCGGTTGAACCGCCATCTCGAATCTCGATGCGACGAACAGAATAAGGCTTGACATGCGTAAGAAACTTTTGCGCTCAGCGCTGATGCTGTCACTCGCCGGCGTTTCGCCGATGGCGGCCTCAGCTGAGAGCTTTGACTTTGACGGGCGCTTCAAACCAGAAGCCCGCGACGTCTCCCGCGCCCCCCTGGCCAAAAGCGTCGAAGTGGGCTCCCCTCGGGTCACGACGGATCTGGCGCGGGCGGCTGATCCGCACTTTGTTGCAGACTGGGACAAAGAGGCGGAGCGCAAGGAACGCGCAGCGCTGCGCGCTGAAGCGCGACGGGATGAGCGCCGAGCGCGTCGGCAAGTGCGCATGGCGGAAAAGGATCTGGACCGCGCCCACGCCTATGGCGGCCGCGCATCGATTAGACTTCAGCGCCATGAACTGCATCGTGCGCGCGGCGCGCTTCGACGCGCGATCGTCTGAACTGGAGCGCCGAGCGGATCGAGATCTGCTTGGCGTTCGCTAAAGAGCGCAGCCAGTGAAACACCGAAGCGAGTAAAGACGCGCAGGCCACATCGCCTTGTTGCAAAAGGACCTGTCGTCACGCCTTGGCGGAAAGGCTTGGCGCTGCTACCTGACGGGAATGTCACTTAAACCAGTTCACGTCATTGGCGGCGGCATGGCGGGCTCAGAAGCCGCATGGGCGCTGGCGCAAGCCGGCGTCCCCGCCCTATTGCATGAGATGCGTCCGCTGCGCGGCACCGAGGCGCATCAAACCGATTTGCTGGGCGAGTTGGTATGCTCCAACTCATTCCGCTCGGATGATCACGAGACCAACGCGGTCGGGGTGCTGCATGAAGAGATGCGGCGCGCCGGATCGCTGCAGATGAGCTGCGCTGCGGTCGCCCGGACGCCAGCGGGCGGCGCGCTCGCCGTGGATCGAGAGATGTTCGCCGCCGAAATGACGCGGCGGCTCGAAGAGCATCCGCTGATCACCATTGTCCGCGAAGAAGTGTCGACAATTCCTCCCGCGGATTGGGACAGCGTTATTATTGCGACCGGCCCTCTGACCTCCGCATCGCTCGCCGAAGCAATCGGGCGTCTGACCGGTGAGGAAAGCCTCGCCTTCTTTGATGCGATCGCGCCGATCGTGCATGCGGACAGCGTCGATATGAGCAAGGCGTGGTTCCAGTCGCGCTATGACAAAGGCGAAACGCTCGAAGAGCAGCGCGCCTATCTCAACTGCCCAATGGATCGCGCGCAGTACGAGGCTTTCATCGACGCCTTGATCGAAGCGCCCAAGACCGAATTCAAGGACTGGGAAAAGGACACGCCCTATTTCGAAGGCTGCTTGCCGATCGAGGTGATGGCGGAGCGGGGGCGCGAAACTCTCCGCTTCGGCCCGATGAAGCCGGTTGGGTTGACCAACCCCCACAATCCGGAGGTGAAGCCCCATGCGATTGTCCAGCTGCGCCAGGATAATAAGCTGGGCACCCTCTTCAACCTGGTTGGATTTCAAACCAAACTCAAATACGGCGCGCAAAAAGAAGTGTTTCAACGCATTCCAGGGTTGGAAAACGCGGAATTCGCCCGGCTCGGCGGCATTCACCGCAACACGTTTCTCAACAGCCCCAAACTGCTGGACCCGACCCTGCGCCTGAAGGCCGATATGCGCCTGCGTTTTGCCGGGCAAGTGACAGGGGTTGAGGGGTATGTCGAGTCCGCAGCGATGGGCATACTCGCCGGACGTTTCGCCGCGGCTGAGCGATTGGGGCGCCCGCTGACGCCGCCGCCGCCTCAAACGGCCTTCGGCGCGCTGCTCAACCACATCACCACCGGTGCGGATGCGACGAGTTTTCAGCCTATGAATGTAAATTTTGGTCTGTTTCCGCCGCTGGAGGAGGTCGCCCGCAAAGGCCGTAAAGGTAAGCGGGACCGGGCGCGCGCCTACGCTGAACGGGCGCTCACATCATGTGACGCTTGGCTCCAAGCCTCTGGGCCCGCGCCGGAAGCCGACGCACCCTAGAGCGATTTCAAATCGAATGCGCGCATTCGATGACACGGAAATCGCGACCAAACAGACACTTAGAGCTTGTTGATGGTTCCGTGAAACATCAACAAGCTCTGAACGCCCGCAGGCCGCCAAGCCGCCAGGGTTCGCAGCCGGCGCCCCGGCTGCAAGCGTGATAATCAAACGTTGCTACGGGAGCAGCTGCTTACTTCGGCTCTTTTGCGAAGCGCAGGTAAGGCGTGACGGCGCGCCAACCTTCTGGGAACTTCTCTTTCGCCGCCTCATCGGAAACGGCAGGCGGGATGATGATTTCCCCACCCGGAGTCCAGCCCGAAGGCGTCGCAACATTCTTGGCCGCCGTCAGCTGCAGCGAATCAAGCGTGCGCAGGATCTCAGCGAAGTTGCGGCCGGTCGTCATCGGGTAGGTCATCATCATTTTGATCTTTTTGTCGGGACCAATGATGAAAACCGAACGAACCGTTGCGTTGTCCGCTGGGGTGCGCCCATCGAACGTCTCGCCCGCATCGGCCGGCAGCATATCGTACAGCTTCGCCACCTTTAGCTCCGGATCGCCAATCATCGGATAGGAGACGTCATTGCCTGAGGCTTTTGCAATGTCGTCCTTCCACTTGATGTGGTTCTCGACCGGATCGACGCTGATGCCGATGATCTTGCAGTTGCGCTTGTCAAACTCAGGCTTCAGCCCCGCCATCTCGCCAAGCTCGGTGGTGCAGACCGGAGTGAAGTCACGCGGATGCGAAAACATGATCGCCCAGCTCTCGCCGATAAAGTCATGGAACGAGATTTGACCTTCGGTGGTGTCGGCCTGAAAATCCGGGGCGGTGTCATTAATGCGCAGCGGCATTGAGCTGTCTCCTTAAATTAGCTGCCCCGTTTTTAATCCGCAAAATGGCGCGAAGCCATGGGCCAAACGGTCAGAATCCAAAAGAGAATATAGCGGCTCAAACCTTCGCTCCGCTCAATCCGAGAAGCCGAACGCTTTACGTTGCGCCTGAGCGGAGCCGTCCAAGGGAAAGAACGTCTCATATCCGTATGCGCCGCCGTCAATCGGAGCGCGTGTGCACAGGAGCATCGGATAATTCGCCAGGTCGACCTTGAAGTGGCATGATCCAATCATCGGCTTCAGAGCCTTCCCGCTGCTGTCTGCGGCGAACCAGCGGATCACTGGGGTATTAAACCTCGTTTTCTCAATGCGTCCCAATTCAACCGTTTTGACCGCACCGATCACCCGCGCAGCGCGCAATGTACGCTTGTCGATCACCGTGATCGTCGCCCCGCCGCGATAGGCTGGCCCCGCGCCCGCGGCGCCGATCAGGGCGTAGCGTCCCGCAAAGAACTGGACGGGCGGCGATTCCTCTCTTTTTGTTTGCCCAACCGCGTCGGTACAAAAACAGAGGGCTGCGACCGCTGTCAGCTGCGCGCCGCGAAGCCTTTGTCGCTTTCTCGCCATTCTCGGCCTCCATCCTGAACCAACGCCAATCGCACGCTGGTCTCGCTAATTGGAGCCTGTGAAATCTGGCAGGCGTCCAAATTCATCCGCATGGCCGCCCAGATTAAGCAGATCGGAGTATTGCTCGGCGCTGAGATACTCGATGCTCATATCGCCCATATTGATCAAATGCTCGACCGCCGCCACGCTTTGATCCGCGAGCAAAGTCACGGACATCGTCTGCAGGAAGTCTGCTTGGTTCTGAGCATCATCACGCCGGAGCTTCAACGCGCTGATCCGAGAGCGCGATTTATCAATCCCACTCTTGGCGCTGCTCAGGGACGTTTCGATATGCAGCCATTTTGTGCGCGCCAATGCTCGGCCGGCTTTGCGGGCTTCGACATTCCGCATGACCTGCTCCTGCGTCAGGGCGTCGGATTCCTGTTTGGCCTGGGTCAACAGATGAGCATCCGCTTGGTCGCCGCGATCAAGATCGGCGAAAACCTCGCGCTGCAATGTTTTCAGCTCGTCCTCGCCACGCAGCCGGAAATGCTCCAACAGACCAATGATGGTGTCGAGCGTCTCGACCACGATGATGCAGCTACGGAGATTAATCTCGAGCGCATCCGTTTGCGAGCCTGCGTGCCGCGACTCCTCGATCAGCAGGTAATTCAGGCGCTTAAAAACTTCCAGCGCAATGGTGATGCTGCGCAGGCTGACATTGACGTCCGTCTTGCCTGCGCTGAGCCTCTCGACGCGTTGTTTACTTTCTGGCCCCATGCGCGATTTGCGGACCTGGCTCAGAACAAAGTGATCCTCGCGCACTTCGACCGCGTGGGCGATGGCCGAGATCGCAAATCGAATACGATTGCGAAACTCCATCACGCGCCGCTTCATGTGGCGGGAAACTTTCTTGTCCAGCAATAAGTCGGCCGACACCAAATTTCGGTCCGGTATTTGTCGTTGGTGGCGGAGCTTGTTCAGATTGCTGAAATGCTCATCTGAGTAGTCAAAAATAAAAGCCGCGGCGCCAGCAATGGCGTGCTCGGCGAATTCATCGTCCGTTTTATTGGGCGAGATATCGATAACAGTCAGGGCCGCGTCCCGTGTGAAGGGGACCAGGCTGCCGGTCTCACGGCTGTAAGGATCGGAGATCGGCCGCCGGCCGCTCGCTTTCGCCAGCCGCCCGCCTTCACGACGCCAAAGCCGGTTGAGCTTCGACGCGATCCGCCTTTTTCGATTGCCGCGGGTGAAAACTCTTCGAAGAAATCCAAGCATATCAGCGTTCCCCCACTGGCGTCCGGCTTTCGCACCAAGTCCGTTTAGCATACCGCAAGAACGGTCAGAACAGCCATCTGAGTGCGCGCAGTGGCTACAAGCCGCCGACCAGCGCGCGCCACAGCAAGCTCGCCCGACGACGGAAGGGCGACTCAGGGCCAAACGACATAAATATGTCATGGTCAGGGCGAAGGCCGGCTTTCAACATCCGCTCAGCGCGCCAGGCGCTGAGCAGCGCCGGTCGAAGCTCCGGGCCCAGGCGGCTTGCTCGGGCGGATCGCAGCAGCGCAAGCGCCTGCGCGCACAGCTGCATCACAACATCGCGGGTTCCGGCCGTCGTCTCCCCCCCAAGCAACGCGGCCCGATCCGCGCGATGGAGCGGCAACAAGCACTTGCCATGCGCGGCAAGTTTGGGGGTCGCCTCCAGCAGTCGCGCCACGCCGGACGCGCGGCCCAGCGCTGCGCAAGCCTCCTGTTCGAAAGCAGTAAGCGCGCGCCCAGCCGCGACTTGCGCGGCGCATGTCATGAGCGCGCCGGCGGCGCCGGCGATATAGGCGTCAAAAGACGCTCTATCGACAAACCCCTCCGGCTCCGCCTCAGCTTCGCGCGCGGTCATAATCGCTTCCAGCGCAACCAGATCAACGGCGCCCGTCTCCACCATCTGCGCGAGCGGCGCTGCGACCTCATGCTGCCGAGGCGGCTTCCCCTCGACGGCGTCAGCAACGACATCTCGCCACCATTGCAGACGCATCAGCACAATATGCGGCTCGCGTGAGCGCCAGGACGCGCGCGCGAGCTCCAAATTAAATGCGTAGAGAGTGAAGAGCCGCTCTCGCATCGGCTCCTCCGCAAACAGCGTCGCTTCAAAACGATCCGGGTCGCCGAGGCGCAGGATTTCCCCCAGCGTCGACAATCCCGGCGGAGCTGAGGGAATATGGTCCTGCTCGTACTGGGTCGACACGGCGCTATGCGACGCCAAGCCGGCGAGGCGCTGGCGCCCCGGAGCGAAGCAGCTTGTAGAGGATCGATTCAGTCAAGGCTTGGAAAGACGCGTCAACAATGTTCGCGGAAACGCCAACCGTCGACCATGCGCCGCCTTGATCGTCGGCGCTGTCGATAAGGACGCGCGTCACGGCCTCCGTCCCGCTGGAGAGGATCCGGACCTTGAAATCAACCAGCCTCAGATCCTGGATATAGCTCTGATAGGCGCCGAGATCTTTGCGCAAGGCCTCATCCAGGGCGGACACCGGGCCACGATCCGCACGGGTGATCGGATCGAAACTCTCCGCGACGGAAAGGGTTTTCCTCCCTTCGACCAGCACGGAAACCACGGCTTCGGAAACGGAAATCAACTCGTTCTTCGCATTGTATCGCCGCTCAACACTGACCCGGAACCGCTCCACCTCAAAATATTGCGGCAATGTGCCGAAATACTGATGGGCGAGCAGAATAAAGCTGGCCTCCGCGCTGTCATAGGCGAACCCTTTTTCCTCACGCTCTTTTACCAGAGTCAGCAGCTCTGGCAGCCGCTTGTCATCGGCGGCGACGTCAATGCCGGCCTCGCGCAGCCGCCGCACCAAGTTTGATCGGCCGGCCTGGTTAGACATCGGCACGATACGCTCATTGCCGACCAGCTGCGGCTCAATATGCTCGTAGGTCGACGGGTCTTTCGCCACCGCCGACGCATGCAGCCCCGCCTTATGAGCAAAAGCTGCGGAGCCGACATAAGGCGCGTGTCTGTTCGGCGTCCGGTTCAACACTTCATCCAGCAACCGGCTCATTTGAGAGATCCGGCTCAATTGCTCCGGCTTAACCCCGATTTCGAACTGGCTCGCAAAGGGCTGTTTCAGCATCAAGGTCGGGATGAGCGAGATCAGGTTTGCATTCCCGCACCGCTCCCCCAAGCCGTTGATCGTCCCCTGAATTTGCCGTGCGCCCGCCTCCACTGCGGCAAGGCTGACCGCGACGGCTTGCTCCGTGTCATTATGCGCATGAATCGCAAGCCGATCGCCGGGGATATGCTCAGCAACTTTGGCGACGATTTCCGCAGCTCGGGCAGGCATCACACCGCCGTTCGTGTCGCACAAAACCACCCAGCGGGCGCCAGCCTCAGCGGCGGCGATCACGCACTCGAGCGCATAGTCGGGATCCGATCGCCAACCATCGAAGAAATGCTCGGCGTCAAACAGCGGCTCGCGGCCCTGCGCCGCCAGATGGCGCACGCTGTCTGCGATCGCTTGGACATTTTCCTCCAGCGGCACGCCGAGCGCAGTTTTGACGTGGAACTCATGCGTCTTGCCAACGAGGCATACGGCCGGGGTTTTCGCATCGAGCACGCCTGCGAGCACCGGATCGTTCGAAGCGGAGACCCCTACCCGCTTGGTCATGCCGAACGCGGTGAATACTGCGCGCTTCAACGCCGGCGGCTCCGCAAAGAAGGCGCTGTCGGTCGGGTTGGCGCCGGGCCAGCCGCCCTCGATATAATCGACGCCCAGCTCGTCGAGCGCCTGGGCGATCCGGCGTTTCTGCTCGGCGGTAAAATCGACGCCCTGGGTCTGCTGCCCGTCTCTGAGCGTCGTGTCGTACAAATAGAGGCGCTCTTTGCCGGTCATTCGCCCGCCTCCGGCAGTTTTGTCGCGTCGAAATCGCGGCCAAGGCTCCATTCGGCGCCCTGAGCGCTATCCTTCACCTCAACGCCCGCCGCGGCCAGACCATCCCGAATCGCGTCGGCTTTGGCGAAGTCCTTCGCTTTGCGCGCCGCCATGCGCGCCTCGATCAATGCGTCAATCTTCGCCGCCACATCCGCGCCCGCCTCGGGCGCTTTTTCCCATCCGCCGAGCGCATCGGTCAGCAGCCCCATCAGCTGGGCGGAGGCTTTGAGATCTGCGGCTTTCCCCGCCGACGCCATTTGATGCATCTCGGCGATCGCCTTGGGCGTGTTGAAGTCATCCGCGAGGGCAGCCATCACCGGTTCAGGAACTTCCGCCGCCGCATCAACGCCTTCGGTCAATTTGCGCCAACGGGTCAGCACCGTGCGCGCTTCCTCCGCGATCGCGTTGCTCCAATCAAAGGGCTGGCGGTAATGGCTCATCAGCAGCGCCATCCGCACGACTTCGCCCGGCGTCTTTTCCTCGAGATCCGCCATGGTGATGAAGTTGCCGAGGCTCTTCGACATCTTTTCTCCATCGACGGTCAACATGCCATTATGCACCCAATACCGCGCGTAGCAGCCATTGGGATTGCCGCAGAGCGACTGGGCGCGCTCATTCTCATGATGGGGAAACGTCAGATCCAGCCCGCCGCCATGGATGTCGAAACTCTCGCCCAGATGCTCAGCGGACATCGCCGAGCATTCGATGTGCCAGCCCGGCCGGCCGCGGCCCCAAGGGCTGTCCCAGCCCGGCTGATCGTCGCTCGAGGGCTTCCACAGGACAAAATCCATCGGGTCGCGCTTATAGGGCGCGACTTCGACCCGCGCGCCGGCGATCATATCATCGACCGAACGGCGAGAGAGCGCGCCGTAATCCTCATAGCTCTTGACTGAGAACAGCGCATGCCCTTCGGCGGCGTAGGCTTTGCCCTGCTCAATCAACCGTTCGATCAACGCGATCATTTGCGGGATATGATCGGTCGCCATCGGTTCGATATCCGGCTTCGCACATCCCAGCGCCGCGGTGTCCTCATGATACCAGATATGGGTGCGTTTGGTCAGCGCCTCGATCGGTTCGTCATTCTCCGCCGCTCGCACGATGATCTTATCGTCGATATCGGTGATGTTCCGGACGAACACGACCTTATCCGAACCATAGACCGCGCGGAGAAAACGCGTCAGCGCGTCATAGACGACGGCGGAGCGCAGATTTCCGATATGAACCCGATCATAAACGGTTGGACCACAGGCGTAGAGGCCGATTCGCTCCGGGTTGAGCGGCTTGAACACCCGCTTTTCCCGGCTCAACGTATCGTAGAGGCGGATTTCGCGTACACTCTCGTTACCCATTACGTCACTGCGCTCCTCGATCGGCGCGGGCGCAACCCGGCCGCGGCGAGGCCTAACATCTTGAGTGGTGGGTACAAGAAAAACCGCGCCGCGACAGGGATGTCAGCCGGCGATAATGCAAATCCGAAAAATGTCGATCAGCATGGTCATGGCGGGAGTATGCCCGATGATATCTATGAATCGCAAGCGTGCGGTAAGCATCTTGCGTTTTTAAATCTATGTTCGCTAAATGTTTCACAGTCGCCGGAGGAGGCGAAGATGAGCAAGACGGGATCATGCGGCTATGGCGCCGTTCGCTCCCAATGCAAGCTGGTCAATGGCGGCCTGGTCGCTTGCCGCTGCCGGCGATGCGGCGCTGAGCAGCTAAGGGGTGGGTCAAATGAGTAATCTTCGCCGGGAGGGCGGCTGCATGTGCGGCGCCGTGCGCTATCGCGCGGAACTCCTAACCGTTGAGGCGACCGCTTGCCATTGCGAGCAGTGCCGACGGCAAAGCGGGCATTTCTGGGCCTCAATCGACGCGCGTGGCGACCAGTTCGTTCTGACTGCGCAAGACGGGCTGAGATGGTTTCGCTTCAAGACGACGTCGCGCGGCTTCTGCGATCGCTGCGGCTCATTCCTTTTTTGGCGGGCCGATGGCTGGGACGATATTTCGCTCGCCTTGGGTTCACTCGATGACGCTGCTGACATCGTGCTGACGAAGCATCTTTATGTGATGGAAAGAGGCGCATACTATCAGCTGCCGAAAGAGGCGGTCCAGCACGCCCGTGGCGGTGACGAACCACCGGTAGAGAAGCCTGGAGCGTCAAAAGATGCATCGTGAAAATGGGCTCGTAAAAACGGGCGGTTGTATGTGCGGCGCGGTGCGATATCGGGCCGAATTGACAACGCGAGAGGTGCTTGCGTGCCATTGCGAGCAATGCCGGCGGCAAAGTGGAAATTTTTGGGCCGCGATTCACGCCCGTGGCGACCTGCTCGAAATTGATGGCGGCGACGCGTTCGTTTGGCGGCGTTTCAAGCAAACCGAGCGGGGATTTTGCCGGAAATGTGGATCCTTTATTCTCTGGCGCGCGGACGGTTCGCCAGATGTTTCGATCGCTGCAGGTTCGCTTGATGACGCCAGCGGTCTGACATTGACGGCGCATATCTTTCTCAGCGAGAAGCCTTCTTATTATAAAATTGAACCGGGTGTGGAATGCTTCTCGCGGGATCGCGGGGAGGGGCCGATCGCGCCAGAGGCGTAATCGGCGATCGCGCCGCGAGCGAGCATCCACTGCGGCTCTCTCGCGAATCGACTACGCCGCGCTGCTGCGCTATTCGGGACGGCAAAATCGCGAAGGGAGACGAGCGGCGATGGCGATGGAGCAAGGGTTCGAGCGGGCTGGGCAATCGCTATTTCGAAAGTTTCTCCGCCTGGTGGCGGATGTCGCAATCGCCTCGACGCACAAAAACCTCTCTCATATCGCCGCTGGCGTCGCCTTCTATATGCTGCTGTCGATCTTCCCGGCCATCGCCGTCGCGCTTTCGATCGCGGGCTTGCTGGGCGGCGTCGGGCAAGAAGCAACATCGCCCTTTCTGGACGCGATTCGGCCGATTCTTCCCGAGGGCGCGTATGAAATGATGGACGCGCAGGTGCGCACGACCTTGGCGACCGGGGGCTACAAGCTCGGCGGCGCCGCGGTGGTCAGCTTCGTCATTGCGTTTTGGTCCGCGAGCGCGGCGATGCGCGCATTGATGACAGCAATGTATATCGCATTTCCGGCTGCGCGTGGGATCAGCACCTTCTCCTACTACGTGCTGTCCTTTCTCTTTACGCTGGTCGTCATGGCGCTCATCGCCGGGGTGGCCCTGCTCCTGACGGCTTTGCCGCTGATTTTCGAGGCTTTGCGCAATATCGCCATTGAGCGTGGCGTTGACGTCAACCGCGATCTTTCCTCCACGCTTCAAACCCTGTTTATGGTGTTGATCACCTGCGCGTCTCTCACGATGGTGTATCGTCTGGGCGCGGCGCGCGGCAAATATGCGTGGCGCGCGGCCTTTCGCGGCGGGGCGCTGGCGACGTTATTTTGGATCGGCGCCTCCTGGTTGCTGACATTCTATTTCGGCACCGTTGGCGGCCTGACCACGACATACGGCCAGTTTGCGGCCGTCGCCGGTATGATGCTGTGGTTCTGGCTCTCGGCGCTGATCCTGCTGATCGGCGCAGAGCTCGCCAGCCTTGCGTCGGGCGCGAATGTGTATCGGCGCAATGAGGAGCGTCATCCGGCCGTTGATCCGACCACCAGCAAACGCGTCAAGCAACGCTTCAATGTGGAAAGCTAAAGGCCAGCGCCGGCGCAGGCGTCCGGCCAAATAGCAGCGCTACAGCTCTATGAGCAGCTTCCCGGTGTTGCCGCCGGCATAAAGCAGCTCGATCGCGCCTGGCGCGGCTTCGGCGCCGTTCAGCCAATGCTCGCGCACTTTCACCTTTCCTTCGCGCAGCCAGCCTGCGAGCGCGTCCAAAGCCTCATGACGTCTGTCCGCATAGTCGAACGCCAAGAACCCGGTCATCCGCGCGCTCGCCGCCAACAGCTGGCGATGCACCCGAGGGCCCTGCGGCAGCGGATCCCAATCGGTGATCGCCGCAGTGCCGCAGATCGTAATCCGAGCCCCCTTCGCCAGCCTGGTCATCACGGCGTCGCTGATCGCGCCGCAGGTATTGTCAAAGTAACAATCGACCCGGTTCGGACAGGCGGCGTCGATCGCATCGATCAGCCCGGGCGCGCGATAGTCGATCGCCGCGTCGTATCCGAACTCCTCCAGGCATAGCCGCGCCTTTTCCGCGCCGCCGGCGATTCCGACGGTCCGGCATCCCTTAATTTTGGCGATTTGGCCCACCGTCGCGCCTACGGAGCCGGCCGCAGTCGAAACCACCACGGTCTCGCCCGTCTCCGGCGCACAGGCCTCGAGCAGGCCAAAATAGGCGGTAACCCCGGTCAGCCCCAACACGCCCAACGCGTAGGAAGGCGGCAGGTCCGAATAGGTGAACTTGCCATCGAGGTTCGAACCGTCGCTGACCGCGAAACGGCTCCATCCCAACATCCCCGAAACAATATCGCCGGGTCGATAATCGGGGCGCCGCGATTCGACGACCTCCCCGACCGCAAAGCCCCGCATCGGATCCCCGATGGCGACCGGCGGCAGATAGTTCGGCGCGTCATTCGCCCAACCTCTTTGCGCCGGATCGACCGACCAAGCCTGCGCCTGCACCAACAGCTGCCCCGCCTCGAGGCTGGGCAGCGGGCGGTCTTCGATCGCGAAATGGCGCGCTGTCGGCACGCCTTTGGGACGCTCAATAAGAATGGCGGAGGGATTCCGCATCGGCTGTCTTCCCTGTTTCGTTGTTCGCGAAACAAGTTGAGGCACATATTAAGCCGCGCTTCTATCGCGCCGCGCGCCAGCCCGCCGGTTATTTTTGCTTGGGCAGCAACGGCATCAGCTCGGACATATCAGGCCCGCGCTCCCGCCCTGTCAGCGCTTTGCGCAGCGGCATGAACAGCTGCTTGCCTTTGCGGCCCGTCTTCTCCTTGACCGCCCCCGTCCAGTTTTTCCAACTCTCGCCATTCCACGGCTGGGCAGGCAGCAATTCCATCGCCTCGGCGACAAACGCCTCATCGCCCTCGGCGATGAGCGGCTCAGCGCCCTTCTGCACCAGCTCAATCCACTCGGCGACATCGGCGAACAGCTCAACATTGCCTTGAACGGCGGCCCAGAATTTCTTGGTTTTGCTCTTCGGCAAGCCAGCTTCGACCAAGCGGTCATGCACCGCCTCAACCGGCAGCAGATGCAAGGTCTTCGCGTTGAGTTGCCGCAGCTCCTCAACGTCAAAGCGCGCCGGCGCCCGCCCGAATCGCGTTACGTCAAAGCCTTCAACAACCTCCGCCATTGCGGCTCGCGGCTCGATCGGGTCGGAGGCGCCCAAGCGCGCCATGAACGCTGTCAGGGCGAGCGCCTCATACCCTTCCTCGCGCAGCCCGCCCAAAGTCAGAGATCCCAACCGTTTGGACAGCGCTTCACCATCCGGGCCGACCAGCAGCGAATGATGCGCGAAGTTCGGCACAGCATACCCAAGCGAGCGAATCATCTGGATCTGCGTCGCCGTGTTGGTCACGTGATCCTCGCCCCGCACCACATGGGTCACGCCCATCTCGGCGTCGTCCACCACGGAACAGGGCGTGTAGAGATAGTTGCCATCCTCTCGGATCAGCACCGGGTCCGACACGGAGCCGCAATCCACATGGGTATGGCCGCGAATCAGGTCGTCCCACTCCACGCGCTCCTGATCAAGTTTGAAGCGCCAATGCGGCCGGCGGCCCTCTTCCTCATAGGCTTTCTTTTGGGCGTCGGTAAGCTCCAACGCCGCCCGATCATAGACAGGGGGCCTGCCCATTGACAGTTGACGCTTTCGCCGCAGCTCGAGCTCGGTTTGCGTCTCGTAGCACGCGTAGAGCCGCCCCATCTCGCGCCATTTGTCGGCCGCCGCATGGTAGCGCTCCAACCGCTCAGACTGCCGTTCGAACCGATCCCAATGCAGCCCGAGCCATTCAAGATCACGCTTGGCGGCGTCCACGAACTCTTCTTTGGAGCGCTCCGGATCCGTATCGTCGATCCTCAGAATAAACTCGCCGCCCTGTTTCTTCGCCGTGAGATAGCTCAACAGCGCAGCGCGAAGATTGCCAATATGTAGGTAGCCGGTCGGCGATGGGGCAAAACGGGTTGTGACGGTGTTCGACATCAGGATCTCGATTCGGGCGGCCGATAGGCGGCGCAAGGACGAGCGGCAGGGCTACGCCTTTCAACAGCGCAGCGCAACCGCGGCCGTGGACGACGCGCCCTCCGGGGTCAGCCCTTGAACCGATTGGTGAGCGGGTATCGACGCTCTAGCCAAAATGCGCGCGGGCTCAGCTTCGGTCCGGGCGCGCTTTGAAAGCGCTTATATTCGGAGCTGCGCAGCAACCACGCCACTCGCTCCACCGTTTCCTTCTCATACCCGTCCTCTATGAGCTGTTCGGTGGTGCGGTCGAGCTCAATCATCCCTTCCAGGATGGCGTCCAGCACGTCATAGGGCGGCAGGCTGTCCTCATCTTTTTGGTCAGCGCGCAGTTCCGCCGATGGCGGCTTATCAATCACCCGCTCCGGGATCACGGCGCCCGACGGCGCGTTCATCCAGGGGCGATGATGGGCGTTACGCCAGCGGCAAACCGCAAAAACCCTTGTTTTATATAGATCTTTAAGTGGGTTATACGCGCCACACATGTCGCCATACAGCGTCGCATAGCCAACCGCGACCTCTGACTTGTTGCCGGTCGACAGCAAGAGCGCCCCGGTCTTATTGGACAGCGCCATCAACAGAAGCCCGCGCATCCGAGACTGAATGTTTTCCTCGGTCACGTCGGGCGCCGCGCCGGCAAACAGGGGCGCCAGCGCCGCTTCGGCCGCCGCCACCGGGGCCGAGATCTTTATTTCATCCAGCTGGACGCCGAGCCGCGCCGCAACGTCCGCCGCGTCTTCCAGACTTTCGTCACTGGTGAATTGCGACGGCAGCATCACGCAGCGCAGATTCTCCGGCCCCAGCGCATCGGCCGCGACCGCCGCCGTCAGCGCGCTGTCAATGCCGCCGGACAGCCCCAGCAGCGCGGTCTGCGCGCCATTTTTCCGCCAGTACGCGCGCACGGCCTCCACCATTGCGCGGTACTCCATCTCCGCATGTGGTGGCTGAAGCGCCTTGTCCCCCTCCTCCGCGCGCCACCCTGCGCCGTCCTGGACGAAATCAACCACCATCCGGGCCGGATCAAAGAACGCCGCCGACGCCGCCAGCGCGCCGCCAGGGTTGAGGCAGAAGCTGCCGCCGTCGAAAACCTGATCATCCTGCGCGCCGGCCAGATTTACGTAGAGCAAC
Organism: Neomegalonema sp.; assembly: GCA_022760355.1. Classification (GTDB taxonomy): domain Bacteria; phylum Pseudomonadota; class Alphaproteobacteria; order Rhodobacterales; family Rhodobacteraceae; genus JALEGB01. The sequence goes on from JALEGB010000056.1 coordinate 39,864, forward strand.
GGCAGGTCCGTCTCGACCACCCGCGCCACCATGTTCTGTATGCGTTCGTCATCATGCTTGAAGCGGGCGAAGGGCGATCCGTTGATCACAAACAGCATCTCCGCGCCGCTTTCGAGCAAGGTTTCCGCCGGCTCTTCCCACCAGGCGTCCTCGCAAACCAACAGCCCCACCCGGACGCCGCCGATCTCCACCGGTCCTTGCGGCGGCGCCGGCGTAAACAGACGCATCTCATCAAAAACACCGTTATTGGGCAGATACTGCTTGCGCACGACGGCGCGGCGGGCGCCTTCGTCAAAAATATATGCCGCATTATACCGCACGCCGTCGGCGCGCTCAGGCGCGCCAACAATCAAGGCTGGCGTTCCGTCTTTCGCAGTTTCTGCTTGCAGCATCGCGAGCGCCTGATCGCACCGATCCAAAAAACCAGGCTTCAAGATCAAATCCTGCGCTTGATACCCGGTCAAAACCATCTCCGGCGTCACGAGCGCCTGAACGCCCTGCGCACGCGCCCACTCCAGCGCGTCGCGCACAAGCTCGGCATTGCCGTCAATATCTCCAACAATCGGATCAATTTGGGCGACAGCCACGCGGAAGCGCTCTGGCTGGCCGTTACGGGCGGCCGAATTTTGGGTGGTCAAAGGCAGGTCTCCATCCTTAACCGAAGGGGCGCGCTTCGCTTGTTCCGCGAAAATGAGGCCTCGTCGAGCACAAACCTACGCGTTCTATAACGATTGTGCGACGCGCCTTCACCCCGCGGCGCACAGCCTGTTGCGCCGAACGACGTGAAAATTTACAAGCCTGGTTGGGTCAAGCGAAGCGGAGCGTGTTGTCTAGGGGCGACGCCGTTCTTGGACCCGCAATCTTGGCCGGGCGTTTACGCTGGTCACGCCGCATGCTGGGCGGTAGCGCGGCTCCGCGCCATTAGTACGAGGGATTTTTGATGACCCGGTCTCGTATCGCACGTCACTTGCGCAACAGCGCAGCTATTCTATTCACCGCGGCCGCCTTCGCCGCAGCGCTGGAGACGCCGGCCGCCCTCGCCCAAAGCGGTGAGAAAAAAGCCGGCGATAAGGACTTCAAGGGCGACGGCCGTGAAGTCTACGACAATGGCGGCGTGTATGAAGGCGAGTTCAAGGACGGCAAACAACACGGTAAGGGCACCTTCCGACTGCCAGACGGTTACGAGTATACCGGCGACTGGTTCGAAGGTCAGATCACCGGCAAAGGCATTGCGAAATACGCCAACGGCGCCGTTTACGACGGCGAGTTTCTAGATGGCGCGCCGCATGGCACCGGCACGATCAAATACGCTGACGGCGGCGAGTATACCGGCCAGTGGAAACACGGCGTGATCCACGGCAAAGGCGTCGCCCGTTACGCCAACGGCATTGTCTATGATGGCGAGTTCAAGGACTCGACCCATCACGGCGCGGGCAAAATGACTGCGCCAAACAAATACAGCTATGAAGGTGAATGGCGGGACGGGCTGCAGCATGGCAAAGGCAAAGCCGTGTATCCCGATGGCGCCATTTATGTCGGCGACTTCAAACGCGGCTTCCGCGACGGAATCGGCACGATCACCTTCCCGGACGACTTCTCCTTCACCGGCGCGTGGAAAGAAGGCCAAATTCACGGCAAAGGTCGGGCGAAATACCCGAATGGCGACATTTACGAGGGTGAGTTCCGGGACGGCAAACGCCACGGTTTCGGTACGATGAAATACGCCGATGGCGCGCAATATCGCGGTTATTGGGTTCGCGACAAGCGCGGCTCCAAGGAAGAAGCTGAACGAACGGCGACCGAGTAGCCCGGCCGCACGGCGGCGCGGTTCCGAACGTCGACAAGATTGCTGCTTGAGACGTGCTTAAGAGCGCGTTAGTACATCGGCGTCACAGTCGTCGCCGCGTCGCTTCGGCGGGGCGCTTATCATGGCGAAGAAGGTCGGCGCGTCGCGCGCCGCCGCGCCAGCACGGAGTTGAGAATGGCTGACCTGGCCCGGAGTGCGCTACTTCTCCTTAGTCGCCCCTGAGCGCGTCGATCCCCCGGCGGCGCGCGGTCAGGGGTGAAACGACCCTCCGCGCCCGATCCTGGGCCCATGGTCATCGATGCGTCCGCCGGTCTCACAGCCAATAGAACGACAACTCTGACTGGGACTTTCCGACAATGACGGATTCCACGCCTACGCCGACCGCAATTGCGGACGATCGCGTATTTATTTTTGACACGACAATGCGCGACGGCGAGCAATCGCCAGGCGCTTCCATGACGCTGGATGAGAAGATCAAAATTGGCCGGCTTCTCGATGAAATGGGCGTCGATGTAATTGAAGCAGGCTTTCCAATCGCCTCCGATGGTGATTTCGAAGCGGTAACCGAGGTGGCCCGTATCGTCGAAAATGCGATCGTGTGCGGCCTGGCGCGCGCGGCCTCAGCCGATATCGAGCGGTGTTGGGAGGCGGTTCAGCACGCGAAGCAACCTCGGATCCACACCTTCATCGGCACTTCACCGCTGCATCGCGAGCATCAGCTGTCGATGACGAAGGATCAGGTGCTGGCGAAGATTGAAAGCAGTGTTTCGCTGGCCCGCAGCCTCTGTGAGGATGTCCAGTGGTCGCCAATGGATGCGACACGGACGGAGACGGACTATTTGGTTGAGACCGTCGCGCTGGCGGTGAAGTGCGGCGCCACCACGATCAACATTCCGGATACTGTGGGCTACGCTGTGCCCGGCGAAAGCGCCGAAACGATCCGGATGCTGCGCGAGCGTGTGGAAGGCGCGGAAAATGTCCGTTTTTCAACGCATTGCCACAATGATCTTGGGATGGCCACCGCCAATTCCCTCGCGGCGGTCGCCGCCGGCGCGCGTCAGGTGGAATGCACGATCAACGGACTGGGCGAGCGCGCCGGAAACGCGGCGCTGGAAGAGATCGCCATGGCGCTGAAAGTGCGCGCCGACGCCATGCCGTTTAAAACCGGCATCGACACCACTCGGCTGATGGCGGCGTCGCGTCTGGTTGCAACAGTCACCGGCTTTCCAGTGCAGTTCAACAAAGCGATCGTGGGCAAGAACGCCTTCGCGCATGAATCAGGCATTCACCAAGACGGCATGCTGAAACATGCCGAGACGTTTGAAATTATGCGTCCGGAAGATGTCGGCCTGACAAAATCCGATCTCGTGATGGGCAAGCACTCGGGGCGGCATGCTTTCAAGGATAAGCTGCAATCCTTGGGCTATGAGCTGGGCGACAATGCGCTGAATGACGCTTTCGTGCGCTTCAAAAGCTTGGCTGACCGCAAAAAAGAGATCTATGACGAGGATATCGTCGCGTTGCTGGATGATGCTGGCACTTTTGCAGCGCATGATCACATCCAGCTGGAGCGTCTCGCCGTTTCATGTGGTACGGACGGCCCGCCTACCGTCGAACTCACGCTGATTATCGGCGGAGAGCAGCAAAGCACGACGGCGACGGGCGACGGTCCGGTGGACGCAGCCTTCAACGCGGTGAAAGCCTTGTTCGCTCATCAGGCGCGGCTTGAATTGTATCAGGTGCACGCCGTTACGGCGGGAACCGACGCGCAAGCTGAGGTTACCGTCCGCCTGAATGAAAGCGACAAGATCGTCACGGGCTATTCCAGCCACACCGATACGATGGTCGCGTCCGTGCGCGCATACGTCAACGCGCTCAACAAGCTGTTGGTTCGCAGGGAAAAAAATAAACCCGCATAACGGGCGAACAATTCGGTTAGGCCGCGCCCGCACGAATGGCGCGGCCTCTTCGGCGCCGTTTTTCGCGTTGCGCATCCTCGCGCGACGCGAATCGCCTTCGAAGCGTCTCGCCTCTGCGGCGCCATGGCGGCGCGCGAGCTTCTGACGCGATCGGCGCTTTACGCCGCTTCGGCCAGCGCATTATAGAGATCGTCGCGACGCAGTCGGCGCGCCTTTGCGCGGCGTGCTCCGGCCGCTGGCTTGCCCGGCTGTATGCTCGCAAGCTGCGCCAACTGTTGCGTTGCATTGGTTTTTCTGCCGCACAACTTCTCGGCGGCGCAGTGAGGGATCAGCGGATGTTTGGCCTTTCTGGCATGTTCAGCTCGGACATGGCGATCGATCTCGGCACGGCCAACACGCTCGTTTACGTGAAGCGCAAAGGCATCGTGGTGAACGAGCCTTCGATTGTCGCCTTCAGAACCGAGCCGCGCCGGCAGGTTATCGCAGTCGGCCATGAAGCCAAGATAATGCTGGGTCGAACCCCGGGCCGGATGCAAACCATTCGTCCTTTGAAGGATGGCGTGATCGCCGACTTCGAAGTGGCTGAGGAGATGATCAAGGCCTTCATCCGAAAGGCCCATGGCGGCGCAATGTTCTCGCCGCCGCTTGTGATCATCTGTGTGCCCTCCGGCGCGACCGCGGTTGAGCGGCGCGCGATCAAAGACAGCGCGCTGCGGGCTGGCGCGCGGCGGGTCTATTTGATTGAGGAGCCAATCGCCGCCGCGCTCGGCGCCGGTCTTCCGATTGATGAACCCGCCGGCTCGATGGTCGTTGATATTGGCGGCGGCACGACCGAGGTTGCGGTGATCTCAATGGCGGACGTCGTCTACGCCGATTCCACGCGGGTCGGCGGCGATAAGATGGACGAAGCGATCATCAACTATATGCGCCGTCGGCACAGCCTGCTGATCGGTGAGGCGACCGCGGAGCGCATTAAGAAAGAGTTCGGCACGGCGATGACGCCGGATGATGGCCATGGCGACATCATCGAAGTACGCGGGCGCGATTTGGTCGACGGGGTGCCGAAGGAGATCGAGATCAGTCAGGCCCATATCGCCGACGCGCTGCATGATCCGGTCTACGCGATTATCGAAGCGATCAAAATCGCACTGGAAGCAACGCCGCCGGAGCTGGGCGGCGACATCGTTGAGCGCGGCATTATGATGACCGGCGGCGGCGCGCTGCTGGCGAACTTGGACATGGCGATTCGCAAGGAAACCGGCCTTCCGGTCACGATCGCCGAGGAACCGCTGTCCTGCGTGGCGATCGGCACCGGCATGGCTTTGGAACAGTTTAAGACGCTGCGTGAAGTGCTTACAGAGTAAGCGAGGCCCTGTTTGCGTGGGGTCTGAATAGGGAGGCGAAGGCGGGATGGATAGGGCGCGCGGACCTTTCCGCACGGTTGTGCGGATCTTCTTCGGCGTTTTGCTCGTGATCGCCTTTTTGTTGTTCGTCCTGTGGCGGACCGACAACCCGCGGCTGCAAGGCGTGCGCAGCGCGGTGATCGACTTTGTCGCCCCGGTTCTGGAAGGCGTTGCGGGGCCGACCTCCGCATTTGGCAAGCTGTTCGAGAATGTCCAAAGCTTCTCCGACCTGAAAGCCGAGAATACCGAGCTGCGCAAAGAGGTTGAGAAGCTGCGTGAGGCTGTCGCCCTCGTTGTGAAACTCGAAGAAGAAAACGCCGCGCTACGCCGTGAAAGCAAGGTGCCGCTGCCGCCGAAGCTGCGTTATGTGCGCGGGCAGGTGATTGGCGATTCGGGCGGGCCGTATGGGCAGACGCTGCTGATCGCAGTGGGCAAACGCAGCCGCGTCGGAACTGCGACCCCGGTGGAGGATGGCGCGCCGGTGCTGCATGATGGCGGGCTGATCGGGCGGCTGTTTGGCGTCGGCTCTCGGGTTTCCCGCGTTTTGATGGTCACCGACACCAGCAGCCGTATTCCTGTCGCCATTATCGCCCCGCGCGCCAGCGGCGCAGATCGATCCAAAAGTGTTCGGGCGATTATGTCGGGCGACAACTCCGCCACGCCGATACTCGTCCAGCCGACCAAAAAACGTCGCGTGACGGCGCGCGCCGGCGCCGAAGTGTTCGCCGCCCGGGTCGGATGCTCGAAGCATGGCGGTCGCCGATTGGGCGTCGTGTATTTCGATGAAAGCAAGCGCGCCCGGGTCCGGCTGGATAAGGACCGAGCCGTCCACGCGAAATTGCTGACCGACCCGCATGTCCAGCTGCCGGTCGCTATTGTTCTTTCAGCCCGCGAGCGCGCCTGCGCCGTGATGTCCGGCGACTCATCCCCCTCACCGATGCTGATTGCCGGCGTCGACGACCAGTCGAGCCGCGAGTCCGGTATCGAAAACGGCGCGCGAGTGATCACTACGGGCGATGGCGGCGTTTTTCCACGCGGCTTGACGGTCGGCCGCGTTTTCCGCGGTAAAGACGGCAAAGCGCGGGTTCGGCTCGACGCGAAGCTGAACCGGGTCGAGTTTGTCACCGTTCAGATCTCGGGCGACGAAGATGAAACGCCGCCGCCTGGCGGGCTGGTGTTAAAGCCCGTTGCTGGTCGAGACTTATCGCCGTCGCCTGAAACCACGCCTTCGCCGAAGACCGCGCCGTCGCCGAAAACCGCGCCAGCTCGAACGGAGTAGAAATGCACGGTCGCGTCCGTCCCTTCGATCAGCTTTGGATTGTTTTGACCGGTCTCGTCGCGATTCTGTTGTCGATCGCACCGCTGGGCGTGTCCACAACCACGCCAGTTGGGCCGCATTGGTTGTTCGTTATTCTCAGCTTCTGGTGCGTGCGGCGGCCAGAGGCGCCGGCGCCCTTAATCGTGTTCGGATTAGGGTTGCTTAACGATCTGCTCCGCGCAGGGCCTGTCGGCGCCGAACTTTTTAGTTTATTGATCGTCTGCGAGGGCCTGCGTGGGCTGTCATCGATGCGGCCAGCCTTAAACTTCCGCATTGAGTGGATACGCGTCGCAGCCGCGCTACTCGCATTTGAACTGCTGAGCTGGCTGCTGCTGGTCGCGACGTACGCAAGCGCAACGGATATATTCTTGATCGTGCAACGTATCAGCTTGTCGATTTTGGCCTATCCGATTGCCTGCTATCTGCTGGAGAAAGTTTTCCGCGCGCGCGGGCGGGATGGCAGATCGGACGGTCTGCCCTACTGAACCGCATTCCGGCGCGGCCTGCGAAAGCACAAGCGTATGTCGGCTGAGGATTGATGCATGTTCGATGATCGACGCGAGCGAGATCGGCGCGCGACCTTCACACGTCGCGCCATAGTTCTGTTCGGGGCGCAGCTTGGCGTCGCCGGCGTGCTCGGCGTACGATTATACAAGCTGCAAATCGTCGATCAGGCGCAGTATCGCAAGCTTGCCGAAGACAACCGGATCAACCCGGAGACGATTGCGCCGGAACGGGGGGAAATCTTTGACCGCGCCGGCGCGCCACTCGCGGTAAATCGACCGAACTACACGCTCAGCTTCATTCGCGAGCAGGCGAAAGATCTGGAAAAAGCAATTGCGGATCTCCGCGCTCTCGCCAGCCTGTCGGATCGAGAGGTGCAAAGCCTGCGGCGTAAGCTTAAGCGCTCGGCGAAGTTTAAGCCGGTCTTGGTCAAAGAAGATCTGGATTGGGACACCTTCGCACGGCTGAATGCGAACGCGCCGGCGTTGCCCGGCGCTTTGTTGGATGTCGGGCTCGTCCGAACATACCCGGAGGCCGACAAGCTCGCCCATGTTATCGGATATGTCGGCGCGGTGACATCGCGCGATCTCAAGCGGCATAAGGGGGATGATCGCCTGCTGCGGCTGCCGGGCGCGCGTATCGGCAAGACCGGGGTCGAACTTGCCGCCGAAAAGACCTTGCGCGGCGAAGCCGGCGTGCGTCGGGTCGAAATCAACGCGGGCGGACGCGAAGTTGCTGAGATCGATCGGATTGAGGGCGATCCTGGGTCGGACCTCACGCTAACAATCGATCTCGCGCTTCAACGCTACGCAATGAAGCGGATCGAAAAGGAAAGCGCGGCGGTGGTTGTGATGGATTGCATCACCGGCGATCTGCTCGTCCTGGCGTCTGGCCCAGCCTACGACCCCAACAAGTTCGTCTTTGGGATCAGCCAACGGGATTGGGACGATCTACGGCGCGATGAATATGATCCGCTGCGCAACAAGGCGCTCGCAGGGGAGTATCCCCCCGGCTCAACCTTTAAGATGATCACGGCGATCGCGGCGCTCGAGGCCGGCAAAATCTCGCCGCGCACCTCATTTACCTGCACTGGACGCATGAAATTCGGCGATCGGTACTTCCATTGCTGGAAACGGGCTGGGCATGGCCGCGTCGACATGTTGCGCGGCGTTAAGAATTCCTGCGATGTCTACTTCTATGAGGCGGCGCTGTCGGCCGGGATTGACAAAATCGCCGAGGTCGCACGGAAATTCGGCGTCGGCGAAGCGCCAAAGCTTGAGATTCCAAACGTGCGCGATGGGCTGCTGCCAACGCGCGATTGGGTCCGCAAAACCTATAAACGCGGCTGGAATGGCGGCGAAACGCTGAATGTCGGCATCGGTCAGGGCGCTTTGCTGATGACGCCATTGCAGATGGCGGTGATGACCGCGCGGATCGCAAACGGCGCTGAGCAGGTGCAGGCGCGAATCGTGAAAGCAATCAACGGGGTGGAGCTTGAGCGCGCGCCGTTTGAACCGCTCGACGTCTCGAAGGATGCGATCGATATTGTGAAGGCCGGGATGTTTGCGGTAAGCAATGAGCCGGGCGGCACCGCCTTCCGATCTCGCATTGCGGACCCGGAGAATGCGCTCGCGGGCAAAACCGGCACGGCGCAGGTGCGTCGCATTGGCAAAGAGGAGCGGGCCGCGGGCGTTAAAAAGAACGCCGACCTCCCCTGGCGCCTGCGCGACCATGCGCTGTTTGTCGCCTTTGCGCCGGTGAAAACGCCGCGCTACGCGATTTCCGTGATCGTCGAACATGGCGGCGGCGGGTCGAAAGCGGCGGCTCCGGTGGCTCGAGATGTGCTGATGCGCGCGCTATATGGCCCGCAGCCGCCACTGGAGGCCTACCCCGTTCACTTACGCCGCGAAATCGCCAAGGCTCGGGAAGAAGCCGAAAAAGCCAAGGCGACCGGCGCTGACCCAGTCAAGATCATGGGTGAGTAGCCGGCTTGTTCGCTACGCCCCAAAATAGTGAGCGCGAGGAGCGATCGGATGATGCGACGCGGCGGATTTAACGAAGAGGTCGAGCTTTCGATTGGCCAGAAGCTGCTTCGCTTTAACTGGTTGCTCGCGGCCCTGCTCGCCGCGGCGGCGACGGTCGGCTTTCTGATGCTTTATTCCGTCGCTGGCGGAACGTTGGAAGGGCGGGCGGAACGTCAGATCATCCTGTTCGCGCTCGGATTTGGCGCCATGATGCTAGTGGCCATGATCGATATCCGTTTTTGGCGACGCCTCTCGGTCCTGTTTTACATCGGCGCCCTCGGCATGCTGGTGCTGACCCACTTCTTCGGCGAAACTGGAAAAGGCGCCCAGCGCTGGCTGGATTTGCGCTTCATGCAGATCCAGCCGTCAGAACCGATGAAGATCGCTTTGGTCATGGCGCTCGCCGCTTTCTACCACTGGCTCGAGCCTGAGCGCGTATCACGCCCGTTTTGGGTCGCCGTCGCGCTACTGATCGCGCTCGTTCCCGCTGCGCTGGTGCTTCAGCAGCCAGATCTTGGCACCACGATGCTGCTGTTGGCCGGCGCAGGCGTTGTCATGTTTCTCGCCGGCGTTTCCTGGTGGTACTTTGGCGGCGTATTCATGCTGGTTGGCGCCGGAGTTTGGGCGGTTTTCGCCAGCAAAGGCGCCAGTTGGCAAATTTTGAAAGACTATCAGTATCGGCGGATCGAAACATTTCTGGACCCGTCGAAGGACCCGCTCGGCGCCGGCTATCATATCACACAGTCGACAATCGCCATTGGATCCGGCGGGCTGGACGGCAAAGGCCTGCTGCGCGGCTCTCAAACACACTTACGCTTTCTGCCCGAGGCGCATACCGACTTTATTTTCACGACTCTTGCGGAAGAATTCGGCTTTCGTGGCGGGATTGGTCTGCTCAGCCTGTATATGCTGATCATCTTTGTGGCCACATTGACGGCGATTAGAATCGGCAACATGTTCGGCCGGCTGCTTGCGGGCGGCGTGGCGGCGACTTTCTTTTTCTTTTTCGCGATTAATGTGGCGATGGTCACGGGGTTAGCGCCTGTTGTCGGCGTTCCGTTGCCTCTGGTCTCCTATGGCGGCACGTCCATGCTGACCCTGATGTTCGCCTTTGGATTGCTGCTCAGCGCCCAGGTGCATGGCGACAGCGCGGCGGAGCGCTAGGGTGCGAACCGAGAGATTTGCAAAGGGCACGACATGGCCACAACAGCGCTCTTCGCCGGCGCGACAGCGCAACGCGAGATTTGGATCCCTGCGTTGGAGCGCGCCATTGCTGCGGCGTCAGTGGACATCAAGCTGGTGCGCGAGCCGGAGCAGATTGCGCCGGACGATGTCGACTATTTGATCTACGCCCCTAATGGTCCGTTGCGCGATCTGAGCGCCTATCGGAACCTGAAGGCGATCCTTTCGCTATGGGCTGGCGTTGAAACCATCGTCGGCCAAGCGAATCTGCCGAACGCGCCCCTTGTGCGGATGGTGGAGCCTGGGCTGACCGAAGGTATGCGGGATTATGTGGTGGGGCATGTCATGCGCCACCATCTGCACATTCCCGCCCAACAGGCGGCGCAAGTCGAATCACGTTGGTCGCCGGAGCTGGCGCCGCCTCTGGCGCGGGATCGGCGGGTTGGGATACTCGGCATGGGCGAGCTCGGACGCGCTGCCGCTTTGGCGCTCTCCGATCTTGGTTTTCAAGTGGCCGGCTGGTCCAGACGCCCGAAGAATATTCCTGAGATTGAGGGCTATGCCGGCGCCGCCGAGTTGCTCCCCTTTCTTGGACGAAGCGAAATTCTTGTTTGTCTTCTGCCTCTTACAACTGAAACAAAAGGTCTGCTCGGCGCCGCCGAATTGGCTTCTATGCCGAAGGGGGGGTGCCTTATCAATGCAGGGCGGGGCCCGATCATCGATGACGCCGCGCTCTTGGCCGCGTTGCGCGATCATCTGAGCGGCGCAACCCTCGATGTGTTCGCCGCCGAGCCGTTGCCGCAGGATCATCCGTTCTGGAGCCAGCCCAACTTGCTGATCACGCCACATATCGCAAGTGTCACACGTCCGGAAACGGCATCGCAACGAATTGTTTTTCATATTGAAAGCCGCGAATCTGGCGCCAACCTAAGTGATGTCGTTGATCAAGGCGCTGGATATTAGGCGGCAGCGCCCAGCGTGAGGGGGCGATGAGCAAGATGGGCTTGGATCAAAACAGCGGTGAAACCGATAGCGGGCGCGGCTACGCCCGCCCCAGTTTTTTGCAGCAACTGCGGAACAATTTGCTGGCGGGCATTGTGGTAGTGGCGCCGTTTGGCATCACTGTGTACCTTGCGTGGTCTTTGATCGAGCTTATCGATGATTTGGTGCTGCCGCAGCTCAAGCCGCTCATACCAGCCGGCTATTGGCCAGACGACAGCGCCCTCCCCTTCTACGTCCCAGGCGTCGGCCTCATCGTCCTGCTGCTCTCGCTGATTTTCATTGGATCATTGGCGAAAAACTTCTTCGGACGTGAGCTTATTCGCATCGGCGAAGTCTGGGTTGAGCGCATGCCGATCATTCGATCGATCTATAATGCGCTGAAACAGATCGCCGAAACCATCTTCAGCCAAAGTTCCGCCAGCTTCGAACGCGCCTGCCTTGTTGAATATCCGCGCAAAGGCCTATGGGCGGTCGCCTTCGTGAGCACCTCAACCAAAGGGGAAATTCCCGCCAAGGCCTATGACGGGCGGGAGATGATGAGCGTATTCCTGCCGACAACTCCAAACCCGACCTCGGGCTTTTTGCTGTTCGTGCCCAAAGAAGACATCATTTATCTGGATATGTCCGTCGAAGAGGCGGCCAAGCTTGTGATTTCCGCCGGTCTGATCACCCCGCCGACCGTTGAAGAGCGCGCGGCGGCGGCGGCGGCGGAGGCCGCGAAGGAGCGGCAGGCGCGCCAGGATCGGCTGCTGAAAGACCGCAATCGTCGCTCAGCCGCCCGACCGGATGATCTGTCGCCAGGGCAAGCGGCGGAAGCCGCCGCTCGCAGTCCATTGTTCCCGCCCAAGAAGAAGTAGTGGCGGATTATTTCCGCCACCAAGTGTCAATATACACATGGCCGTAGAGCGGCGGCCGAGCCGGGAACGCCAAATCTTTTGTGTGGGCGACCAGATCCTTCTTCAAATAGCCAAACGGCGCCACGTAAATCCCGCTGGAAAGCACCCGATCGAGGGCGCGCGTCGCCGCTTCAAACTCTTCGCGCGTCTTCGCCGCCAGCAACGCGTCAATCATCGCGTCCACCGCCGGATCGGCGACCCCCATATAGTTTCGGGACTGGGGGGCTTTGCGGCCAGCGGAGCCCCAGTAGAAACGCTGCTCCTGACCTGGCGAGAGGCTCATCACCCAATAATAGGTGATCATATCGAAGTCATAGACGCCGAGCCGGGCGCGATATTGCGCGCCATCGACGCTGCGAATGCGCATATCGACGCCCAGCTTACTCAGCGCCTCCTTCAGTACTTGAGCCGAACGCTCATCCCCCTTCGAATTGAGCAGGATTTCAAAGGTGAACGGCTTGCCCGCCGAGTCGACGAGCTTGCCTTTCTCATAGCGATAGCCAGCCGCCTCCAGCAGCTTGCGCGCCTTGCGAAGATTGCGGCGATTGCGGCCATCGCCTTTGCCTTTCGGCGGCCGCCAGCCTGTATCCAGCGTCCCCTTGGGCAGCGCCGCGGCGAAAGGTTCCAGCAGCGCGCGCTCAAGGCCAGTTGCGGCGCCTTCAAATCCAAGGACCGAGCCGGAGAAGGTGCTGAGCATCCGCGCATAGCCGCCGCCATGGAAACGCTTATTTACCCAGGCGAAATCGAACGCCAAGGCGATGGCCTCGCGCACCCGCCGGTCAGCGAAGATCTTTTTGCGGGTATTGAACACGAACCCACGCATGCCGCTGGGGCGGCTATGGGGAATTTCCGTTTTGACAATGCGGCCGTCTTTAACCCGCGGCACGTCATAGGCGCTGACCCAGTGCGCAGGATCATTATCGGCGTACAGATCGACTGTGCCCGCCGTAAACGCTTCAAACAAAATGGCTGAGCCGCCGAAATACACATGCTCAACCACATCGAAATTGTGCCGCCCCTTATTCACCGGCAGCTTCCAGCCCCAATAGTCAGGGTTGCGGCGATAGCGAACGACGGAGCCGGGCTCGGCCTTCTCGACCAGGTAAGGACCGCTGCCGATCGGCGTCTGCAGATCTCCCGCGCTAAAATCGCGCTTGGCGTACACATTCTTAGGCAGGATCGGCATCATGCCGATCAGCAACGGCAGTTCCCGATCGGGCTTATGAAAGACGAAACGCACCCCATGTGCGCCGCGTTTTTCCACTCGCGCCACTTGCTTGTAGTAGCTGCGCAGGTTCAGGCGTCCCTTTTCGCTCAAGGTGCGCCATGTCCAAATAACATCCTCCACCGTCACCGGATCGCCGTTGGAGAACTTCGCCTCCGGCCGCAAGGTGAATTGAACGTAGGAGCGGTCCGCCGGCGTGGTCACATCTGAGGCCAGCAGGCCGTAGAGGGTGAATGGCTCATCCCATGACCGGATCATCAGGCTCTCAAACACCATCCGGCTCATATGCCAAGGCGCCCGCCCCGTTTCGGCATATGGGTTCAGACTGTCAAAACCACGCGCTTCGCCAAACACGATCTTGCCGCCCTTTGGCGCGCTCGGATCCGCATAGGAGAGATGGCTAAAATCCGGCCCCAGCGCTGGGGCGCCATGCATTGCTAAACCATGCGAAGGTTTCGGCGCATCGGCTTGCGCCCAGGCCGGATTGCCCATGTTGACGCAAAGCGCCCCCGCCCCGGCTGCCGCGTAGAGTGCGCGCGACAGTAGCGCCGTGACGCGCGAAACTGTGCTTAGCTTCGATATGTTCACAAAAGCCCCCTTTGTTACAGTTTTCTGACAATTCAAGCATTTTTGTCTAAAAATGCGCTTGTTCGCCGCAAGAAAGCACGAATTGGCTTGAAACGTCACGTCGTCTCAAGCTATGAAAGCGCCACTGCTCGATAGGTTTCTTGCCTGTTTGAAACCTGCCTCAATAGACTGCCCCGGCGTTGGTCGGGGCTTTTTTTTCGCCTGCAGGTTGCGCCGTCTCCCCCCTCGAATTCTCACGCAATCGTATGGTTGATAGTCTGCGAGACTCGTGGCGAAAAGAGGGTCGGCATATCCCACGAAAAGGACAGGGCGTGACGATCTCTCTTGATATTTTCTCGGATCCAATTTGCCCTTGGTGTGCGATCGGAAAAGCGCGGCTGGATCGTGCGGAGGCGCAGCATGGCGCCCCGGTCTTCGCCCGCCGTTGGCGCGTCTTCCAGTTGAACCCGCATATGCCGCCGGAGGGCGTCGACCGGCGCGCTTATCTTGAGGCCAAATTCGGCGGCCCGGAGGGCGCGCAGCGGATTTATGGCGCGATTGCGGAGACAGCCGAGCAGGAGGGGCTCCGCTTCAAGTTTGATATGATTAGCCGAACGCCAAGCACGCTTGACGCCCATCGCGTGCTGCGCTGGGCCGCTGCGGTCGATGGGCAAGACGCGGTGATGGACTCCTTGTTCGACTTTTATTTCCGCCACGGCGCCGATATCTCGGACCATGACGTTCTCATCGACGCGGCGGCGGCCGGCGGGCTTGAAAAAGATGTCACCCGCCGCCTGCTTGCGGGAGACTCTGACCGGGAGGAAGCTTTGGCGGAGGACGCCACAGCCCGCGAAATGGGCGTCAACGGCGCGCCGACCTTTGTAATAGACGGCCGCCACGTCGCGCCAGGCGCGGTTGGGTCGGACGTATGGCTGCGCGTTATTCACGATCTTGCGCCCTCCGCGCCCGGCTCGACCGCCTAGGGTCGCAACCCCTTCATCAGGCGTCGTCAGCGCTTCCTAGCCCGTTCTCGGCTGCGCACCGGGCGCGGAGCGGGCTGATTGCCCGGTCAAGAC